>CAZBCF010000023.1:2200-13114 GCA_964490435.1 uncultured Bifidobacterium sp. | reverse complement strand
GTGAAACTTGATCTGCTTCCAACTAGCGACATGCACGATTTAGGGAATGAATCTTTCTGGGATTTAGTAGAGCACATGATTTTGCCGAGCTCGGTGCTAGCAATTGGACTCGCTGCGCAGCTCATTAGATACACTCGTGCGAGCATGTTAGATGTCCTTAATTCTGAGTTTATGGTGGCAGCAAGGTCAAAGGGGATTAGCAACCGTAGAGTGATTTATCGTCATGCGTTCAGAAACGCATTGATTCCCGTTATTAGCGTGGTGGGTATGCATCTTCCTGAAGTTATTGCGGGAGCCGTGATAACAGAGACTATCTTCAATTGGCCGGGAATGGGTCAATTAGCGGTGCGAGCTGCGAATTATCGAGACATAACCATGGTGATGGGTATCGTGCTAGTAGTTGCGGTGACCGTAGTTATTTCTAACTTAATCACTGATATTGCATACACAATTGCAGATCCGAGAGTGCGTCTTGGCTAAATCATCCAACTCTCTCCTTAGAGAAGCCGTCAGAAGGTTTGCCTCCTACAAACTTTCAATCGTTGGGTTGGTGATAGTTGGCATTGTTACACTCATGGCATTCTTCGCCTCGAAGATTGCACCATTGGGGCCAACAGAAATCAACCTCGAAGCTGTAGGTCAAGCCCCCGGGGGACTATATCTATTAGGCACAGATGACGTCGGACGGGATGTGTGGGCACGTGTCATTTTTGGTGCTCGAACTTCATTAACGGTGGGTGTTGGCGCTGTATCGATTGCTTTACTCATTGGTATCTCGGTCGGACTTGCTTCCGGTTACTTTGGTCGATGGGTCGACACAATCTTAATGAGAATAACGGATGGCTTTATGAGCGTTCCGCCTCTAATTCTTATTATTGTATTCATTGCAATCGTCGGCCCGAGTCTTTTGAGCGTGATAGTCGTTATTGCACTCACTACATGGCCAACTTCTGCACGGGTAGTGCGAGGCCAAGTCTTAACTCTAAGAGAGCAGGAGTTTTTGGTTGCAGCTAAAGTTATTGGTGTCAGTGATTCAAAGGCGGTATTCGTACATATATTCCCTAATCTTCTAGGACCCCTCTCGGTCGTCGCCACTTTTGGAATTGCAAGTGCAATCCTGATTGAAGCCGGACTTTCATTCTTAGGTCTTGGCGTTCGACCTCCTACTTCAAGCTGGGGACAAATGGTGAATTTGGCTCAACAGCCAGACATACTGTTAGATAAAATTTGGATTTGGGTTCCTTCTGCATGCATGATTGTAATCACCGTGCTCGCAATCAATTTTATCGGGGATGGACTTCGCAAAGCGGTTGACCCTAAGTCGGTGCGATGATGAGCAAATTACTCGAAGTTTCAGATCTAAAAGTTGAATTTAATTCGAGGCAAGGTCACGTCAAGGCTGTTCGGGGCCTCAATTATTCAATAGACGAGGGTCAGGCAATGGCTCTCGTGGGAGAGTCGGGCTCAGGTAAAAGCGTGAGTGCATTAGCACTTTTAAATTTACTTCCAAAGAAAACTTCCAAAATTAGCGCTGGCAGCATCAAGTTTCGTGGACAAGAGTTAGTTGGATTATCAGAGCGCGAGATGCGCAAACTTCGCGGGGGATCAATTGCGATGATCTTCCAAGATCCTCTAACGAGTCTTAATCCAGTTCTCACTATTTCACAACAAATAGTGGAGCAATTAGAAGAACACGGAAAGGCTAAGGGGCGCGCGGCAGTCAAAAGGGCGATTGAACTTCTAGATTTGGTCGGGATTCCAGCGCCGGATCAACGGGTCAACCAATATCCGCATCAACTATCTGGAGGTATGAGGCAGCGCGCAATGATAGCGATGGCTTTGTCTTGCGAGCCCGCTCTATTACTCGCCGACGAACCCACGACGGCATTAGATGTCACAATCCAAGCGCAAATCCTGGAATTGATCGCTCGTCTTCAGAAGGAGTTAGGAATGAGTCTTCTTCTGATCACTCACGATCTTGGTGTTGTGGCTGGATTCACAGAAAAATTGACTGTGATGTATGCAGGAAGTGCTGTGGAGCAAGGAAATACTGCTGAAGTATTAGCCACGCCGACTCACCCCTACACGGTGGGACTTTTACGTTCAATACCTCGGCTAGATCGCCCACGCGAGGGTCTACTTCTTCCAATTCCCGGAATGCCACCAGATATGACGAAGACCTCTGCTGGCTGTCCATTCGAGCCGAGATGCGATTTTGCTCAGGCTAAGTGTTCGAATGAAATTCCTCTTATGGCCCCTGTTTTAGAAAACCGATCTGCGGCGTGCTTCTTTCCACAAGTGAAGAGCCATGTTGGGTGGGAGAATTAATGAATAAATCCATACTGAAAATTGAGAACTTGTCGGTTCGATTTCCAATAGGTGGGTCGCTATTTCGCAAAGCTAAGAGTTACGTGAATGCAGTAAATGATGTTTCGTTAAAGATTGCAAAAGGTGAAACCCTAGGCTTGGTTGGTGAATCTGGGTCGGGCAAGACAACGGTTGGCCGGGCAATTGTAAGAGTAAACAACCCTCACAAAGGATCCATACTCCTTGATGACGAAGAATTAATAGGTAAATCTCCGAAGGAAATGAGAGCTCTACGACGTAAAGTTCAGATGGTTTTCCAAGACCCTTATTCGAGTTTGGACCCAAGACAATCCGTGCGCCAAATTTTAACGGAACCGCTTGTAACCCATAATTTGCCTTTGAAGAATGCGGCCGGTGAAGATCGAGTCGAGGAGTTACTCGTCTTGGTTGGGTTAGATCCAGCCTTTGCAAACAGGTATCCTCATCAATTTTCTGGTGGGCAACGTCAACGTATCGGTATTGCAAGAGCCCTCGCGGTCGAACCAGAGTTGATTGTTTGTGATGAGCCCATAAGCGCCCTTGATGTATCCATCCAAGCCCAGGTGGTAAATCTTCTGGAGTCTCTCAAAGAAAGACTTGGGATTGCATATTTGTTCATTGCGCATGATTTAGCGGTTGTAAAGCATATTTCCGATCGAGTGGCTGTGATGTATCTGGGTGGCATAGTAGAGATAGCCGATTCTGAGGAGCTCTACAAAAATCCACGACACCCATATACTCGAGCGCTACTTTCTGCAGTTCCGGTTCCTGATGCAAGTGTCGAGAAGTTACGGCAAAGGACCATTCTAAAGGGTGACATTCCGAGTCCAACAAACATGCCTCCGGGCTGTGCTTTCAATACTCGCTGTCCTCTTCGCGAAAAGTTAGGTGATCCAAATATTTGTGTCGAGGAAAGACCTCAATTGATAAGTATCTCAATATCTGGACAGCATGAAGTTGCTTGCCACTTCCAGCAAGAAAATAGTTAGGAGCGCAAAATGCCAATCATCGGTTATGTCTCAGATGAGCAATACTTAGCCATAAGTGATGTGAGCGTTGAATTCACCGTTGAAGGTAAAGTCGTTGATAGCTGCAAGTCATATATGAGTGGAGCTATTGAAACCGATTTACAGCCCGGTTCTTATAGAATGACTCTTGGTAAACCCGGTTTTGGTTCCAAACATGTAGAAGTTACCCTCCCCGTAAGTGAACCAATCAAATTTCGGCTTTTATCGGATAAATTGATTGGCTACATGTGGCCTAAGTGGTCGGTATCAGGAGAACAATCGACGATTCGAATTAACTCCGCTACGGCTTGTCGAGTTGAACTATTCAAGTATGGATGGGAGAAGAAGTCACATGGAGTTGTAACGGTTCTTGATGAACACGGACCGCGAGCAATGATTCAAATGTTGCCAGACACCGATTTCACCCAAACAGGTGTCCAATTCAACAAAGTGGGCTTTCCAAACCCTTTGATGACTTGGCGCTTGACTGCTCCGCAGGAATCTGGGCTCTATTACATCCACCTTAAGAATGAAGGTGGTGAATTTTTCTCAATGCCATGGGTCGTCGCTCCTAAAAAACCACGTGCAAAAATTGCAGTACTCGCAGCAACAAATAATTGGAATGCTTACAACAATTTTGGTGGACGAAGCAATTACATTAATGACAATGGCCTGCCCGACAAGCCAACAATCAACTCACGTCAGGATCTTGCTCGTTATCTAGGAACGGCACGCTCTCAGATGTATCCAAATGACACTTATCCACCGCTCTCCTTCGAACGGCCTGAGCCACACTGCATGGTCTTCGAGCATGAACAGGTAACTGGTCCCATGATCGGCCGAATGGCTTCGACTCTAGCTCCTGGAATGTGGCGCTTACTCGGCTGGCTTGAGCGGGAAGGGTATGAATACGACGTCTACAGCGACGCACAGCTTCGCGACGGCACGCTCGATCTCGATCAATATAAAACCTTGCTCACTGAAATGCATCCTGAGTATTGGTACCGAGAGGAGTACATCCGGGTTCGAGATTGGGTCTTCAATCGCGGTGGGCGCTTCATGTATCTTGGTGGAAATGGAATTGATTGTGAGGTCGAATTCGTTGATGACACAAAGGTTCGTTACCTCACCGATCACAATGGTGCCGGAACTGATATGGATGTCTGGCTCAACGGTAAAGAGCGTAAATATGACAACAGATTCCACAAGACGTTTGAATCACCAGCGCCACTAGTCGGTGTGATTTTTGATCATGTCGGTGAAGGGACGTCAGCACCTTATAAAGTCACTAACGCAAAACATTGGATCTTTAAAGGGACTGGTTTGCGCGATGGGGATCTCTTTGGTGAGAAAACACTCCACGAGCGGGTACCTGGTGGAGCCTCTGGCCATGAGACCGACAAGCGAACACCGAACACGGGTGAGGGCTTTATCGGCCTAGCGATGGGTCAGAATCCAGGTGAGAACGCTGGAGCCGAGATGGTCTACAAAGATTTCCCAGGTAATGGCGGAGAAGTTTTCTCAACTGGGTCGATTACCTACATCTCTGCACTTCTCGTTGACGAGAAGGTCTCACGAATTACCAAGAATGTCCTTGACCATTTCCTACGCGACTGACGAGAAGGAGAACTAGATGATTGTCGATGTGCACACCCATGGGCCGACTCATAAAGAAAAAGTCCCACCAGCGGAGATGAAGACGTACTCAGGTTGGCACTCTGGCCCACCTGTGAGTACCACTAATAGTTGGGCAGATTATGAGCATGGGATGGAAGCTGCTGATGTTGCCTTCGTCTTCAATATCCATGTTCCAGACACCGATCGATTTGTGGGTACCCCTGATGACAAGGATCGAATCAATGATTCGATTTATGAATTCTCGAAAGCACACCCACATCGGATTGGTTTTTTCTCGGTTGACCCAAATCGTCATGACTGGATCGAAGAGTTTGATCGATGCGTCGCACTTGGCATGAAGGGTATGAAACTGGGCGCGAATTATCAGCGATTTGATCCACTTGGGCGGGAGGCGCTTCGCCTCTACGCCAGAGCAGAGAAGCACAATCTTCCGATCGTCTTTCACACGGGTACATCACCGGTGCGAGAAGCGCCCTTGCTCTACTCCCACCCAACTGTTACCGATGAAGTTGCTTTGCGTTTTCCGGATCTCAAGATTGTCATGGCCCACATTGGCCATCCATGGGTGTGGGACACAGTAGCGGTGATTCGGAAACATCCAAATGTGTACGCAGACGTATCTGCTATCTATACCCGCCCATGGCAGTTGTACCAAGGTCTGATTTTCGCATCCGAATGGGGCACCATGCATAAGTTGCTCTTTGGATCTGATTTCCCTGTAACGACTCCTGCCTACGCCATAGAGCGGCTGAGAGCGGTCAATGACATCCTCGAGGGAACGAAGTTGCCACGTGTCTCACTCGAGGAGATTGAGAACATCATCCATGCTGATGCATTAGCTCTCTTGGGACTAGAAGATCCCCGCAAGAAAAAGTGAGCAAGGAACAGCCACGATGAATGTCCCAGCGCTTGAGACGATTCGAACCTATAAAGATGGTGGGCACTATCGAATCGAAGTGCCATCCATCGAAGGGCCCAAAGTCTTCGAAGCATTAATCCGAGAAACAAAGAATCTTGGCGTGACACTCAACCGCATCTCACAAGGTAGTGGCGGGATGCTTTTACTCAAGAGCGAGATCAGAGAGATGGTGCGCCTGGCTGCGGCCGAACAGATCGAGATTTGTCTTTTTGTCGGCCCAAGAGCCGGTTTTGATGTCGGCTTACTTGCGCACACGGGAAGTAAATTCGCAGGGTACTCATCAATTCGAGGCAACGAGCAGATCCAAGCAGCGATTGCAGATGTGGATCGTGCCTTGGAGTTCGGCGTACGCGGATTCTTGATTGGTGATCTTGGGCTGCTGCGGGTCTTCCGGGATCGACAAGCGCAGGGATTGTGGCCGAAAAACATCCATTGGAAGGTGAGCGCCTATGTGCCAGCCGCCAACCCACCTATGGTCAAACTACTTCAGGAATTAGGTGCTAGTAGCGTCAATGTCCCATCGGACCTGACATTTCAGCAGCTCCACGAGATTCGTCGAGAGGTGGAGATTCCACTTGATATATACGTTGAGACTATGGATGCCAGTGGTGGCACCATACGCATCGTTGAAATGCACGATCTGATTCGTGCCGGTGCACCGTTATGCGTGAAATTTGGGTTAGCCAATGCAAAGACTCTCTATCCCGCCGGAGCGCACACCACTGATGAAGCAGTCAAAATTGCCATCGCCAAGGCGCGGAGAGCAGCAGTTGCAAAGGAATGGCTAGAGCGCCTTGCTCCAGAGCTTGTTCAATCGTTCAATTCTGACTCAATCGCAATTCCGGAGGTTTAGATGTCATCTCGATTATTTGCCGAACATAACAGAGAGCAGATCAAAGAATTCGCTGCAGCAGGCGGCTTGGCAGTTGTTCCAATTGGTGCGATTGAACAACATGGACCCCACCTTCCTGTGTGGACCGATACCCTATGCGTTGAACACCTCACTCGTTCTGCGAGCTCGCTAGTTTCAAGCTCGGTGCCTATTCTCGTAACCCCTACCTTGCCGTTTGGCTCATCAGATCATCACTTGCCATTTGGTGGAACTATTTCGCTCGACACCAAAGTGTTGCTCGATGTTTTGATGAACATCGGACGCTCCCTCCATAAGTCCGGCTTTAGAAAGATCATGTTCATAAATGGTCATGGTGGCAATCATGAAATATTTCAGCTTGCCGCTAGGGATCTTGCCCTCCAACTGAACATTCATGCCGCTGCCGCTTCGTGGTGGTCTGTGGCCTGGAGTCGAATCAATAAGACAGCCGCTTTTGACTACGGACGAGTTCCAGGACATGCCGGAGCCTTCGAAACAGCTATCGTGAAGGCGATCGCACCACATTTAGTTGGCAGTAATCCACCCGCTTCGCTCTGGCCTGACAAAAATTCGCCCACCAAGCGTGAATCCTGGATTGCACCTATGCGTGTTGAATTGGCCGGGTCTTGGCAGAAGATGAATGGCTATGGAGACAATCCCGGAACTATTCCTGACGAACTCGGAAAAGAGTTACTTCAAATGAGCATCGAAGCCGTGGCCGAAGCAATTGAGAATTTCTATTCGGCGACTGTTAATGCAGATAAGGGCTAAGAATCTGATGCAACGTGTTGAGCGCAGCTTTTCTCAGAGCAATTTCACCCCCGAACTTCCCCCAGTATTTGAAATTGAGTCTGGTGATCGCGTCGTCTTCTCTACCCACGATGCTCGTGCTGGAGCGCTTTTGGATTACCGCCCGACTGCGACGGCATTTCCTCTGCCGAAGCCAACTCCCGGGAAAGGAAATCCGGTCACTGGTCCAATCTCGATCAAAGGGGCAAAGCCAGGAGATGCACTTCTTGTTCATATTCTCTCCATTAATTGCGATGAATTGGGTTGGTGTGGTGGTCACGCGCACGCTGGCGCAGTGAATCCAGGTCGTGTTCCCGAACCTCTTGGTCGAATCTGTGAAGTCTCACCTAAAGGTGTCGTCTTCTCTCCGGAGATTACGATTCCACTGAGGCCAATGATCGGTTGCCTGGGAACTGCACCACTGCAGAGCGCGTCGACAGGAATCGCTGGTCGTCATGGTGGGAACATGGACCAGACAGTGGTCCGTAGTGGCGCTTCGGTGTTGTTACCGGTTTTCGTGGAGGGAGCGCTCCTTTATATAGGCGATGTTCATGCCGCCCAGGGAGATGGCGAGATTTCTGGTGTGGGGCTTGAGATTCCGGCCGAAGTCACGGTTGAGGTCGAATTACTCCCATCTGCCGCCCCGGAATGGCCCTGGCTCATTGATGAAGAGCATGTAATGGTTTTATGTGTCGACGAGACATTTGAAAAGAGTTCGTACATAGCAATTGATCAGGCGATGAAACTTCTAGAGAAGCAATTACATCTAGCGCCTGCCGATGCATTAGCCCTCCTTTCTATCGCAGGCAACGTGAAAGTAGGCGCGTTCTACGGTTCACCGCACGTAACAACCCGCTGCGAAATCCCGCGACACCTGAAGGTCGCACCTCCTGGGCTTCGGCTAGGCCACAAATGATTATTGATGTGCACAGTCATGTGATGTGGTACCCCGACCACGTTGCAGAGGAATTTGCCTCGGAAGCACTCGCATCTAAGCTCGTCAAACTTGAGATGTCGGGTGGGAAGGCGCACGTTGGTTCCTTGGATCTTCATTCTTATGACTCGACTCCAGAGCAGCACTGGGCAGCATGTAAAAATACTGCCGATCGGACAGTTGTCTTTGGCCTACAAGCAAAGGCAGTCGGAGTCTGGGTTCCCAACGATGTTATTGCTCAGTATGTCGCCGAACACCCAGAGAAATTGATCGGCTGGGCATCAGTTGATCCCTCTCAACCAGGACACATTGAGGAACTTAATCGTTCGGTCCACGAGTTGGGACTTCGTGGATTGAAGGTAGGGCCTGCCTACCAACATTTCGATCCTCGAGATAAGAGTTATTGGCCCGTCTTTGAACTTTGCGAAAAATTGAATATTCCGGTGATCTGGCATCAAGGAACAACATTTCCCAGTAAGGGCAATCTAAGCATCTC
The DNA here is from genome assembly GCA_964490435.1 of uncultured Bifidobacterium sp. GTDB lineage: Bacteria > Actinomycetota > Actinomycetes > Nanopelagicales > Nanopelagicaceae > IMCC26077. The sequence goes on along the minus strand of CAZBCF010000023.1, from coordinate 4,114 downwards.
AAATCCGCTCGGATTAGAGCCGATTTGCATGGCTTTTCCAAAACTTCGAATGATTGTCGCGCATATAGCTCACCCATGGGAGACAGATTTAATAGTTTTGATGCGCAAGGCCCCAAACTTGTATGCCGATATTTCTGCAGTCCACTATCGTCCCTGGCGATATTGGAACACGATGGTTACTGCTATGGAATATGGAGTAACACACAAGTTGCTCTTGGGCTCGGATTTCCCATCTGCTTCAGTAGACCAGGTCATCTCTGGTCTGCACAATATAAATCAGGTCGCAACGGCGCCTGGAATGCCTCAGGTACCTGAGAAGATAATGGACATGATCATTCATGAGAATTGGAAGCGAGTGCTTCCGGAATTAGGTGAGTGATGTCGAAGATTAGAGAAGTCCGTACCCATTTAATATTGATGGAGCGGAAAAAAGAGATTTTGCCCAAAACTTCACATGGCTCCACAACTCACAACGAATATGTAATCGTTGAGATAGTTACAGCCGACGGTGTCATAGGCGCCGGTGAAGTGACAGCGGCTGTTGGTTGGAATGGTGAAGAAGGTGTTGGTTCAGCAGACCTACTAATTCGGAAAATTGGTCCTGCGATAGTCGGTATCGACGTGGATGATTGGGATTCAATCTCACGTGCCATGGAGCAGTGGACCAGACACCGACCTTTCCTGCGCGCGGCAGTAGAAATGGCTTGTCTTGATGCAGAAGGGAAAGAGAGAGGTAAAAACGTTTCCGACCTCTTTGGTGGCCCGCTGCGGAGTGAATTTCCCACGAAGTTGGTTTTGCCCGCACGGGAAGCAGAAGTCGTACGCGGCATGGCTGAGATTGCTAAAAGTCGAGGCGGCAAGGCCTTCAAGGTGAAAGTGGGGCTGGATATCGAGGCCGATCGAGCCAGGTTATCTGCCGTTCGAGATGTGATTGGACCTGAGCCTCCACTCTTAGTTGATGCAAATGAAGGCTGGCGCCCGCATGAAGAGAAAGTTGTCATCGAGTTAATCGAGAAGTTCAACATTGCCTGTGTGGAACAACCGTATCCACGGCGCTTCGTGCGAGAGAGCGCTCGACTGCAGGCAAATACACCTGCATTACTCATGGCCGATGAATCAGTGTGGACCCTTGATAACGTAGAACGAATCGCAGAATCGCAATCATTCAAAGTGGTCTCCTTGTATCCCGGCAAACAAGGTGGGCTTCGTTCCTGTTTGGAATCAGCCCAACGAGCGACCGAATTGGGCCTTGGCGTCTCCTTAGGTTCCAACCTCGAGACCGGAGTAGGTTCATCAGTCATGGCTCACTTCTTGGCTTTGGCGCCGAAGATTGAAGAGAAGGTCCCAGGAGATCTTTTGGGGCCACTGTATTTCGTTGATGATGTCACCACAGGAACGCCGTGGATCAAGTGGACCGGCGCATCACTACCAACCGGCCCTGGTCTTGGTATCGAAATCGACCACACGTTGCTTGCTGCACATAAGATTTCTGTCTCGGTTTGATATGGCAATCACAGCAGAGATTCGCGACGCTCTCTCGAAAACAAGCACAGCGACAGTTCAGAATCAACTTTTCATCCGGGGATTTCGTAATCGCTTCTTGAATGGAGTTACATTACGAACACCAAGTCATGAGAGATTTGTAGGAGAGGCGTTCACCCTTCGCTTTATTCCTGCACGTGAAGATCTTGATAAAGTTGAGGCATTCAAAGATCCTCGTCATCCCCAACGGCTTGCTATCGAATCTGTCGAACCTGGGCAAGCGTTGATTGTCGATTCTCGCAATGATCCACGTGCGGCGTCTGCAGGAGAAATCCTAATAACCAGATTAGCCAAACGTGGTGGCGTGGCTTTTATCACCGATGGGGCAGTTCGCGATTCTTACGAGATGGATTCGATTGGCATTCCGGTATA
>CAZBCF010000023.1:0-2100 GCA_964490435.1 uncultured Bifidobacterium sp. | reverse complement strand
GAGTCCGAGAGGTGCATCGCTGGCTCATCCTCAATCCATTTCGTTCGGATGTTGCCCAGTGGTTCTCCATCTCTGCAAATCACTGTCAGGTCATTGAAATTTTGATAGTGGAAACAGATGATGCAAACATCGTTGGATATGGCGAGACGATGATTGATTACATAGCCGTTCCACACAAGGTTTCTGACGAGAGTATCAGGCGAGTGATAGGGCAGCCAGTATCAAAATTTATGCTCGATGATTCAGTTGGAGCAGGGTTGCAGATGGCGTTACTTGATGCGACCGGCAAGGCCCATCAAGTTCCAGTCCATAAACTCTTCGAATCTGAGGTTGTCCGAAAGTCTTGTCCAGTTTCATGGTGGAATATGGAGGCGCCAGCAGAAGTATTAGCCTCAGAGGCACGACTCGCGGTTGCCTCTGGATATCGCTCCCATAAAATAAAGGCTCGGCCATGGTTTGATCTCTACCGTCAGTTAGATGCGATAAATGGGGCAACGCCTGATGATTATCAGATTGATATCGATTGGAATGGACAACTACTTGATGCTGAGCGCGCTACTCCTGTCATAAAGAGGCTATTAGGTAATCGCAAGGTAGGACTTTTTGAGGATCCAATTCCGCGCGATGACTTAAAAGGGCAAGTGGCATTGCTAGGGCTCTGTGATAAACCATTGCTCACGCATTATTTTGAGAAGTGGGCCGAGCAGCAGATGAGCGCATCGGCGGTTAGTGGCTATGTGATTGATGGTGGAGTCTCTCGGGTGCTGCGAATTGGCGCACAGATGGATAGAGCAGGGATGGAGGGATTCATTCAACTTTGCGGGACTGGCCTGACTGTTGCCCTCTCACTCCACTTGGGGGCGGTCATCAAGGCAGCCAAGCATCCATATGTGAGTATGGTGACGTCTTTTACCAATGAAATTCTCGCTGAACCGTTAAAGGTCGTGGATGGCTACATCGAAGTGCCTCAAGGACCTGGTCTTGGAGTGGCTATTGACGAGGGCAAAATCAAACTTCTCACTCATGGCGAGACGTATCCATTGGAAATGCCGAGGCGAATCTACTCGTTTTATTTGGGAGATGGGCGCGTTCGTTTATATACATCGGTAGAACATCTGTGGAGCGATACATCGCGCACTGGAAGTCTGCCGGTTCAGCCAGAGAATTCACGATTGGAAATAAGAGAAGATGATGGATCTTCAGATTTTGCCCGGCAATTTCAACGTGCGTCTGCACATCCTGTTTGGGCGAGTTGAACGTATTTGGTTGTCAAGTCCGGGAAGATAGGTGATGGAATGAGGCGAAAATGAACGTCATTAAGTGGCTTTTTGAAACAAATCTGAACTTTGGAAGTAAATCCATCGCACTGCGTGAAGTGATAGGTGGGGTCCTGGGAATTACCAGTGCATTTCTTGGAATGAAACGAAAAGTTGCGGCGTGGCCGGTAGGGATTTTTGCTGATGCGATGCTTTTCACAGTCTTTCTCGGCGCAGTTTTTGCGTATGGCGGTAATGATGCGAATTTCTACGGTCAGGCCAGTCGCAATCTCTTGCTCATCATCGTCAGTATCTACGGCTGGTTACGTTGGGCGCAGCATCGCCGTTCTGGCGCGCAAGCACGTCCTCCGGTCTCGCCACGGTGGACTACGACAACAGAGAAATTGATACTTCTCCCCATAATTCTCGGATTTTTCCTCATCTCTTCTTTAATCTTCAGAGCGCTCGGTGAGACTGGAGGATGGCTATTTGTTGATACCTGGATTTTTACGGGCACCGCACTTGCCACATTTGGAATGAGTCGTGGGTATATCGAGTTTTGGTTGGTTTGGGTTGCAGTTGATCTCGTTGGAGTTCCTTTCGCCTTTGCAAATGGCTACTACCCAACCGGAGTGCTTTATGCCTGCTATCTACCGCTAGTCATATGGGGCTTTATCTCATGGTTGAAAATTTACAAGATAGAAAAAGGGCTCTAAACTTGAAAGCAAGAGTCGCCCGAACCATCGCGGTGTAGTGATACATCGAGGAAAGTCCGGACTCCGCAGAGCACAGTGGTGGGTAACGCCCACCCCGGGAAACCGGCGGGATAGTGCCACAGAGAACA
>CAZBCF010000022.1:0-25460 GCA_964490435.1 uncultured Bifidobacterium sp. | reverse complement strand
ATATGGCTAGAGCAGTAGGTATCGATTTAGGAACCACCAATAGCGTGGTCAGCGTTCTCGAGGGTGGCGAACCCACCGTCATCGCCAACGCCGAAGGCGCCCGCACCACCCCGTCGATCGTCGCATTCGCAAAGAATGGTGAGGTCCTAGTGGGCGAGGTTGCTAAGCGTCAATCGGTGACCAATGTTGAGCGAACCATTCGCTCTGTGAAGCGACACATGGGCACCAACTGGACGATCGATATTGATGGAAAGGGATACACCGCGCAGGAAATTAGCGCCCGCGTCCTCCAAAAATTAAAGCGTGATGCAGAGAGTTACTTAGGTGAAAAAGTCACTGATGCAGTGATTACTGTGCCTGCATACTTCAGCGATGCGCAACGTCAAGCAACAAAAGAAGCTGGCGAAATCGCCGGACTCAACGTACTTCGTATCATTAACGAGCCAACCGCTGCAGCACTTGCTTACGGTCTCGACAAGGGCGAGAAAGAGCAGACCATCCTGGTATTCGACCTTGGTGGCGGAACATTCGACGTATCACTTCTAGAAATTGGTGATGGCATCGTTGAGGTAAAAGCGACTAATGGCGATAATCAACTTGGCGGTGATGATTGGGATCAGAAGCTAGTTGATCATCTCGTTGCAACCTTCAAGAGCAAGAATGGCATCGATCTAACAAAAGATAAGATGGCGATGCAACGTATCCGTGAAGCAGCCGAGAAGGCCAAAATCGAACTTTCATCTTCACAACAGACATCGATTAATTTGCCATACATCACAGTTGATGCTGAGAAGAATCCGCTCTTCCTCGATGAGACCATCACGCGCGCACAATTCCAACAGTTGAGCGCAGATCTTCTCAATCGATGCAAAGTGCCATTCCAAGCAGTCCTCAAGGATGCCGGAATCCCCATCAGCAAAATTGATCATGTCGTTCTTGTCGGTGGCTCCACTCGTATGCCAGCGGTAGTTGACTTAGTGAAGGAACTCACCGGTGGACGTGAGCCAAACAAGGGCGTAAATCCTGATGAAGTCGTCGCCGTTGGCGCTGCACTTCAAGCAGGTGTGCTCAAGGGCGAAGTCAAGGATGTCTTACTCCTTGATGTCACTCCGCTATCACTTGGCATCGAGACCAAGGGTGGCATCATGACTAAGTTGATTGAGCGAAATACGACAATCCCAACCAAGCGAAGCGAGATCTTCACTACCGCTGACGACAACCAGCCGGCAGTACAGATTCAGGTCTTCCAAGGCGAGCGCGAGATGGCTGCTTATAACAAGAAATTGGGAATGTTCGAGCTCACCGGGCTACCACCTGCTCCACGGGGTGTGCCACAAATCGAAGTGACATTCGATATCGATGCGAATGGAATCGTGCATGTCTCTGCCAAGGATCTTGGAACTGGCAAGGAACAGCGCATGACGATCACAGGTGGCTCAGCGCTTCCCAAGGACGAGATTGATCGGATGATGCGCGAAGCCGAATCACACGCTGAAGAAGATAAGGCTCGCCGCGAAGAGGCCGAAGTCCGAAACAACGGTGATTCGCTCGTCTATCAAACGGAGAAGTTCATCGCTGACAATGCTGATAAGTTCAATGAAGGCGAACTTGCAAGCAAGAAGAGTGAAGTCGAGAGTGCACTCGCCGAACTTAAGAAATCGCTTGAAGGCGCAGACTTTGCCGCAATCAAGAGCGCCACTGAGAAAGTCGCGACAATCAGCCAGACTCTCGGTGCTGCCCTTTACGAAGCCAACGCTGCAGCAGGTGCATCAAGCAAACCTGCTGAAGATGGCGTCGAGGATGCCGAGATCGTCGAAGAGAAATGAGCGACGAGACAAGTTCAGTAGTCACAGAGCAGAGCGCCCCAGAAAATCCTTCTGAGGGCGCTAGCCCTGTCTCTGATACGGCACCCTTAGATCCATTGGCTGCCTTAACAAACGATTTACAACGCCTTCAGGCGGAATACCAGAATTATCGCAAGCGCGTCGAACGCGATAGAGCGCTCTCAAGCGAGTTAGCAATTGCCGCCATTTTGATGGAGCTTCTGCCAGTGCTTGATGACCTTGATCGCGCCCGAACACATGGTGAACTCGAAGGTGGATTCAAATCTGTAGCGGAGCAAATCGAGAGGACTGTCGAGAAACTTGGTCTAGTGAAATTTGGTGAGGCCGGAACTCCATTTGACCCGCAGATTCATGAGGCCCTTATGCATCTCACCTCCGCCGACGTGCAAGAGGCGACGGCGACACAGATTTTGCAACCGGGATATAAATTGCGTGATCGCGTGCTTCGACCAGCTCGAGTAGCAGTTACAGATCCGGAGTAACACGATTCCCATGGCTGCAAAGGACTTATACGAAAAGGATTATTACGCCATCCTTGGTGTAGAAAAGGACGCCGACGGCGAGGCGATCAAGAAGCGCTATCGAAAGCTCGCTCGGGAACTACATCCAGATAAGACTAAAGGCGATAAAACCCTTGAAGAGCGGTTCAAAGCAGTCTCTGAGGCATACGACATTCTCTCTGATGATAAGAAGCGCGCTGAATACGACCAAGCGCGCACCTTGTATCAACAAGGTGGCATTCCCAATGGAGGCTTTCAAGGGAACTTTGGTGCGGGCGGTTTTGGTGACCTGGGAGATATCTTCGGAAATCTCTTTGGTGGCCAACGTGGCCCTCGACGCGGCGCAGATATGCAAGCGCAGGCAACTATCTCTTTTCGTGAGTCGATAAATGGCACTCAACTGACATTCAATTCACCGACCGGCCCTGTAACAACGAAGATTCCAGCCGGAGTACACGACGGGGCAAAGATTCGCGTCCGCGGTAAAGGTGCACCAGGCGATGCTGGCCCAGGAGATCTCTACATCACCGTGAATGTCTCAGCGCATCCGGTATTCGCTCGACGCGATGACAACCTCCTTATTACTGTGCCAGTGACATTCCCTGAAGCAGCACTTGGTGCTGATATACCGGTGCCCACGCTCTCTGGCGATGAGGTTACTTTGCGATTGCCGGCGGGAACTGCAAATGGCAAAACACTTCGTATCAAAGGACGTGGCATCACTCGCAAAGATGGCGCTACTGGAGATTTACTTGTCACAATCGAGGTATCAGTGCCACAACGTGTCGATGGAAAGGCAAAGAAAGCGCTCGAGACTTATCAAGAAGAGAGTAAAGGCGCAGACCCGCGTGAAGATTTCCGTAAGCGAGCACGCTTATGAGTAACCCAGGGAAAGAATTAGGAGACGAAACGCCAGTCTATGTCATCTCGGTTGCCGCCGAGTTGGCAGGTATGCACCCACAGACCCTTCGCCAATATGACCGCCTTGGTCTCGTTTCACCAGGAAGAAGTAGCGGACGTGGGCGTCGATATTCGCTGCGTGACATAGTATTACTGCGCACGATTGCTAAGTTAACAAATGACGGCATCAATCTTGCAGGTATTGCTCGAATCATGGAATTAGAAGCTACGGTGTCCCGACTTGACGGTGAAGTATCCCGATTACGTGAGGAAGTTAATGCGCTGTTGGCAGAAAATCCGCCAAAATCACTAGTGATATACCGCCCAGAAAATCAATAATTCAATAGTATTGCGCACTATGAGCGCACGTAATTCCTTACTCGAAGAGATCAAATCCAAGGCAGTAGTACACGGGAAAGTAATTCTCTCCAGTGGCAAAGAAGCCAATTACTACGTCGATTTGCGACGCGTCACCCTAGATTCGGTCGCAGCGCCTCTAGTTGGTCAGGTAATGCTCGATGCAACAGCGCACTTGGAATACGACGCAGTGGGTGGTCTGACAATTGGGGCAGATCCGATTGCAACGGCGATGTTGCATGTAGCGCATCAACGTGGAAAGAAAGTAGATGCGTTTGTTGTACGAAAGAGTGAGAAGCATCATGGGCTACAACGTCGTATCGAAGGGCCAGATGTCAATGGGCGAAAGGTTCTAGCACTCGAAGACACATCAACAACGGGGGAATCTGTTCTTGCCGCAGTCGCAGCGTTGCGCGAGGCGGGCGCCATTGTGGTTGGCGTTGCCGTTATCGTCGACCGCGGTGCTGGGCCAAAGATTAAAGAAGCAAATGTTCCCTATGTTCCAGTCTTCACTCTTTCAGACCTAGGGCTGAATTAAGAGCGAACCAACTCTCACTTTCTTTTCTTGAGAAGTTCCCGCAAAACCGGAATCATGCTTATAAGAATCAAGCACGCGACGATCGGGAGCAAATACTTATCAATTGATCCAGATATTCGCTCACCCAAGAGATAACCCATAGTCAGAATCGTTGCAGTCCAGATGATGGCGCTCAGCGCATTCCAGAATGTGAAGCGCTTCTTATCCATCTTCAAGACTCCGGCCAAAGGGCTCATCAAAGTACGAACGATTGGAATGTAGCGTCCAAAAAGAATTGCCTTACCCGGGCCGTATCTGTTAAACCATTCTTCGGCATAACGAACTCGTTCTTGGTTGAAGATCCTTCCATCTGGTCGATCAAAGAGAGCTCGACCGTACCTCGCTCCAATGAAGTAACCCAGCTCGGAGCCAGCGAATGCAGCGAGTGGGCAGAATGCTAAGAGCGCTGGAAGTGAGAGTTGGAAGCCGAGCGCATCGGTTCCTGCCGCGAGTCCGGCGACAAAGAGCAGGGAATCACCAGGGAGAACCAATCCGATGAGAAGGCCGGTCTCTACAAAGAGGGTGATGACCACGCCAATCGTCCCGAGGCTGGTGACTATCGCCTCAGGGTTAAGGAAATCTGCCAGACGCACGACGCCACCATACGCGGGTCGGCGCGTAATTTTCCGAACGGCGCAATATATGAAAGTATTGGGCGTAAGCCTTCCTGCGTGACCAGCGAAGATTTACACCACGATGCAGGTGAAGTTTTCGGGGAGAGGCTCAACAGATGCCAGCGATAGTTTTGCTTGGTGCCCAATGGGGCGATGAGGGCAAGGGTAAAGCCACCGACATCCTTGGTGATCGCGTTGACTACGTAGTTCGCTATCAAGGCGGAAACAACGCAGGTCATACTGTGGTGATTGGTGATCAGAAGTATGCCTTGCACTTACTTCCCTCAGGAATTTTGAGTCCAAATGTTATTCCCGTTATCGGGAATGGCGTTGTGATAGATCCTGCAGTGCTGTTAGAGGAAATCAAAGGATTGAATGAACGCGGTATTGATACATCAAAACTAGTCATCAGCTCTAACGCACACTTGATTACTCCTTATCACCGAACAATCGACAAAGTTTCCGAGAGATTCCTCGGGAAAGCGAAAATTGGCACCACTGGACGAGGAATTGGACCAGCGTATTCCGACAAAATCAGTCGAATCGGAATCAGAGTGCAGGATCTATTTGATCAATCGATATTGCAGAAAAAACTTGAAGGCGCTCTCAAAGATAAGAATCAAGTGCTCACCAAGGTTTTCAATCGCAAAGATATGCAAGTGTCAGAGATTCTCGATGAATACCTTGGATATGCTGAAATACTTCGCCCCTACATCGCTGATACTGCACTACTGCTCAACAAAGCGCTTGAAAATGGAAAGACAGTTCTCCTCGAAGGTTCGCAAGGAACCTTGCTTGATGTCGATCACGGTACCTATCCATTTGTAACTTCAAGTAATCCAACTGCGGGGGGAGCCTGCACTGGTTCGGGAATTGGTCCAACAAAAATCGAGCGCGTGATTGGCATTGTCAAGGCCTACACGACTCGAGTTGGTTCAGGTCCATTCCCCACTGAACTCGAGAATGAAGATGGTGAGAAACTGCGAACAATTGGCCATGAATATGGCACGACAACAGGCCGTAATCGTCGGTGCGGTTGGTACGACGCTCCAATTGCACGTTTTGCAGTTCGCATCAACGGATTAACTGATTTTTTCCTGACAAAACTTGATGTTTTGACTGGTTGGGAGAAGATTCCAGTCTGTGTTGCATATGAAATAGATGGTAAGCGAGTCGAAGAGGTTCCCTCTTCGCAAACTGATTTTCATCATGCTCTTCCTATTTATGAATATCTACAGGGCTGGACCGAGGATATCTCTAAGGCGCGTACGATTTCAGACCTGCCTAAGAATGCTAGAGATTACGTGGCATTCTTAGAAGAAATCTCTGGTGCGCCGATGAGTGCAATCGGAGTAGGTCCAGGTCGCGATGAAACCATAGTGACGAGGGATCTACTGAAAAGATGAAGATACTTCTGATCGGAAGCGGAGCGAGAGAGCATGCACTCGCATATTCGCTGAAGTCAGATGTATCCGTTACCGAACTCCACGTTGCTCCGGGTAATCCAGGAATCAAGACACTTGCCACGACACATGAGATTGATCCCCAGGATCCAGAGGCGGTCTCACAATTAGCTATTTCGCTTGGTGTCGATCTCGTTGTCATTGGTCCGGAAGCGCCATTAGTTGGTGGCGTGGCAGATGCAGTCCGCGCGATAGGCATTGCTTGCTTCGGACCCTCTAAGGCGGCCGCCCAGATTGAAGGCTCAAAAAGCTTCGCAAAAGAGATTATGAAAAGCGCTGGCGTGCCGACTGCTAAATCATTCACCTGCTCTACAAGAGAAGAGATTGAATTCGCTTTGGATTCTTTTGGTGCGCCCTATGTTGTGAAGAATGATGGCTTGGCAGCAGGTAAGGGCGTCGTTGTAACTGACAATCGTCAAGTTGCTTTGGACCATGCGCTTGAATGCGGCACAGTCGTCATCGAGGAGTATCTTGATGGTCCTGAGATATCTCTCTTTGGGATTTGCGATGGCACTCATGTGCTTGCGATGGAACCAGCGCAGGATTTTAAGCGAGTCTTTGATGGCGATAAAGGTCCGAACACCGGGGGGATGGGCGCGTACTCGCCATTGCCCTGGGCACCAGCAGATATTGTTGCTCGAACAGAGCAAGAGGTATTGCTACCAACGATTCGTGAATTGGCTGCACGAAATATGCCGTTCATCGGATTACTTTATGCAGGACTTGCGCTGACATCTCGTGGCCTTCGAGTGGTTGAGTTCAATGCTCGTTTTGGAGATCCCGAAACTGAGGCGTTGCTCCCTCGATTGCAAACACCGCTTGCACTACTACTCTTTGCCGCGGCTACAGGTCAACTTGCTCATCACCCACCCCTGCAATGGTCGGCAGACTCTGCAGTCACGGTTGTGTTGGCATCCGAGGGTTATCCAGAACGACCCCAAACTGGTCGGAGCATCATTGGAATTACCGATCATTCACATGCGCTCGTATTTCAGGCAGGAACTCAAGAAGTCTCAGGAGAATTGATCTCTACCGGTGGCCGTGTCGTGGCTGTAACTGGAGTCGGCCCGGATCTCACGAGTGCGAGGCGAAATAGTTATGAGGCAATTTCGAAGATCTCTCTTGCCGGTAGCCACTATCGGAAAGACATTGCCTTGCAGGCGTCAATCAATGAGAAAGGGGCCTAGGTGGTCGACAATAGCGCAATGAACATCCCATCTACTCTTGCGTCAAGGTATGCAAGCGATGCGATGTGTGCGATCTGGGCTCCTGAGTCGAAAATCATCAATGAACGAAAACTTTGGATTGCTGTTCTCAAAGCGCAGAAGGAACTTGGATTGCCGATTGAGTCTGCAGCTATTACTGCCTATGAGAAGGTAATCAATCAGGTCGACGTGGCTGCTATCGACGCTCGCGAAAAGACATTACGCCACGACGTCAAAGCCCGCATTGAAGAGTTCAATGCGCTCGCCGGCTATCAAGCAATTCATGCAGGTATGACTAGCCGAGATCTGACCGAATCGGTTGAAGCGCTTCAAATCAGGTCAGCGCTCCTTTTAATACGTGATAAATACGTAGCATTACTCGCTGGATTTTCACAGAGAGCTGGCGAATTCATCGACCAACCAATTGCAGGTCGCTCTCATAACGTCCCAGCTCAGATCACGACAGTTGGAAAGAGATTTGCCACTTTCGCAGAGGAAGGGCTATTTGCATTTGCCCGCCTCGAGGACTTGATCTCAAGGCTGCCACTTCGTGGCGTGAAAGGTCCAGTGGGAACTGCTCAGGATGCATTGGATCTCTTCGATGGCGATGCGGATAAGTTAACGCAGCTCGATCAAAAGATTGCTCATCATCTTGGATTCGAGAATACCCTTGATTCAGTAGGGCAGATTTACCCACGTTCTTTCGATTTTGATGTTGTTTCAGGGCTATTGCAACTAGCAGCAGCACCGTCGAACATGGCAACGACGTTACGCCTAATGGCTGGTGCCGAGTTGGCTACTGAAGGGTTTCAATCCGGTCAAGTTGGATCTTCAGCAATGCCACACAAGATGAATGCTCGATCTAGCGAACGAATCAATGGTTTGATGGCGCTATTGCGTGGATATTCCGTGGCAATCTCAGAACTCGCTGGCTCACAGTGGAACGAAGGCGATGTCGCATGTAGCGTCGTGCGTAGAGTTGCGCTACCTGACTCTTTCTATGCAATTGATGGCTTGCTCGAGACTGCGCTCACCGTACTCCATGAGTTGGGCATATTTAAGAGAGCAATAGATGCTGAATTAGAACGGAATCTTCCATTTCTCGCTACGACGAAGATCCTGATGGCTGCTGTTAAAAAAGGCGTCGGTCGAGAGAACGCTCATGAAGTAATCAAAGAACATTCACTAGCAACCGCCGCCGCCATTCGAGATGGCAGGGTTAATGATTTGTTAGAGCGGATTGCTAATGATTCTCGGATTCCTTTAGAACTCGCCGAATTGAAGGCGCTTATCTCAGAGCCACTCGACTTCACGGGTGTAGCGCGGGCGCAGACGCTTCAAGTTATTGCTCGAGTCTCTGAGATTACTGCTCGATATTCACAGGCAGCGCAATATCGGCCAGGTGCTATCCGGTGAACGGATGGCGCCCACTCAAAAGCGGCAAAGTTCGAGATTTATTCGTCAATGATGCGGGTGAAATCCTTTTAGTCGCATCAGATCGCATAAGTGCTTACGACTGGATTATGCCAACGCCAATACCAGATAAGGGGCGACTACTTACTCAACTCTCTCTTTTCTGGTTCAACAAACTCGCGGATATCGTTCCCAATCACGTCTTATCTATCGATGTTCCCAAAGAAGTCAAAGGGCGAGCAATCATCTGCAAAGCGCTCACAATCTTTCCAGTCGAATGTGTTGCGCGTGGTTATCTCACTGGTTCGGGTTGGACTGAATATCAATATAATCAGCAAGTTTGCGGTATTTCATTACCAAAAGGTCTAGCAGATGGGTCCAGGTTGCCGGAGCCAATCTTCACTCCCGCAACAAAAGCTGAGATGGGTGAACACGATCTGAATATCTCATTTGATGAGACTGTTTCGATTATTGGACCTGAAGATGCCGCTGCATTGCGAAGATTGACGTTGATGATCTACGCACAAGCGCGCGATTATGCCCAAAGTCGTGGGATTATCATTGCCGATACCAAATTCGAATTCGGTCGTGATACATCAGGACAGATCATTCTTGCTGACGAAGCGCTCACACCTGATTCATCGAGGTTCTGGCCAGCAGAGAGTTGGCGGCCAGGAGGGGCACAGCCTTCGTATGACAAGCAGTACCTTCGCGACTGGTTGACGAGCACAGGTTGGGATAGAAAGAGCCCACCGCCGCAGCTACCGGATGAGGTCGTAGAAAAGACTCGGTCTCGTTATGTTGAGGCGTACGCCGCATTGACTGGTGAGAAATTTCAGTAATTTCTCCCATAGGATAGTTTCGTGGCGAAGGTAATCGTTGATGTGGTTCTCAAGGATGAGATTCTTGATCCGCAAGGTGATGCGATATCCCGCGCACTTCCGCGAATGGGTTTCGCCTTCACTCCAACGAATGTTCGTCAAGGTAAGAGTTTCATTCTTACCTTGGATCACGCACCAACCGAGAGTGAACTTGAAGAGATAAAAGTCGCCGCTGCCACCTTGCTCTCGAATCCAGTTATCGAAACTTTCACCATGAGAGTGGAGAATTGATGCGGGTAGGCGTAGTCACCTTCCCTGGAACCTTAGATGATCATGATGCGTCGCGAGCGGTGCACTTTGCCGGTGCTGAAGCAATTTCATTGTGGCATGGAAATGCGGATTTGCAGGATGTTTCTGCAGTGATTCTGCCCGGGGGCTTCTCTTATGGCGATTATCTGCGATGCGGGGCGATCGCTCGATTCGCACCAATTATGAGCGTCATCATTCCGGCGGCTGAAAAGGGTATGCCCGTCCTAGGAATCTGTAATGGATTTCAGGTGCTTTGTGAATCTCATCTCCTGCCTGGTGCATTGACTCGTAACGTCGGACTACATTTTATTTGTCGCGATCAAGAGATCGAAATTGTAAATAACGACACAGCCTGGTCTATTAATTTCATAAGTGGTGCACGAATCACTATTCCTTTGAAGAATGGTGAAGGTTCATATCAATGTGATGATCAGACATTGCGAGAATTAGAAGAAAATAATCGAATAGTTGCACGATATGTAGGTGCTAACCCAAATGGTTCGAGAAATTCGATTGCGGGAATCACAAACGCTCGTGGGAATGTTGTAGGAATAATGCCGCACCCTGAGCATGCGATTGACTCACTGACCGGCCCTAGTGCAGATGGACTTGCTTTTTTCACTTCACTATTGAAGTCAAGAGTTTAAAAATGGCCTTAGATACGGTTGCGCAGGCAAATACAACTCCAGATGTAAGCCAATCATGGCGGGAATTGGGGTTGAAGGAAGATGAGTATGCTCGAATTCGAGAGATTCTGGGGCGTCGACCTACATCAAGCGAACTAGCTATGTATTCGGTGATGTGGAGTGAGCATTGCTCGTATAAATCATCGAAGATTCACTTGAAGCAATTTGGCGAGAAAGCGCCAAAGTCAGATGCGTTACTTGTTGGGATTGGTGAGAACGCTGGTGTAGTCGATGTTGGACAGGGCTATGCAGTGACATTCAAAGTCGAATCTCATAACCACCCCTCGTACATCGAGCCTTATCAAGGTGCGGCCACCGGTGTAGGTGGAATCGTTCGCGATATTCTCACGATGGGCGCCAGGCCTGTGGCAATTTTGGATCCGCTTCGTTTTGGCCCTGCCGATGCTCCAGATACCAAACGAGTTCTCCCTGGAGTAGTCGCGGGAATAGGTGGGTATGGCAACTGCATTGGGGTACCAACTGTTGGTGGCGAAGTTGTTTTCGATAAATCTTATTTAGGAAATCCGCTTGTGAATGCGCTCTGTGTTGGAGTGATGAAACATGAAGATATTAAGTTGGCGAAGGCATCAGGCGCGGGGAATCTAGTGGTGCTTTTTGGTGCTAAAACTGGGGGAGATGGAATTGGTGGCGTCTCAGTTCTCGCGAGTGAAAGCTTTGATGAGAAGAAACCGACGAAACGGCCAGCGGTTCAGGTAGGCGATCCGTTCACGGAAAAAGTTTTGATCGAATGCTCCCTCGAGATATTTAAAGAAGACTTGGTAGTTGGTATCCAAGATCTTGGTGGTGCGGGACTTTCATGTGCCACCAGCGAGTTGGCCTCCGCCGGTACCGGTGGTATGCGTATTGATTTGGATCGAGTTCCACTTCGCGATGCAAATCTCTCCCCTGAAGAGATCTTGATGAGCGAATCACAAGAACGAATGTGTGCGGTAGTGGCGCCAGATAAAATCAATCACTTCTTGGAAATTTGCAGGAAATGGGATGTGGTCGCGACCGTTATTGGTGAAGTGACTACTGGCGATCGCCTACAGATTTTCTGGCACGAAAACTTGATTGTTGATGTTCCGCCGCGCACCGTGGCACATGATGGTCCGGTTTATGAACGACCTTTCCATCGCCCAAATATCCAAGGGGATTTGGTGGCAGATAACGCCGAAAGATTGAAACGCCCAAAATCAGAGGATGAGATTGCTGCTGCGATTCTCGATCTTATTTCTACACCTAATATGGCCGATAAGAGTTGGATCACATCGCAATACGATAGATATGTACAAGGAAATACGGTGGCTGCTGGTCCAAGTGATGCTGCAGTGATTCGAATAGATGAACAGAGCTATCTCGGTGTTGCTGTATCCACTGATTGCAACAGCAGATTCTGCAAGCTCGACCCATATCAAGGTACTCAACTAGCCCTTGCTGAAGCATTTAGGAATGTTGCAGTGACAGGGGCAACACCACTTGCCATTACGAATTGTTTGAACTTTGGATCACCAGAAGACCCAGGAGTGATGTGGCAGTTTGCCGAGAGCGTCCGGGCGCTTGCAGATGGTGCGCTTGAAATGGGAATGCCAGTGACCGGTGGCAATGTCTCGTTCTACAATCAGACTGGTGATGTAGCGATTTTGCCAACACCAGTTATCGGCGTTCTTGGTGTCATCGATGATGTACGAAAAGCTATACCTTACAAATTTTCTGGGGTCAAAGAGCTCATCCTTCTCGGCGAAACCCTTGAGGAACTCTCAGGTGGAGAATGGGCAGATTTACAAGGGCATCTCGGTGGTATTCCGCCTCGCGTGAATTTGCAAAACGAGATTGTATTAGCGGCTTTTATGCGCGCCCAACGTGATTACATCGCAGCTGCCCATGATCTTTCGGACGGGGGCTTAGCGGTAGCGCTCATTGAAATGCTGCTCCATTCTCAGACTGGTGCACACATTTCTATTCACGGCGATCCGTTCATGCATCTTTTTAGTGAAAGTTCAGGGCGAATCTTGCTTGCAGTAGACCCAGAAGATTCCAACTACGTAGTGGGCAAAGCAACGGACGCAGGTATAACTACCACGCGATTAGGAAAATCTGGTGGCGAGAGTCTTGAGATTTCTGGCGTGCAATCGCTCTCGATGCTCCACCTTCGTGAAGTAAACCAACGGACTATTCCGGCATTATTTAGCGCTTAACGATCTTTTCCAACTCTATATAAGCTGCATCTATCACATCTGTCACAGACGCATCAAGAATGAAACTGACCGGCCCGCGCTGACGCGAATTCGAAAAGATTCCCTGTTTTACGAGTAGGTATTTTTCGACCGCGACGTAGGAATCTAGAGTGGTTTGATAGGAGACCATCTTTGCAATAGGCGCATGAATTTCGGCAGCACGTTGCATGTTTCCAGATTCAAGCGCCTTCCAGAGCGCAACTAATGCCCACGGGATCTCGGCGCCAGGCATCGTGCCAACCACACCAATGGGGTAGGTATCCATCAAATCTGCGCCACCCTGACCTTCGAAAACTTTCGCACGAGCGCCACTTGCATCTTTGAGTTGCTGCAGTCTTTGAGCAACCGGTTTGGCCTCGGGCTTGAATTGCACACGATCCTCACCATATTTATCGATGAGATCAACATAGAGTGAAATCTCAAGAGGATGCCCAACATAGTTACTGGCATCCTGAACGATTACAGGTATTGAAACGCTTTCGATAATTGAAATGTAGTACTTTGCAACTTCACTCGATAGCGGTGCAAATGCACTTGGTGGAGTGGCCATGACAGCAGCAGCACCATCTGCTTCTGCCCATTGGGCGAGTTGAATTGCGATTTTTGTGCTTTCGGCACCGACGCTGGTGACAAGCGGTACCCGACCTTTGGCAGAGGCGATAACGCTCTGGGCTAATTCTCGGCGCTCGTGTGCTGCAAGTCTGAGCACTTCGGAGACCATCGCAAGAACAAATCCATCGACATCGGCATCGATTAGCCAATCGATTTCCTTCTTCAGGATTTCATGATCTATCGAATCATTGGCCTTGAAGGGAGTAGAAAGAACTGAGAAGACACCATGTAATTTCTTTTTCATTATTTTCCTATCCCCGCAGTCAAGCCAGCGACTAATTGACGCTGGAAAATAAGGTAGACGATTATTGCTGGTATTGCACTTACTAAAGACCCGGCTAGAAGAACTGGAATATCGGTGGTTCGGCCGGCTGACAAAGCGCCAAGCCCAACGGTGATAGTACGTTTCGCAGGGTCCTGCAGGAAGAGTAGGCCAACTAAAAGGTCACACCAAATTTGGATGAATTGTAGAACCACAACAGTAGCAATCGCGGGATAAGCAAGTGGCATCGCAATTCTGCGAAAGACACCTCGATAATTCAATCCATCAACAACTGAGGCTTCGATTATTTCATCAGGAATACCTCGAAAATACGAGGTCATGAGGAATGTAGCAAAAGGCGTGCCTAACGCGGCATACATTATGATTGCTCCCCAGTATCCTGTAAGCAGGTTGAGCTTACTTATGTTTACGTAAGCAGGAATAATAATAGAGTGCAATGGAATTAACATCGCCCCGACAATTCCCAGGAAGAAATATGGGGTACCTCGGAAAGTAAGTTTTGCAAGGCCGAATCCGGCAAGACTGCTGAATAAGAGAATGATTGCGATTGCGCCAAAACAAACTATCACTGAGTTGGTGAGTTGTTTGCCAATGGGCATGACTGTAAAAAGCTTCTCCCATGAAGCGAGTGAATGACCAGGAGCGCCAAGAAATTGCTCTTTCGATTTGAATGATTGCTCGATCATAAAAGTGAATGGATAGAACATGATCAATGCGAAGATACTCATGGAAATGAAGGTGAATATTTTTCGGAATGACGTCATTCTTTACTCCGAGTTAGTGCTAACTGAGCAGCGCCAAGCCCAGCCATTATCACAAACAAAATAAAGCCCAACATCGCACCAGCGCCAAAATCACCCTTAGCAAAGGCGCTTTGGTACACGAAGAATTCGAGCGTAGTGGTGCCAAAACCAGGGCCACCACCGGTCATAACAAAGATAAGACTGAATAGCGCTGTAAAGGCGCTGATGACGGTAATCACGAATGCAAATTGGATGAAACGTTTCAATTGCGGCAGCGTGATGCTAGTGAAGATACGCACATTTCCAGCGCCATCAATTCGTGCTGCTTCATTGAGCGTGACGTCGAGATTGGCCATGCCAGTTAAGAAAATCATCGTGTTTGTGCCGACCATTGAATAAATGAACGTAATCGCAACGGCAAGGAGCGCACCATGTTCAGAGGAGAGTAAGTCGGTCTTGATGAATCCAAGCCCGATAGCTTTGAGGAGTTGATTCAAGACGCCTTCTTGGGCAAAAACTCTTATTGCCACCATTCCAATCACGACCCATGAAATGGCCGTTGGCAGAAAGTAGATACTTCGAAAGAATCTCCAGCCGGCGACTCGTTCGTTAAGTAGATAAGCGATTCCAAGTGGAATCAATATTGCGACAGGTACTGCAATGAGTAGAAGCGCATTATTTTGCATCACTCGCCAGAAAATAGGGTTCTTAAACTCGTTGATAAATGTGCTTGGTCCGATCCATGTTGCTGACAGTCCATTCCATTTGGTCATGGAGTAATAGAGCGCCTGCAGGATTGGAATACCAAGGAAGAGTGAAACGAAAACGAGTGCAGGGGCTCCGAAGATAATTCCGGAACGTCCCCGTTCTCGCGTGAGCGCGCTTTTCGTCTTACTTGGCATGGTGTTGTTGAGTAGAGCCCCTCGGTTTATCGATTGAGTTAGACCGAGGGGCTCCTGCTGCTCCTTTTATTTGTAGGTATCGCCCTTGTTTTCGGCGGGAATCTGATCCCAGACCTGCTTCAGTTGTGCTAGTCCTTTAGCAGGGGCAGTTTTCCCGGCAAGAATCGACGGGATGATCTTGTTGCCAGCATCAACGACATCACCCTGAATGACGTTATCCAACATCGGATACTTGATGACGCCTTGATCAGCGAAGCCGAGCATTTGCTGATTGACCGGATTAGAGGTTGTAGCCCCAGCGCGGTTTGGGATTAGTCCGGCTCCATCAATCACTTTTGCTCCCTCTTCACTCATCATGAAGTTCAAGAAATCGACTGCAGCATCCTTTGATTTTGCGTATGAGGTTAGAGCAAAACCTTGGCCGGCAAATTCAACGACTCCGTTGATCTTCTTGTCTGAGAAAGGTGGGATAAATGCGGCGACGTTATCGCCGAATTTGTCGGTGAACTTCTTTGTATCCCACGTCCCATCGATAATCATCGCTGCTTTCTCATTGAGAAAGTCTTCGACGTTATCAGTCTTTGTCAGGATGTCAGAGTTCGTGCATCCCTTTGATTTCAAGGCAGCATATTTGGAATAAGCATCGACATTTGCACTGGAGTTCCACGCATTCTTTCCGTTATATAGGTCGCGTAGTCCCTCAGGGCCACTTGTTTGCCCAATTGCGATGTAGCTCGCGTCGTACCACGGATAGTAGAGAGCGCCGAGGCTTTGCCCGCCATTTCCATAAACAATCGGGGTGTAGCCCGCAGACTTCAATTTTCCACACGCGGCATACAACTCATCCCAAGTGCTTGGCACCGCAGATACACCAGCCTTTTCAAACGCGGTTTTGTTATAGAAGCCGATATAGAACTGGCGATCTAGGGGAACCACATAAGGTCCGTTTGCAAGGTCGAAGTTATCAGATGACCATTCGAGAGATCCTTGGGACGCAAGCGCATCGTCAGCCACTAAACCCTTGAGATTGGTTAGGTAGTCCTTGTATTTGAGGGCAAATAACCCAGTCCACATCAAGACCAAGTCGGGTCCGCTCTTAGAAACCGCGGCTGCTTGTAGGAGCGAGAAGTAGTTGTCTCCTGGTTGACTGACCAAATCAAATGTCACATTCGGATGTGCGGCTGTGTATGCATCAGTCAGCGCTTTCGTTGCCTCAGCATTCTGAGTATCTCCGAGGTTATGCCAAAGGGTCACAGTCACTGGTTCTGCCGCAGCGCTCGCCTCTGGTGAGGCGGTACTTGCAGCATCTTCGCTAGAAGAAGAGCAGCCTGCGAGTGCAAGTGCCGCTACGACTAATAGCGCCCATAAAGATTTTCTCTTCATGATGGTTTTCCTTCCTTTTCTTTGGATGGCGAAGCAGTTACACCCAATAAGAAAGTCATGATCGACCTACTACAGGTGGAACAAACCTACGATGCGCCGGAGTTGGTGCTCGTAGGAAATCTAAATCGCAACCAAGATCTGGTTGAGTGACGTGTTGTTGGTAGAGAAGCGGCCAGCCTCGAAGATGTTCGCTACTAAAACCTTTCCATCGTGCTCGACGAGCCGCTAATTCCTCGTCGCTTAAACGAACGTTCACTGAAAGTTTGTGGACGTCAATCTCAATAATGTCACCGTTCTCAATGAGGGCTAACGGGCCGCCAACTGCCGCTTCAGGAGAGACATGCAGGAGACAGACCCCAAATGATGTTCCGGACATGCGAGCATCAGTGATTCGAATCATGTCCTGCACGCCTTGCATCGCAAGTTTCTTCGGGATGGGAATCATTCCCCACTCAGGCATTCCTGGTACGCCAACTGCGCCACAGCCCCTCAGAATAAGAACGCTCTCCTTGGTCACTGGAAGATCTGGATCCTCAAGTTTTTCGCGCATCTCTGCGTAACCTTCGAATATGTATGCAGGCCCGGCGTGTGTGAAGAGTTCTGGGGATGCTGCTGACACCTTCAATAACGTTCCATCCGGTGCGAGGTTACCTTTGAGCAGAGCAAAGGCTCCATTGGCTCGGAGAGGATTTTTTACCTCCCGCATCGCGTCGTTGCGGACAATCTCTGGCGCAATCTCCTGTTGCCAAGGCCGACCAGTTGCCGTGAGCGCATCTAATTCGATCCGATTTTCAAGGCGTTTTATGAGTTGAGGCAAGCCACCGGCTTTATGGAAATCCTGAATCAGAAATCGCCCGGAGGGTTCTACATCAGCGAGTACCGGAATATCTTGCCCAAGTGAATTGATGTCATCGACATTTATGTCGCCTCCAATACGTCCTGCGCAGGCAAACAGATGAATGATTGCATTTGTCGAACCACCTATTGCGTGCAGCATTCGAATCGCATTTCTAAATGCTTTTGGTGTAGCAATCTTCGAAGGTATGAAATTCTCATGAACCATCTCGACTATTCGCTTGCCAGACAATCGAGCGGCAGTACGTCTTTCATCGGTGTTCGCTGGAATAGTGGCGGTACCTGGCAACATAAAACCAAGCATCTCGGTCATGAGAGCAACTGAACTTGCCGTTCCCATAGTGTTACAAGAGCCAAGCCCACAACTTAAGCATTGTTCGAACTCGCGCCACTCTTCATTAGACATTCGTCCGGCACGCCAATCATCAAGAGCTCGCCACAAGTCTGTTCCAGTGCCGACGCGCTTTCCCTTGAAAAACGGTGCTGGACGCGCACCTGCGGTGACCATGATCGTGGGAAGGTCAGCGCTCAGCGCACCCATAAGTGCTCCTGGGACACTTTTGTCACAATTTGCGAGGAGTACAACACCATCGAGCGGGTATGACCGCAGGTTCTCTTCGATTTCGATTGAAAGAAGATTGCGATAGAGCATTGCACTTGCTTTCATTAAGTCTTCACCAAGTGAGATGACTGGAAATGCGACTGGAATTCCGCCTGCTTCCAGAATCCCGGCTTTGACATCGTCAACAAGCGTGCGTAACGGCAAGTTGCATGGATTGAGATCACTCGAAGAATCTGCAATCCCGATTATTGGTTTAGTATTGTCAGCAGGGACTTCGAGCCCAACCGAACGCATCACTACTCGGTGAGAAACTGCGGTTTCATCATTTCCTCGAAACCACTCGCTACTTCGCACCGCAATTCCTCCAGATGTTGAAATTAGGCCTTGCCGAACAGCATTTGGTATCACTACCCTCTCCCGAGATAGTTTGGATGTCAAGGCTCCCAGAAGCGAGGTTCACGGTGGTCACAAAAGAGCGATACAAAGTAGGAAGCGTGGCCCGAGCGCTGCGGTTGGTCGATTTGATTGCTGCTGCACCGCAGAGTGGGCTCACACTCAGTGACTTGACGAAAGAACTTGGCGTTTCGAAGAGCACCGTCTTTGCGCTCCTGCAAACTTTGATGGACGCGGGCTATGTTCGACAGACCAAACCAGGTCCGCGGTATCTGCCGGGCATCTCATTAGTTCGATTGGGCGACTTAGCAGGTGGTCATTTACCAGTTGGTGAGATCGCGCAACCAATAATTCACCGGTTATCACGCACGACTGGTTTGACGATTCGAGTCTCCATAAATGATGGCGGTCATCCAGTGTTCGTGGCCCGCGTTGATGCTCCTGGCAATATTCGATTCCTTACTTTATTAGGTTCACGTGAATTACCGCATGTATCTTCGGCTGGTAAGGCGATGCTTGCGCAAATGAGCGATGCTGAGATTGCTCAAGTGATTGAAAATACTGGATTACCTCGCCGCACAAAGAACACACGCACCCAATTAGCACAGTTGATGAATGATATTCGTAGGATTCGTGCGATTGGTTATGCAACTGATGATGAAGAAGATTGCGAAGGTATCTTCTGCGTTGGCGCTGCCTTTTTCGATCACAATGGAAGATGTGTGGGCGCGGTGTCAGCCACCGGTATCAAAAGAGAATTATCTCAACGTGCCCTCGACCAACTTGGTAAGCAGGTAATAGATGCTGCGCACGAAGTGACATTGTCATTGGGAGGAAAAGTTCGGAAACAAGCATGAAAGCCCTCAGATGCATGGCTCCAAACGATGTCCAGATTATTGAGGTCCCCGCGCCTGAATCAACGCTCGCAGAGTTGTTGATTGCGCCGATTGCAACGGGTATTTGTGGAACGGATATCGAGATTATTGAAGGGGGAGTCGACCCCGCCTACATCAGATACCCGATCACGCTTGGCCATGAATGGGTCGGCAAAGTAGTCGAGTCGAAGAGTGCAAATTCGTCATTCCCGGCCAGCACCCGAATAGTGGTCGAGGGCGTAATTCCGTGCGAGAAATGTGAAGAGTGTAAGAGGGGTGCAACAAACCGATGTGCAACCTATGACGAGATCGGCTTCACTCGCGATGGCGCCGCAGCCGCTCGCATTATTGCTCCAGCAAGACTTGCCCATAAAGTCGCAGAATCAGTCAGTGATGAATCAGCAGCCCTTGTCGAGCCTGCTGCTGTCGTCTATCAAGGGTTTCTCCGAATAAATCCGGAACCGAATTCAAAAATTCTTGTCATAGGTGATGGGACTATTGCACTACTTGCTGCAAAATTAGCGCGGAATTTCTCGCCGAAGTTAGTGGATGTCTTTGGCATACGTGCTGCGCAAAAAGAACTCATTGCTCAAGCGGGAGCAGATAGGTTTCTAACTCAAGAATCAGAATTAACTCGTGATTACGACTACGTTATTGAGGCTGCAGGCGCAATCACTGCTGTCGAGTTGGCGCTCGCTCAGGGAAAACGTGGTGCCAAGGTCCTCCTTCTTGGATATCCTGAACATGGCGCACGCTTACAGTTAGGCGTGCACGATTTGATTAACAATGATCTAACCATTCATGCATCATTTAGTTATACGCGCGAATCATGGAAATCCGTTGTTGATTTACTCAACTTGGGAGTTTTGGATCTGACCTTTGTGGTCACGCATAAGTTTGCGCTGGAAGAGTGGCGCCAGGCAATGGCTACTTTGAAGACTGCTAGTGCCCAGCCGCGCGGAAAAGTACTATTAAAGCTTGCGATACCGTGATAGTGACTAGGATTTAGGTCATGGTCCGACGCCCCGATGGCAAACTCACTCACGAGGTCGATGGTGAGAAGGGGCCGCAAGATGCCTGTGGCATTTTCGGTGTTTGGGCGCCCGGTGAGGAAGTGGCAAAACTTACTTTCTATGGCCTCTATGCATTACAACATCGCGGCCAAGAATCTGCTGGAATCGCAGTGAGCGATGGGGAGCGGATCCTGGTTTATAAGGATATGGGGCTGGTCGCCCAAGTCTTTACTGAGAACGATCTCGCTGTTCTAACGGGGAAAATTGCGATTGGCCATACGCGTTACTCCACGACAGGTTCGAGCAATTGGGCGAATGCACAACCGACACTACGCTCTAACGAGAATGGTACGTTGGCATTGGCACACAATGGCAACCTCACTAATACCGGTGACTTAGCAGAGAAATTATTCAAGAGCGCTGGCGATGCGCAAAATCATCTACACGCTACGACAGATACCGAAATAATGACCGCACTCATTTCGCTCGAAAAGAGTGGAAGCGTTGAAGCAAATTCACTTTCGATTCTGCCAATACTCCAAGGAGCGTTCTCTCTTATCTTCATGGATGAGAACACTCTCTACGCGGCCCGCGATCGTCATGGAATTCGTCCGCTAGTCATCGGCAAATTAGAGACTGGCTGGGTGGTTGCTAGCGAATCTGCTGCGTTAGATATCGTTGGTGCAAGTTTCATTCGCGAAGTCGAACCGGGCGAGTTCATCGCAATAGATGAAGATGGATTGCGCTCTCATCACTGGACTACACCTGAACCACGGGGCTGCATATTCGAATATGTCTATCTCGCACGACCGGATACCACTATCGCTGGACAGAGCGTGCATCCAGTTCGTGTTGCAATCGGTGAGCGATTGGCAGCCGAGCACCCTATCGAAGCAGATCTCGTGATTCCGGTACCAGAGTCTGGCACTCCGGCTGCAATTGGATATGCCAAATATTCGAAGATTCCATACGGAGCAGGTCTTGTGAAGAACTCGTATGTTGGCAGGACTTTCATCCAACCAAGTCAAACTATCCGTCAATTAGGAATCCGTTTGAAATTAAATCCTCTTCGTGAAGTAGTCGCTGGCAAGAGAATCGTTGTCGTTGACGACTCGATTGTCCGTGGAAATACCCAGCGGGCTATCGTGCGGATGCTGCGCGAGGCAGGTGCGGCAGAAATCCATGTTCGAATCTCTTCACCACCAGTCAAATGGCCCTGTTATTTCGGGATAGATTTTGCTACCCGCGCCGAATTAATTGCGGCCGGATTAGATATCGAAGAGATTCGACGATCAATTGGCGCCGATTCTCTCGGATATGTCTCACTCGAAGGTCTTATCGAGGCAACAAATATCGCAGAGTCGAAACTTTGCACCGCATGCTTTACCGGCAAATATCCGATGCCAATTCCTGAAGAAAGCGGCAACGTGAATAATCTGAAATTGCTCCTTGAAGAGGCTTAAGAGTAGATGAGTACATATGAGAAAGCCGGCGTCAGCATTGAAGCCGGTGATCGCGCCGTCGAACTGATGAAGGCATCCATTGCGAGAGCGCAACGCCCCGAGGTCTATGGTGGTATTGGGGGTTTTGCAGGGCTATTTGATGCAAGCGCATTAAAGAAGTATCAGCGGCCATTTTTGGCGACATCGACCGATGGCGTTGGCACCAAGACTGAGATTGCTCGCCAACTGGGTATCTACGACACGATTGGTCAAGATCTCGTCGCTATGGTCGTCGATGATTTGGTGGTCTGTGGTGCAGAACCACTCTTCATGACCGATTACATCGCTGTAGGTAAAGTCATTCCAGAGCGAATTGCGGATATCGTCTCTGGAATTGCAGTGGGATGCGCAAAGGCGCGTACTGCGCTCATTGGTGGCGAAACTGCCGAACATCCACAATTGTTAGACGAAGATGAGTTTGATCTTGCAGGTGCAGCGACGGGAGTTGTTGAAGAAAGCAAGCTACTTAGTTCTGAGCGAGTTACTAATGGAGATATCGCTATCGCAGTAGCTAGCAGTGGCGTGCATGCAAATGGATTCTCGTTAGTTCGACATATAATCAAGGAAAAGAAACTCTCAATCACCTTGACAATCCCAGAGTTAGGTATGACACTTGGCGAGGCATTGCTCACACCAACAACAATCTATGCCGCTGATATGTTGGATCTCATTGAGCATGTTGAGTTGCATGCGATGGCTCATATAACCGGCGGGGGCTTGGCTGCAAATACCGATCGAGTCTTGCCGCCAAATATTCGACTACTCATCGAGCGTGAACGGTGGGCTTTGCCGCCGCTCTTCGCACTCCTGCAACAGGTCGGGCAGGTAGCAACGGCGGAGTTGGAACGGACCTTCAATTGTGGGGTCGGCATGGTCGTGATCGCCCCAGCCAAATCAGTCACTCCAGCGCTCGAGCTTCTGCGCAGCCAAGGCCATCGAGCCTGGGAGTTAGGTGAGATTTCCCCCGCACCCCCGCACCAGGCTGGGGTTAAGTTGGAAGGCTCATACCAAAACCGATAATCTCTCCCCACGAAAATTACGAATTCCAGGTAGTACCTGGAGGCGACTAGTAGGTAAGGGGGTCACGCCATGGGGCGCGGCCGAGCTAAAGCCAAGCAGACGAGAGTTGCTCGCGACCTTAAGTATTCATCCCAAGAAATCGATGTCGAGAAATTAGCCGCTGAATTACATGGCGAGATCGCAGACCGTGACGACAAAGATGATGATGATCCATTTGCCGAGGGAAACTACATTCGTCGCGCATAGCGCATCTCTATGAGACCAACACCTTATGTAGCGTCGTTGCGCGTCTACGAACCTCTTGAAGCGTTTAGTGCTATTGAACAATTGCGCTGGAATGAAATCTCGATGGATCAGCACACCGGGCAACAAGAACAGGATCTTGCCCTTCGTCGGATCATCAGACCCGAACCGGTGGTCTCGCGGATTGATGGCGCACATATCATCGAACACGAAAGTCAGCGCTACGTTGCCCCTTGGTCGACTGCACTGCGCACCTGGGCAGCGCTCTCGGATTTTAAGCAATCGTTGCCATCGACTGTCACCCCTTACTTCCTGCCGGAGGGAATCGAAGAGGTGCTCACATCAGGAGTCGAGGATGCAGATCTTGGATTTGATAAAGCCCCGCACATCCTCACTGAGACATGGGTGATCCCACCTCGTTGGTTCACGCTCTTTTCACCAGAGGAACGACTGCGGGGAGACTCATCCGATGGACCATTCACCATCGTCCGAACAACATTGGTCAATGCCCGAAAACGCTCTCAGATTGCATATGCCGCCGTGATAAATGCATTCGGTGAAGGTGATGTCGCCGAAGAGATGAAAACTCTGGTCGAGTGGCTTGATTTATTTCATCCAGGTTCGATTGTCGAGCTCGATTATGGTGGATTAGCAGGGTTCATTGCGCTCGCCGAGGGCGGAATTGAGCAAGATACTTCATTAGAAGATATTCAGAGTTCACTTGCGGGTTTGATATCTGGAGATGGACAAGAGGCGGGCATCGGCTATTCGCGACTAGTTTCGCGATGGCGAAAAGTGGCTATGTACGAACAAGCTACTTGATGTCTACTATCACGTCATGAAAATCACTGGATACGAGCTCTTCCCTGCGCCACCTCGTGAGTTGTTTCTCAAGATCGAAACCGACGAAGGAATTGTCGGATGGGGCGAGCCCGTACTAGAGGGCAAGACCCAGACGACTGCCACCTGTGTCACTGAGTTGATGGAATATCTGATAGGTAAAGATCCATTGCAGATTGAGCGTCATTGGCAGCGCATGCTCAAGGGGGGCTTCTATCGCGGTGGTGCAATTGTCTATTCGGCAATCTCGGGTATCGATCAGGCGCTGTGGGACATCCTCGGCAAGAGTTTGAATGTCCCAGTGCACACGCTCCTTGGTGGGGCTGTTCGAGATCGCGTTCGAATATATGGCCATATCGGCGGGAAAACACCACATGATGCACAGACTCAAATCTCACTCGAACAAGAGATTGAAGAGCTCAAGGAGAGTGCGCAGATTCAAATAGACCGAGGCTTAACTGCTTTCAAGTTTTGCCCGGCTGATGCGCTCGAACCAATTGATACAGCGCACGAGGTGAAGAAGATTGTTGCGAGAGTAGAGGCTGTTCGTGAATATATAGGCGATAGCAGAGACCTATGCTTAGATTTTCACGGTCGATTTAGTCTTGCGATGTCGAGGAAACTATTTCCTTTGCTCGAGCCATTTAATTTACTCTTTATTGAAGAGCCAGTTTTGCCCGAGTACACGAAGCACTTCAAACTCATCGTCGAGTCGACATCGATTCCGATTGCTACGGGGGAGCGGTTGTTCTTGCGTAATGAATTTCAAGATGTGTTACAAACTGGATTAGCGGTTGCGCAACCAGACTTGAGTCACTCAGGTGGTATCTCTGAAGTCCGTCGAGTCGCAGCGTTCGCCGAGACATACAACGTGAATATGGCACCACACAGTCCTCTAGGGCCAATCAACCTGGCCGCGAGCCTGCAATTAGATTTCGCAACGCCAAACTTCCTCATCCAAGAGCAGGTGTTGGGGTTAGGAAACGGGTCTACTGCATCGAACACGTACAAATTTGTCGACTATGGTGATTTTAATGTGCGAGATGGCTATGTCGAATTGATGACAAAACCTGGATTAGGCATCGATATCGACGAAAAAGCGGTACGAGCTATCTCCGCAAGTGCAAAAAGTTGGCGCGCACCCGAGTGGACTCATAGGGATGGATCATTGGCCGAGTGGTGAGTATCAGATAGGTAGTAACCGTTCTTTCCATTACCTTTACTCTTGTACATCATCGAAATCGCCTCATCGAGAACTTCTTTTGCGGTCGTGTATGGGTCTGTCACGAGGACATACCCAGCAGAGAA
>CAZBCF010000021.1:0-26432 GCA_964490435.1 uncultured Bifidobacterium sp. | reverse complement strand
AGTAAATGAAGAAATTCCGCACCCGCAAGATTGCGGCCGTTGCAGCCTTTGGTCTTGCAACGACAATCGCAGCTGCGGCTATGCCATCACAGGCGGCAGATGTGACCTTGAAGTTGGTCATGGCCGCTTACACCGATGACATGGTCGATTACTACGACGGTCTCGCTCAAGATTTCGAAAACGCTAACCCTGGCATCAAGGTTGACGTTGACGTGGTCGCGTGGCCAGAAATCGGCCAGAAGGTAAAGACTCTTATTGCATCTGGTCAATCACCAGATATCGTCAACAATGACGAGTTCGCTGGCGAAGCCGCGGCTGGTCTGCTCTATCGCGCAGATCAAATCGTGAGCCCAGCGGTGATCAAGGACATCATTCCTGCATTCCTTGATAACTCCAAGTACAAGGGCACTGCGTACGCAGTTCCTGATCTCGCCTCTGCCCGTGCATTCTTCTGGAACAAGCAACTCATTTCAGGTGCTGGCGTCAAGGCCGCTCCAAAGACATGGGACGACATGCTTGCTGCTGCAAAGGCAGTCAAGAAGAAGTATCCAGATGTCTATCCATACTGCCTCCCACTTGGACCTGAAGAAGCGCAAATGATCTTCACAACGTGGGGTGGCGGCAATGGCGGTCGTCTCTTCGACGCGAAGGCCAACAAGTACACGCTCAACAACAAAGAGTTCAAGGGCGCTCTTGATTTCCTCAAGACTCTTGTTGATCAGAAGTTAACCCAGCCAAACCCAGGCAAGACCAACCGTACTGACGGCTGCTGGGCGCTCTTTGCTAAGGGCAAGGTTGCCATGGTTGACGGTGGCGTCTTCCTCCCCGATTGGCTATCAAAGAATGGTGGCGAGAACATCGACTGGGCAGCGGGTGCATTCCCGGCTGCAAAGGGCAAGACCGACATCACCGTGGGTGTTCAGGATTACTTCAAAGGCTACAAGGCAAATGGTCGCCAGGTAGAGATCCAGAAGTTCCTCACCTTCCTCTTCGAGCCAACCAACTACCAAGGCTTCTTGAAGGCCGCTGGTGGATTCATCCCTGCAACGAAGTCCGCTGGAAAGCTTGCTGAAGAGGACCCAATCATTGGGCCATACGTCAAGCTTCTTCCAAAGGCGATCTTCTACCCAGGAACGGTCGGCTCATGGCAGGCATGTAAGGCATCAATCGTGACCTACATGGGTAATGCGATGTCAAACACCGGCCGTGCACTTCAACAGATTCAAGCAAAGTGCGATGCCGCACATAAGAAGATCAAGTAAATAACTGATCCTCTGCTTGAAGCACGCAGTAATCTGAAGTAACAGGTGCAAAAGGCAAGGCCTCAATTGAGGTCTTGCCTTTTGGCTAAATACAAGTAATCCATCAAGAGTTAGTAAAATGCATTCACGTGTGTAAGGAGAAACTTTGGTAACCGCAACTGCGAAGAAAGAGCCGACATATAAAGCGCTCCCTTGGCTCAGCGGGACCATCATCCTCATCGTTGGGTTCGTGCTCTGGCCGACCCTTGAACTCTTCTTGATGTCCTTTAGGACAATCGATATCTCCGGCCTCATCGAAGGTTGGGCTGGACTTGAAAATTACCGAATGTTGGTTGCCAACTTCGACCTCCCTGCAGTCTTGCGTCGTACAGTTATTTGGTTGGTGGTTGTGGTCGGCATGACACTGGCCATCTCGCTTCCATTAGCCCAATTGATGAATGCAAAATTCAAAGGGCAAAAATTCCTTCGCTATTCGATCATCATCCCGTGGGCTGCATCTCTTGTCATCACCGCAACCTCGTTCAAATGGATCCTTGATCCTTACTACGGAATGATGAATCTGATCCTTAAAGATCTTGGCATAATCAAAGAAGATATCGACTTGCTCGGAAACCCTTCGACCTCGTTCATCATGCTCCTTGTCGTAGCGGTCTTTGTCTCGCTCCCCTTCACAAGTTACGTCTTGCTCGCAGGCCTTCAATCGATTCCTGGCGAGGTTCTTGAAGCAGCAAAGGTCGATGGCGCTGGCGCCTGGAAAGGCTATTGGACGATTATTTTCCCGCTACTGCGCCCCGCATTCCTCGTCGCCGCAGTCATCAACGCCGTCTATGTTTTCAACTCTTTCCCAATTATCTGGGTGATGACGCAAGGCGGTCCCGGCTACGAGACTGACACCACTACTACCTTTGCGTACAAGGTCGCGTTCCGCGAGCAGGATATCGGCCAATCTGCAGCGCTTGCAGTGGGCAACTTCCTAGTTATCTTTATCTTCATCATGCTCTTCTTGAGACTTTCCAAGTGGCGAGAGGCAGATCAGACATGAGCGTGCCAGCAGTAATCGTCAAACGACGAATCAAAGGGCTCTTACTCTCGATAATCGGCTTTGCTACGGCATTTATCTTCCTCTTTCCTTATGTCACGATGTTCAGCACTGCGTTAAAACCCAAGGCTGATATCACCGACATCCCGCCGACCTATCTCCCCCAGCATTGGATCTGGAGCAATTTCATCAACGTGTTCCGAGAGATCGAATTCGGCACCTACATGAAGAACACCATCATCATCGCACTTGCCACGATGGTGATTGGTCTGATTGCATCGATCCCCGCTGGTTACTTTGTCGCCCGACATAACTTCCGCGGCCGCACACTCTTCTTGCTCGTCGTGCTCATCACACAAATGTTCTCGCCCACCACCCTGCTCATCGGTATCTATCGCGAGATGTCCGTTCTCAACTTGGTCAATACATATACCGGGCTCATCCTCGTTAATGCCGCATTCAACTTGGCTTTCGCAGTCTGGATTCTCTCCAGCTTCTTCCGCTCAATTCCGAAGGAGATCGAAGAAGCGGCGCAGATCGATGGCTGCTCCAGGTTCCAGGCCTTCCGCAAAGTTGCACTCCCACTTGCGCTCCCAGGCATTGTCACTACTGCAATCTTCATCTTCATCGCCGCATGGAATGAATTCGTCGTCGCATACACCCTCGCAAGTCAGCCTGCGAAACAGCCCTTCTCGGTCGGTCTCTCGCTCTTGACTGGGTACTACGAGGTGAAGTGGAATTATCTATTCGCAGGATCATTGATTGCCATCATCCCAGTGGTCATCCTCTTCATCTTCATCGAGAAGTACCTCGTGAGCGGACTTACTGCCGGTAGCGTGAAATAACGATGGGGCGTCACAACGCCTTCACCTTCCCTTTTACATTTTTTCGTGAAACTGCGGCACAAGTTATCCCTGAACTTCAGGACGCTGGTTTCACCGGTATAAATCTGGCGCTCAATTATCATGCGAGCAGAGATTTCCTACTGCGACAAGGTCCAGCGCTTGAATATCTCGCAGATGGATTCCACTATTACCAACCTAATCTCCATCTGTATCCGCCTGGTGCTGCCCAACCCAACCCACAAGATGCTCTGGTCGACAACAGAATGCTCGATGATGTAACAGCGGCTGCGCAAGCAAGCAATTTTGAGCTCAATGCCTGGGCGGTCTTCATGCATAATTCAGCAATCGGCGTTCGCCATCCGGAGTTGACGGTGACTAATTGTTTTGGCAACCACTTTCTCTCAGAACTCTGTCCGAGCAGCCCCCAGATTGCCGGCTACATCTCAGGCCTGAGCACAGATCTCTGTAGCCGTGGCATCTCTAGCCTTGCCATCGAATCGCTCCACTTCCATGGCGCCCATCATGGCGAACACCACGAACGATTCTTCCTCGAAATGAGTGAGATCACTGGCTTCTTGCTCTCACTATGTTTCTGCCCATCGTGTATCTCCAACTTCGCCGGTGATGGCCTCGCGCTCAAAGCACGAGTAGCCCGTGCGCTTCAACCGTTCTTAGATGATTCTGACCCGTGGCTAGCAGTTGCGCTGACAAAAGAGAATCTTGCCGAGATTCTCGGGAGTGAAATCATCAAATTCCTCGCTGCACGAGAGGCAACAGTCGCCTCTCGTTATCGTGAGATCGCGCAGATTGCCCAGGGCTTTCATGTGCGAACTAGATTTATCGACCAAGCGCCGCTGATACCTGGTTCGCAGAATTCTCCTTTGGACAAAAGTTGGCAAGTTGGAATCGATAACACTCTCATCGATTCAATCGTGGATATTTACGAACCACTTATCTACCGGAAAACCTCTGTGGAAGTTGCTGAAATTGCCCGACACTATCGTTCTTCACTTTCTAGTGACATCACCGCAATTTTGCGCCCGACTTTTCCAGATAATGATTCGCAAGAGTCACTCAAAGCCAAAGTCACCGCAGCGCGCGAGCAGTCGGTCGAAGATATCGATTTCTATCTACTGGATGCGATGCGCCCACGCGACCTGGGATGGATAAAGAGCGCTCTTACTTCTTGATCCACGGGATGCGCTTTGGTGTAAATCCACCATCGATAGTGAGAATCTCGCCGGTGATGAAACTTGCATCATCTGAGAGCAGGAATTTCACTCCACGCGCAATCTCATCGGGTTCACCGAAGCGATTCATCGCATGCATCCCCTGGATTGAGGGATCGAGGTATCCCTTGTTCGTCGCATTGACCACAAGAGGTGTGTTTATGTAGCCAGGGGCAATCGCATTGATACGGATGCCGAACTCGGCCCATTCGACCGCGAGCGTTCGAGTAATTGCATCGATGCCGGCCTTCGCCACCGAATAGGGCAACCGCCGTGGCCAGCCGAAGTTGTGTGCCAAAGAGGAGAAATTCACGAATGCGCCGGGCTTGCCCTGCTCTATGAGATAACGGGCAACCGCCTGATTCATATAGAAGTGGCCATCGAGATGAACATCAAGGACCTCTCGCCACTGCTCCGGAGTCATATCGATACTCGCATGGTTGGTGCTATTTCCTGCGCAGCACACTAGGCCAGAGATATCTCCCGCCCACGACAGCGTCTGCTTGACTACGTGCGCGGCACCCTCGGCGGTAGTGATGACAGATTCCACATAGAGCGCCCGCCCCGGAAACTTCGCTTGCAACTCGGCAAATCCTCCTTCTTTCAGATCTGCTGAGACAACTTTGACCTGCGGCCAATCGGTGAGCAATCGTTCTGCGGTGGCAAGGCCGATTCCGCTACCGCCGCCTGTGATGATGACCGTTGAATGTTCGCTCATAGTAGTTATTCCCTACTCGACCCAGAGGGTTGCTTCGACTTCAACGCACAA
Organism: uncultured Bifidobacterium sp.; assembly: GCA_964490435.1. Classification (GTDB taxonomy): domain Bacteria; phylum Actinomycetota; class Actinomycetes; order Nanopelagicales; family Nanopelagicaceae; genus IMCC26077. The sequence goes on along the minus strand of CAZBCF010000021.1, from coordinate 21,288 downwards.
TTCAGGAAGCATCAACCGACTTGCCTCGACGAATGAACAAGCGGGGAGGATTGTGGCGAAGAACTCGCCATGCGCCTTAGCTACTCCGGGCCAATCTTCGATGTTCGTGAGGAAAACTCGAGTGCGTATTGTGTTCTCGAAAGTCGCACCTAATTCTTTAATTGCCTTCTCAATCTCTGTGAGGATGTACTTCATCTGACCATAGGCATCGTGCGGGAACATCACTTGTCCATCGCGTGTAGTCGCGCTTGTGCCACTCACTTCGATGAGATTTCCCATTCGCACTGCGCGGGAGTAGCCAACAATCGGCGCCCACGGGCGATTTCCATCAACGCGACCAACTTCCATCGTGTCAGACACCTTTCTTATTGATGAAACGAACTGAACGTCCTGGAAGATTATCCGTTCGAGAACCGTCCCACAACGTTGGAGTTCCGCCTACCCAAACATTGACGAATCCGGTTGCCGGAACGCGTGGGTTCTCATATGTCGATCGATCAATCACACTCTCACGATGAAGCAGGACCAGATCAGCTCGATAACCAACTTTGACTAAACCACGATCTACCAGACGCAGTCGTGCGGCTGGGCGCCCGGTCATTCGCGCGACTGCGCCTTCGAAAGTAAGAACACGCTCATCCCTGCCGTAGCAGCCCAGGTAGCGTGCGAAGGTGCCGTAGCCGCGTGGATGTGGCCGATTACCTACCAAAATGCCATCAGAGCCGACCATGTGCTTGGGATGTTGCATGATGGCACGCACATTCGGTTCATGACCACCATGAAGTACTGCAGAGACTTTGTAATTCTCACTGTCGAGAAAATCAAGGTAGAACTCAACCGGCTCTTTACCAGCGCGCTTAGCTGCCTCATCGAAGCGCATTCCGACATACTCAGTGGCCTTTTCAACGCCTGCAATGACAATGGTCTCGAAATTGAGAGTGCTCCCATGGGCTCCATCAGAACCGGTGACGAGTAGTTCGTGGATCACCCGAGCGCGTACCTCAGGTTCACGAAGTCGGGCGCGCATCACCTCGATCCCTCCGGCTTGAACCCAGGAAGGGAGCAAGGCATGTAGATAGGTCATTCCGGCGAGATAGGGATAACTATCAAGAGTGATGTCGACCCCGTTGCGTTCGCCCGCTGTTATCGCATCGAAGAGTAGATCTGTTCTGCCATGAAATTGCGGTGAGCTCATATGGCAATGGGTGAGATGAAGAGCAACTCCAGAGGAGTGTGCAATATCGATGCAATCTCCCACCGCAGTCAAAAAGTCTCGCCCATAGTTACGATGGTGTGGCGCGTAATATCCACCAAACTTGGCGACCACTGAATTGAGTTCCACCAATTCGTTATCATCAGCGTACATTGCTGGGGTGTATGTCAAACCTGCAGAAAGCCCAACTGCGCCCTCTCGCATACCCTGCTCGACGATTTCCTTCATAGCCGTCAATTCACGTGGGTTGGCTACCCCAGGTTCGCTCCCTTTCACCAGCATACGAACATTTCCATGCGGGACGAGAAATGCAACATTGACTGGAGCGCCCTGATCGACATAACTCAAATATTCAGAAACTGACTTGAAATGCCAATCAACATTCGTGGGGTTCCCGTTCCAACCAAAGAGTTGCTCGCGAATCTCGTGTTGCGTTACCTCATTGGTGGGTGCGTAACTCAAGCCATCTTGACCAACCACTTCAAGCGTTACACCTTGGCTCACTTTCGCCAGATGTGCCGGGTCAGAGATGACCGCGAGATCAGAATGGGCATGCATGTCGATAAACCCAGGAGTGATGGTGAGCTCTGAACCATCGATTACCTTGCCGCGCTCATCACCTTTAAGAACTTGCCCAACGGTCGCAATCACCCCATCGATGACTTGGATATCGGCCTTTGTGGCGGGTCGTTCACTGCCATCGATGACGCTGCCGCCGCGAATGACGAAGGTGCTCAAGGTTTACGGCCTTCGATGGTGTTAAACATCGGGGTATAGCCAGCCAGCAACCCACCGTCGACCACTAATTCAGCACCTGAAATCCATTCACTTCGATCAGAAATGAGAAATAAGACCATCTCAGTAATGTCTTTTGGAGTTCCGACTCGACCCAGTGGGTACCACGGCTTGAGGTCTTCGAAGACTTGCGGGTTCGCTTTTGCTCGTTCGACCCATGCTTCGGTCGCAATCGTGCCCGGAACGACTGTGTTGCACCGTACTCCATACTCTCCATACCGAACTGCAATCGAACGGGTCATTTGATGTACACCGGCTTTTGCCACTGAATAGGCATCGCTACCGAACATACCCTTTGCGTTGACAGTGCCGATATTGATGATGTTGCCGCGCTTTCGATTCATGAACATCGGAAGCACCTCTTTGACGCATAAGAATGCGCCAGTGAGTGTAATCCGAAGTGAGTTATTCCAGGATTCAAGTGAGGTTTCATGGAGAGCTTCTGCCTCATGCACCATCGCATTGTTTACTAATACATCAACCTCACCAAGATCTTGCGCGATTTTCTTGAAAGTTGCCTTAACTGCATGTTCATCACCAAGATCGAGTTGGTACCCATAGGCTTTTCCACCTTTTTCGTGAATATCACTAAGAGTCTTAGCCAGTGTGTTCGGGTCGATTTCAATGAGCGCTACGGTTGCGCCATCTGCACACGCCCGCAAGGCCATTTCTCGTCCAATGCCACGCCCAGCACCAGTAATGACCACCTTTTTGCCAGCGATATCGCTCACGCTAACTCCTCTTTTTTTAGGACTTGCCTACAACGCTACGACGAAATCAATTTCGACCAAGATATTTGCAAGGTCAGAACCAACTGTCGTGCGAACTGGAAATGGTGCGGAAAAAAACTCTTGATACACCTTGTTATAAGCGGCGAAATCCCGCTGCACATGTTGCAGATGTGCGGTGACTTTGACTACTTGATCAAGGCTCGCACCTTTCTCTGCCAAAATGGCTTGTAGGTTCTTCAAGACCTGGCGAGTTTGCTCCTCTATGCCCTCGGCTTCAACCTTGTTAGTAGCCGGATTAGCCGGCCCCATTCCGCAGGTATATAAAAATCCATGTGCAATGACGCCATGTGAATATGCACCACCAGGATTTGGCGCGTTATCTGAAAAAAAGTGCTCAATCGCTGGTTTTGCCATAGCCGCTCGCTCCTTAATTGATTCGCTCTAGTGGATGTTCAGTGTCAATAATTCGGATGGTCCGGGATTTACTCCGCATGACGATAGATTGGCTGCGCATACCAGAATTGGTATAGCGAACACCCTTGAGTAATTCACCATCGGTGATGCCGGTCGCTGCGAAGAAATGATCATCACCGGAGACCAAGTCGTTCGTGCCATAGACTCGAGTGATATCCAAGCCTGCTTTGACCGCTGCATCACGCTCTTGATCAGAACGTGGATGAAGTTTTCCTTGAATCTCTCCGCCCATGCATTTCATCGCACATGCGGCGATGATTCCCTCTGGGGTGCCGCCAATACCCATCAAAACGTCAATACCGGTGCCGGGGCGAGCAGCCATGACGGCGCCAGCAACATCGCCATCGGTGATGAACTTTATTCGCGCTCCTGCTTCGCGTATTTCAGCGACTAGCTGGTCGTGACGCGGACGATCAAGGGTGACAACTGTCAAAGAACTCACTGGTACCTTTTTTGCCGCGGCGATAGCCCGCAGATTTTCGCCAGTGCTCTTATTGATATCTATCGCTCCCGCTGCTTCAGGGCCGACTACCAACTTATTCATATAGAAGACTGCTGAAGGATCGAACATTGAATTCCTCGGAGCCACGGCAATCACGCTGATTGCATTATTCATTCCTTTTGCGGTGAGCGTCGTACCATCTATCGGATCAACCGCGACATCACAGGAAGGCCCGGTGCCATCGCCAACTCGCTCGCCATTAAAAAGCATGGGGGCTTCATCTTTCTCACCCTCGCCGATTACCACAACCCCAGTCATCGAGACCGATGAGATCATTCTGCGCATCGCATCGACTGCTGCCTTGTCGGCAAGGTTCTTCTCACCCATTCCGATCCAACGCGATGCGGCGATTGCAGCAGTCTCAGTGACGCGCACCAACTCCAGCGCAAGGTTTCGCGAGGAGATTGGTTGGCTGCCCTGAGTGTTCATCACATCAATGCGAGTGTCGGCCGACCCAGTTGCCCGAACTTCCCACTAAGAAGTCGAGATCGGCACCTTGATGAGATTGATTGACGTGATCGAAGTAGAGCTTGACCCAACCGCGCGGCTCAGGTGAGGATGGAGCGACCCACTTCTTCTTACGCTCCTCGAGAACTTCTGGAGCAACCAGTAAGTCCAGGCGTCGATTCGGTACATCGAGTTGAATCTCATCGCCAGTTTCGACAAATGCCAACGGCCCACCGACAGCAGCCTCGGGCGAGACATGCAAAACGACTGTGCCGAATGCCGTACCGCTCATGCGCGCATCGGAGATTCGGATCATGTCAAAAACTCCCTTTGCAAGGAGCGATTTTGGCATTGAGGCGTTAGCAACCTCAGGGAATCCTGGGTACCCCTTCGGACCTGCATTTTGGATGACGAGGATGTCGTTCTCATCGACAATGAAGTCATCGCGATCTGCATCGGCCACGTAATCTTCGATGGCCGAATAGACCAGCGCTTTACCTCGGTGTTGGAGCAAATGTGGCGATGCCGCTGAGACCTTGATAACCGCACCATTAGGCGCTAGAGAGCCATAGAGCACCGCTGTTGCGCCACCGGGCTTCTGGAATGGTTCTGCTACCGAGGTGATGACCTCTCGATTCCAATTCTTCACACCTTCGATGTTCGCCGCAACGCTCTTACCAGTTACGGTGATGTGGTCGCGATGGATGAGGTCGCCCAACTCAGCCATAACAGCAGGAATTCCGCCGGCATAGTAGAAGTCTTCCATCAAATACTTTCCAGATGGCATCAAATTAACTAGCACAGGAAGGTCTTTCGTCAATGTATCGAATTCTTTGAGATCAAGGTCCACACCAATTCGACGCGATATTGCAAGCAAGTGCACAACCGCATTGGTTGATCCCCCGATTGCACCGACGATCTTGATGGCATTCTCGAATGCCTTCTTGTCGAGAACCTTTGAGAGCGTCAAGCCCTCTTCAACCATCTTTACTACTCGGCGACCAACAAGTTGCGCAGTTGCGTAACGACGCGAGTCAACTGCAGGAATCGCAGCGCTGCCAGGTAACTGCAAGCCAAGGGCTTCGGTGACAGAGGCCATCGTTGATGCTGTGCCCATCGTCATGCAATGTCCAGCGCTGCGCGACATACAAGTCTCAGCCTCAGTGAATTCCTCTTCAGTCATCGTGCCGGCGCGCACCTCTTCAGCGAACTTCCACACGTCAGTTCCCGAGCCAATATCTTTTCCACGGAACTTTCCATTGAGCATCGGTCCGCCAGTCATCATGATGGTGGGGATATCGACGCTCGCTGCGCCCATCAACATTCCCGGAGTGGTCTTGTCGCAACCTGACAAGAGCACAACACCATCGATGGGATTAGCCCGAATCAATTCTTCGGTCTCTAAAGCAAGAAGGTTACGATAGAGCATCGTGGTAGGTCGCATCGTGACTTCACCAAGCGACATCGCCGCAAACTCAAGCGGGAACCCGCCCATCTCCCACACGCCACGTTTGACTGACTCTGCTACCCGCCGCAGATGGGCGTTGCACGGAGTGAATTCAGACCACGTAGTGCCGATGCCAATCACCGGGCGACCGTCCATTACATCGGGGGCAAAGCCTTGGTTACGCATCCACGAGCGGTGGATGAAACCATTCTTTCCCTCAGCCCCAAACCATTCACGACTGCGCAAACCGGTGGGCTGGGTCCGATGATGTGCTGGCATTGCTCTCTCCTTTTGCTCCTTATGCTTTATCAAGCTTTATCGCGACCGTGTGGCGAAAAACTCGCCTCTAAACCTATCGGAGGATGGCCTAAACCCATAAGATTTCATGCGCGCACCGGATTCCGTTCAACACTAGAAAATTAGGAGCTGCAATGAAGTTTGCCCGCCTCGGAACAAAAGGCCAGGAAAAACCCGCTGTGATGGTCTCAGAGAGCGAGGCTGTCTTCGTCGACCACCTGATCTCAGATTGGAACCGGAGCGAGCTGGAGAATGGGGCGATTGCCAAGGTGGCCGGAGCCGACCTCACCTCCCTACCGAAGGTCAAGGTTTCGGAGTACCGAATTGGCGCTCCCTTAGCCCGTCCTACCAACATCATCTGCGTAGGGCTGAACTATGCAAAACATGCTGCCGAATCGGGGATGACCCCGCCACCCGAGCCGGTGATTTTTACTAAAGCGCCAGATACGGCTATCGGACCAAATGATGACATCGTGATTCCGCCAAATAGCGTGAAGACCGACTACGAGGTAGAGATCGCCATCGTCATTGGAAAGAAAGCCTCATACATCGCAAGCGTCGATCAGGCGCCCTCATACATCGCTGGCTACACCATCAGCCAAGATGTGAGCGAGCGTCACTGGCAAATTGAGCGGGCTGGCCAATGGACGAAAGGAAAATCCTTCCCAACATTCAATCCATTCGGTCCCGTGGTTGTCACATCAGATTCTTTCGATCCCCACAATGTCCGCCTCTGGTGCACCGTCGATGGTGAGAAGAGACAAGACTCCTCGACAAGTGACTTGATCTTCGGCATCAATCACATCGTTTGGTACATCAGCCAGTTCATGGAATTGCACCCCGGTGACATCATTAACACTGGAACTCCTGAGGGTGTGGGCATGGGATTCAAACCTGAGAAGTACCTACGCGCTGGACAGACGGTGGTCACCGGCATCGAGGGCATCGGTCAATTCACGAACAAAGTGGTTGCTCACAAGTAACTGGGAAGAATTACTAAGTAATATCTCCAGCAATAATCACATTCTCTAAATGTTCGCCGTTCGCTAAGCGTGCCAATTGCGACTGCGCTAAACGACGTGCCCGTGGTTCAAAAGCTGAAGTATTTCCGCCAACATGGGGAGCAATCAGGACTCCAGGTGCACTCCACAGAGGATGTCCGGCCGGAAGTGGCTCTGGATCAGTGACATCTAGTGCCGCCGTAATTCGACCAGATTTCAACTCAGCAACCAGTGCATCGGTATCGACGATTCCACCTCTCGCCACATTTACAAGGAGCGCGCCATCTTTCATGAGGGCCAGCCGCTGCTTGTTGAACATCTTGCGCGACTCATCGTTGAGAGGCAGAATCAAAATCACAACATCAAAAGTCGGTAAATGTTGATCGAGTTCAGAGATTTTCAACGCTCCGTCGCTACCTGAACGTGAGAATGGAGTAACGGTGGTATCAAATCCTGAGAGGTTGCGCACTACGGTTTTGCCAATCGAGCCATAACCAATGACCGCGATTTTCTTGTCATTTATAGACTGGTATCGATTATGAACCCATTGGCCCTTCTCTTGATTTCTCACAAAATCTGGAAAACCACGAAGTGAAGCAATTGCTAATCCGACGGCCAGTTCGGCAGTTGATGCATCGTGAATTCCGCGTCCATTACACAAAGTCATACCTGGTCTGGTGAACTCGATGGCATCTTCATACCCTGCATTGGGCATTTGAAGAACTTTTAAATTGGGCATCTTTCTGGAAAACTCCAACGCGGCACGACCGCCCATGTAACTGGGGATGTAGATAGTTATATCGTCAAGATTATCGGTGGCGAGATCGGTGTTAGCCGGAGAACGAAGGGTGAAACCTTCTGGGACAACAAGGTCATCCCACTGCGCCCAGACGATGTGATGTGTCGATTTACTCATGACAGTGCTCTCTGTATTCTTTTGTTGATGTCGAGTGGAATGTCAATGACTTCATTCTCAAGAGTTCCGATACCTGCAACGTTAATCGTGACAATATCTCCCTCATTCATGATGAAATCAAGTGGCGGGATAATTCCAGTTCCCGTTGAGAGGATCACTCCGTCAGGAAAGCTCTGACACCGAAAGAGATAGCCCACCAAATGCTCGAGAGATTTATTGAGCGCACTTAGCGCGGTATTCGCACTCCACACCACATTACTCCCCCGCTTGATTTGGGCGTGAATTGTCATCTGCTCATGCGAAGGAGCCAACCAACTTGGCGTGATGCGTGGACCAAGCGCGGTGGATCCCAGATAACTCTTTGCCTGAGGAAGGTAGAGCGGATTTGCTCCTTCAATAGATCGAGAGGTGACATCATTGCAAATGGTAAATCCGATGATCTCTTCGTGCGCATTGATGACGATGGCAACTTCAGGCTCGGGGACGGTTGATGTGCAATCGGCTCGCTTGCCGATGACATCGCCGTTTCCTACAGTTCGCCGGAAATTCGCTTTGAAGAAAAGTTCGGGTCGATCGGCTTCGTAGACTTTCTGGTACACATCAGGGGTTCCGCTCTCTTCCTTTCGAGCATCTCGAGAACGCAAATAGGTCACGCCCGCGCCCCATACCTCGCTCTCGGGTGCAAGCGGCGGCAATTCACGGCCACTTACTTCAGGACCGTCGGATTTCTCAAGAATCGCACGCAACTCTGCGAGTGGAATCTGAAGTGCTGCCGTCAAAGTTGGCAACTCCTTGATCGCAAAATGTCGTCCATCGATGAACTTGGTCAACGCAAAGGGATTATTCGCGCTCTCGATCACAGCAAGTTGCATCGAAGCTATCTCCTTAACATCTTGTTACGTAGTTGTCATGCGGTGCTTGAGGTCGAACTCTTCACGATTGTTGCTCGACCCGATTCAAGTCGTGCCACCGGCACTCGGAAGGGCGAGCACGAGACATAGTCCAGCCCTACAGAGTGGAAGAAATGGATACTCCGCGGATCACCACCATGTTCGCCGCATACTCCCAGTTTGAAATCAGGGCGCAGTGACCTAGCAGCCTCTGACGCCATCTTCACGAAGAGTCCGACGCCATCTTGGTCGAGTGATTCAAAAGGATTAAAGGGCAACAGTTCTAAATCTAGATAGCGAGGCAAGAAGGTCGATTCGACATCATCTCGGCTGAAAGCCCACGTCAATTGGGTGAGATCGTTCGTGCCAAACGAGAAGAAGTCAGCGTAATCTCCAACCCGCTTTGCGGTGATGGCAGCACGCGGCGTCTCGATCATCGTGCCGATTGGGATATCTAAATGCTGTCCTGTGCTAGATAAGGTATGGGCGATCTCTTCCTCTAGAGTCTCGCGTAGGTGGAGTAACTCTCGTTGTGTTGCCACAAGAGGAATCATGATCTCTGGCTTGGGATCGTGGCCAAGTCGACGAACCTCAAGCGCAGCATGGACCAGCGCGCGCACCTGCATCTTGAAGAGCTCTGGGATCAAGATTCCTAAACGCACACCGCGCAAACCAAGCATTGGGTTGGCTTCGTGCAAACGTTTCACTGCAGCAAAGATTGCTTGCTCACGTGGCGAGACATCTGAATTCAGCGCTTCAGCGCGAGCCATCTCTCCAGTCATCTCAGCCAAGTCAGGTAAGAACTCATGCAGAGGAGGATCAAGGAGTCGAACGGTGACTGGTAGGCCAGACATCGCCATCATGATGCCGACGAAGTCGCCTCGTTGGAGCGGCTCCATCTCAGCAATGACACCGCGTTGCACCTCTTCATTCTCAGCGAGCACCAGCCGCTCGACATATAGTCGTCGCTCACCTAAGAACATATGTTCGGTTCGACATAAGCCGACGCCTTCTGCCCCAAGGATCCTGGCCCGCACCGCATCTTCAGGTGTGTCAGCATTCGCACGCACTCGAAGCGTTCGCTTCTGATCTGCGTATTGCAAGATTCGATCGACTGCTTTTACTACTGGAGTAGCGTGTTTTGATTCGGCAGCAAGTCGTCCTTCAAGATAAGCCGTAACTGGCGAGGCGATGACAGGCACTACCCCGGCGTAGACCGCTCCAGTAGAGCCATCGATAGAGATCGTCTCACCTTCATAGACAGTCAAACCGCCAACAGTGAAAAGGTGGGCTCGCTCATCGACGGAGATGCTCTCGGTACCGCAGACCGCAGTCTTGCCCATTCCACGGGCAACGACTGCAGCGTGCGAGGTCTTTCCGCCGCGACTGGTGAGGATTCCCTCGGCAGCCACCATGCCAACCAGGTCGTCAGGGCTCGTCTCGCGACGTACCAAAATCACTTTCTTACCTGAGCGAGCGAGGTCGAAGGCGCGCTTTGAATCAAAGACCGCCTCACCTACTGCCGCACCTGGCGATGCTGGGATACCGCGCGCAATTTCCTTGATCGAACCGGAGAGGTCGAATTGTGGGAACATCAGCGAGACCAACTGATCTCCAGAGGTGCGCGAGAGCGCCTCATCCATCGAGATCTTTCCTTCATCAACCATGTGACATGCAATCCGGAAGGCTGCCTCGGCAGTTCTCTTTCCAACCCGAGTCTGCAGAATCCAGAGTTTGCCGCGCTCGACCGTAAACTCGATATCGCATAAATCACGGTAGTGCGACTCAAGAAGTTCCATGACGTTCTCAAGTTCGGCCGAGACCACCGGATATTTTTCTTTCATCTCTTGCAGCGACATCGTATTTCGGATTCCGGCAACGACATCTTCGCCTTGGGCACGCTCGAGATAGTCACCATAACTGCCATGCTCGCCAGTTGCAGGATCGCGCGTGAAGGCAACACCAGTTCCCGATAAATCATCAAGGTTTCCAAAAACCATCGACTGGATGTTGACCGCGGTGCCAAGATCAGAGGGAATTCGTTCACGCCGGCGATAGAGTCGAGCGCGTTCAGAATTCCACGAACGAAATACTGCCTCGATTGAGCTTAAAAGATGCTCTCGAGGATCAGTTGGAAAAGATTTTGATGTGACCACTTCAATCACTTTTATGAACGCCTCGGCGAGCGCCTTCAACCCTTCAACATCCAACTCTGCGATAGATCCGACTTTGTTATTCTCAAGGATTCGATGCTCGACCTTGTGGAACTCGCTCGGTGGCACGTCACAAACGATTCGACCGAACATATCGACAAACCGTCGATATGAGTCCCATGCAAAACGAGCGTTGCCGCTGGCTTTGGCAATTCCGTCGGCGACTTCAGGAGTCATACCAACGTTAAGAACAGTCTCCATCATCCCGGGCATCGAGAATTTCGCTCCAGAGCGCACTGAGACCAACAAGGGATTCTCAGGATCTCCAAATCGCTTACCCAAAGAGCGCTCCAGATCGGCGAGCGCGGTCTCGACCTCGGCTAGCAAAGTCACTGACATCTGTGAACTCGCAAGGTACTCACGACATGCTTCGGTGGTGATGGTGAATCCTGGAGGCACCGGCAATCCCATCCGCACCATCTCGGCGAGGTTCGCCCCCTTGCCGCCGAGGAGATCAGATTTACTTCGATCCCCGAAGGTGAATGGATAAATCAGAGACTTCGTGTGACTGGTCTGGGTAGGAGCCATACCCGAAATCTACCCACCCAGTGGGGGTGATGGGCGCCAAATATTCGCCGATTCGGACCTCAACTACCGATTACGCCGGTGTAGCCCAGAGGGGTGGCCTACTACTTCATCTGAGGTTTTTACGGGGTGGGCCTGAAGTAATAGATTAGGGTCGTAAACGAGCGAGGGGCGCAGACGATGCCGCAGGCACATCAAGGCACGGACAAGGAATTTTCCGGTCTCACCGCAATCATCACGGGCGCAGCATCTGGGATCGGGTTAGCAACGGCGCGACTGCTCCATGCGCAAGGTGCCACAATCTTTGGCTTAGACCTCAATCAAGGTGAACTCAAAGATTTCGCAACCTGGATCTACTGTGATGTCAGCACGCTTGAGTCGGTCACCAAAGCCTTTGCCGAGGTGAAGGCTAAGACCAACGTCGTCGATATTCTCATCAACAATGCTGCAGTGGGTTCAATTGGCACGGTCGAGAGTGAGAGCGAAGAGAATTGGGAGAAGATCTTCAATATCAATGTCTTTAGCGTCGCTCGCGTGACCAAAGCAGCGCTCCCACTTTTGCGCAAGTCGAAAGTTCCATCAATCGTCAACACATGTTCGATTGCTGCAACAGCCGGCATTCCTAATCGAATTGTTTATTCGGCTTCAAAGGGTGCGATTCGCACTATGACGTTCTCGATGGCCTGTGATTTCCTCAAAGACCGAATCCGGGTCAATTGTGTCAATCCTGGCACTGCCGATACGCCATGGGTACAACGCCTACTCAGCCAGGCAGACGACCCCGTCGCAGAGCGGGAACGACTTGAGGCGCGTCAACCGTGGGGTCGATTGGTCTCTGCCGAAGAGGTAGCGAGTTCGGTCGCATATCTTGCAAGCCCTCGCCAGGGCTCCACTACCGCCACAGAGATTTCCGTCGACGGTGGCATGCAGAACTTGCGCGTTCCTAAATAATTTTCTTTTCTGCTAACTCCTAAATACTAACTGCTAACTGTTAAGCCAACCCATATCGCTTCAACATCCCGACACCGATACTTGCGCGGCGAACGCGCTCACGCCCAGTAGATTCCACCAGCCCTTGAATGTGACCACCAGATGGATAGAGACCAGGAGCGTTGCGAACCGTGAACTTAAGATAAATCGGGGCTGCCACGCGAACGAGATCGGGCACCTCATAATGGCGCACTGCGCCGCCAAAATCATCGGCGGCTTCGACATACACATCAACTGGGATATCCACTTGAGAACGAATCGCTGCGATCTGGGCTAAAGATAAATCTGTGGTGAGATTGAGCGTAGACGCACCGAGATCCTCGTAGAGCGCTGCTGTTGCGGGGTTGTTACATGGGAGTGCGACCGAAGTCTTCAACACGAAATCACTGGGAAGATCGCCTTTGCGTTTTGCCTCACCTAATACTTTGAGCAAGCCCACATCACCGACAAGAATCGAACGCACGCCAAGTGCTGCGCCGTGCAATACATCTTCCATTGCAAAGCGGACTTGGTCGGCGCCACGTAGCGAGGGATGGACGGTCGCGCTCGAACTTCCAACCGTGGCTCTACCGATATCCCATGAAGAACGTGGTCCGACGAAAAGACAAACCTCGGCGCCAACTGACTTACCAAGTTCAAGAAACTCAACAATCTCTTCGTCGCGCAACATCATGATGCCACTGCCTTGACTGGCCCGGTGGAAATCAAGTTGATACTTCTTCGCTTCATCGATGACCGCACGCATTGCTGCTGGACCTTCGACCGATGGAATCTCCACTTTCCAACGCGCTCCATCGTTAAACCGTTTTGCACTCTCAGGCAATCCATCGAGATCCTCATGGATGATTCCTTGATGAGCGAGCGCCGAGATTGCACGTTTCATCGGTCCGTGCGGATCCCGAGTGCTCTTCCACTCAGAGTTTTGGTTGTTCGGTGACATGAATCAACTCCTTGCCTTCGCTACTGCCGCCAAGAATGCTTTCACATTCCCCTCGATCGCATCTAATCCACCTTTGATAAGTGGGCCGCCTATGCCGACGATGTTCGCCCCTGCTGCAAACCACTCCCCAATCGACTCGGCTGTTAACCCACCTGTAGGGCACCAGAAATTCCCAGGAAAGGGATCACGTAGCGCTTTGAGATGTCCAGGTCCGAATGTAGACGCCGGGAAAAGTTTGAGGATATCTGCTCCATATTTTTTGGCAGCAGCGACTTCGCTCGGGGTTGCAACGCCTGGGAGCGAGAGTAGACCTGCTCTTTTAGTCTCACCAATCACTTCCTCGTCAGTATTTGGCGAGACGATAAAGCGAGCACCAGCATCTCGAGCGCGCAGGACGTCTTTGCTATCTACGACAGTGCCCACGCCAACATTAATGCCCTCTGCAATACCTTCTGCCGCAGAACGTTGTGCCAAATTTTCGATGATTGCAAGCGCCCCTGGATTGGTCAAAGTAATTTCAATAGTTCTCAAGCCAGCAGCCACAATTCGGTCGGCGACGTTTTGACCAGCTTCTTGATCTGGCATTCGCACAATCGCGACCGCTCCACTACGGAGTAGATCTTCTCGAGTGACCATCAACTCGCCTTTCCTAGAATCTCATCAACAAAGCGCTGGTCAGTGATTCCGCCGGTGCCACGAGGTAACCCTGCCCAATCTCCGAATTGACTTGCAACGCGCGCGCCAGAGATTGTTCCTTGACGAATAGCATCGGCAACGGTCAACCCGCCAAGCAAGCCTGAAATCACACCACTGGTGAACGCATCACCGGAGCCCACCGGATCGACAGATTTCACTTGCGGTGGATTGACTATGGTGACCTGACCATCGAGAGCATACGTGAGTTGCTCTGGACCATGAGTCATGATGACAAGTGTATTTCCTCGTGAAGTGGCGATTCGAAGCGCTTCCTGTGGATCGCTCGTGCCAAAGATTGCGCAATATTCATCTTCGCCGCCAATGAGCAGATCTACATCGCGCGCGATCGGTTCGAGCACCTTTCTCGCCTGCTCCTCACTCCAGAGTTTGCGACGAATGTTGAGGTCAAAGCTCTTCTTTATCCCCAACTTGCGCGCCAACTCCAATCCTGATGCAGCAGTCGATGCCGCAGTTGTCGATATTGCACAGGTAATCCCGGTGGTATGGAGCCACCTTGATCGCGCTATAAGTTCGCTATCAAGGTCGGCTGGCGTCATCAACGAAGCAGCAGCACCCTTTCGAAGATAACTTGCCTCGACTGGGGCGGTTGTACCTGGATTCCTGATCATCGCGCTACTAAAACTATCGACTCGCTTTACACCCGAAAGATCTACACCTTCCGCTGCGAAATCGGCAAGAACTGCGCTTCCTAATTGATCATTACCCATCAAGGTGAAGAAATGCGCACTCAAACCAAGTCGACATACTCCTACTGCAACATTCCCCTCGGCACCGGCAGTGCTGCGCGTGTAGGAACGTGCAGTGAGGACTGAATCAGTATCGCTGGCCAGGAAGAGCGCCATTGCCTCGCCGAAAGTGTAAAGATCAGGCATTCGCAGCCACGAAAGTGAATTTTTGAGTGACCTTGCCTCGTACTCCGGGGGTCGCGATAAAAGTCATGCCAGCCTCAGGGGCTTCTCCTGCTGGATCATCATCGCGTGCGCTTGTGATGATCAGCTGATCAAGGTTCGCTCCTGCAAATGCTCCCGAGGTGATTCGGCGCGCGGGCAATGTGATCTGCTCGATGAGTTTGCCGCTCTGTCCATCGAAGCATCTGATGGCTGACCCCTCCCAGAAGGCAACCCAGAGATTGTCGTGTGCATCCATGCAGAAGCCATCAGGCATTCCGAATTCATCAGGAAAGGTGACGAAGGTGCGCCGATTCTTGATATCCCGCTCCTCTACATCGAACCTATCGACTCGACGCAGTGGCGTATCAACGTAGAACATCGTCTTCTGATCGACCGTCCAATCGATTCCGTTACTAATAGTGACATCGCCGAAGAGTCGACGGATATGAGTGCCGCCCTTTTGCAGCTGATAGAGCGCGCCAGCATTAGTTTCGAAGTCGTACGTCATCGAACCTAAGAAAAGATCTCCCCACGGAGCAACTTTGGCATCATTCCACCGCAGGTTCTTCTTCGCTAAATATCCATCTGCTTCAACTCGGCCGGGGACCTTGCGATAGTTGCCCGAGAGATCGCGGACATGCGGACCGTGTGCGGTACCAAGAAGTTCGCCACCTTCTTCGAGGGGGATGACGAAACCAACATCTTCAGGAGTTTGGTACTCCCCAACCTCCCCGCTCTCAAGATTCCGCCATCTAACGGCTTTGCCATAGATATCTACCCACATCACATGGTTGTTGTTCGCACCTGATGAGGTGGGACCTTCGCCGAGAATATTGCGACGAGAATCGAAAACTTCTGCGGTCAGCGCCATGATTACAAGCCTCTCCTTATCGCGATTCACCCAGTAGCCTAGGGCTACTTTAGAGGAGGGGAAAATGGCAACTGCGCCTTTGGCATCAGCCCTCGCCGCGCTTTTAGGCAACGATCGAGTACTCGATGACCCCGCCGCACGCGAGGCATACAGCCGCGATGCTACCCCGCTATTCAAAGGACTTCCGGAGGTTATCGTCACCCCACACTCCACCGCCGAAGTCGTCGAAGTCGTCAAATTTGCACGAACTACGCGAACTCCCATTATCGCCCGCGGTGCTGGAAGTAATCTCTGCGCCGCTACCGTGCCATTACATGGTGGAATCGTCTTGAGCATGATGCAGATGAAAAGCATCCTCGAAGTCTCGCGAAACGAACTTCTTGCAGTAGTGCAGCCCGGAGTATCTACGCAACAACTGGATGAAGCCGCTGCAAAAGAATCTCTCATGTACGTACCCGATCCTGGTTCAAAGACCGTCTCGACAATCGGCGGCAATGTCGCAACGAGCGCCGGTGGATTGCGTGGCTTGAAGTACGGGACCACGAAAAATTACATTTTAGGGCTCGAAGCTGTGCTCGGTACTGGCGAAGTCATTCGCACTGGCGGCCGACTTGTGAAAGATGTCGCGGGATACGACATCACCCGATTGCTTATCGGCAGTGAGGGCACGCTGGCAATCTTTACTGAGATCACAACCGTGTTGAGCCCGCGGCCAAAGAGCTCGCAGTATGGCGTTGCCTATTTCAATAATCTTGCTGATGCCTCAGTTGCGGTCGACTCGATTGTTGGTACCGGAATACTTCCGGCAACTCTTGAATTCCTCGATAACACCTGCATAAAGGCGGTCGAAGACTTCGCACATCTTGGTCTCGATACTCAAGCCGGAGCCTTGCTCTTGTTCGGTGATGATGGCAGCCCCGAGGGGGTTGCGCAGACCGTCGCAGCCATGGCAGAGATCTCCAGTGCTGCAAAGGGCGTACGCGCTGTGACACTTGCCCCTGATATCGCCGCCGCTGAAGCGCTGCTGTATGCCAGACGTTGTTCGCTGCCCGCGCTCGCGCGCCTTGGCTCAATGTCGATTCTTGAAGACATCTCAGTGCCACGACCACAACTATCGAGAGCGGCTGATGCTATCGAGGCAATTGGAGCGAAATATTCGCTCTTAATCGGAACCTTCGGCCATGCTGGCGATGGAAACCTGCACCCAACAATCGTCATCGATAAAGATAATGCCGATGAAGTCGCTCGTGCAGAAAAATCGCTCTCAGATATCTTCAACCTCGCGTTAGAACTTGGCGGCACGATCACCGGAGAGCACGGGGTCGGGAGTGCAAAACTGCCGTACCTACGTGCGCGACTAGGTGATGTCTCGCTCGCACTTCATCGCAATATCAAATCGGTTTTCGATCCAGATCACATTCTCAATCCAGGCAGGTTGGGAACATGAGTTCTGATATCACCAAAAAATTCACACAAGCCAAACTCGATCGTTGTATCTCTTGTGGTTACTGCCTACCTGCTTGTCCGACGTACCAACTCACGGGCGAGGAGCAATCTTCCCCGCGCGGGCGGATCACCCTGATGCGTGCGCTCCAAGACGGGCGCCTTCCTTTCAGTGACGAAGGCGCTCAAGAACAGGCATCGTTCTGTCTTGGCTGCCGCGCCTGCGAACCAGTTTGTCCTGCGGGAGTGGAATACGGCGTACTCCTTGAAGAGTGGCGAGATATCACCTGGCAAGGGCGTAAGCGTCCAATAATCATCAAGGCGCTCTTTCAGATGGTGAGTGCGCCGTGGCGGGTACGACTGATGAGTGCACTCTCCCCCATCGCGCGCCGAAAGCAGAGCAGAAGTGAGCTGCATCTTGCATTGGGTTGCTTCGAACGACGACTTTTTCCGAAAGTAAGCAAAGCGGTCGCAGCGCTAGCGCCACATGTGAATATCGACCCTTCGCAGGGATGTTGTGGGGCGCTCCATGCGCATAACGGTGATCTTGAGGGCGGCAAGAAACTTGCCAAAGAGTTGGGCAAAAAGTTGCCTGGCACGATTATTTCAACTGCGGGCGGATGCGCGGCGCACCTATCTGCAGTGCTTGGCAGCGAACGCGTCCAAGAGTTCTCGCAATGGTGGAGCGCACAACTCGCCCCGATAATTCAGAATGGCAGACCGATTCGCATTGGATTGCAAGATTCTTGCCACCTTCGTAACGGAATGGGTGTGTTCAAGGAGCCGCGCAAGATACTTGCCCAATTGGGTGACTATGTCGAAGTGCCGAATGCACAAGGGTGCTGTGGCGCAGCGGGAAGTTACTCACTCTTGCGATCCCGCGACAGTAACCGGGTCATCGCACCGAAAGTCGAGGCAATCAAAGCGCTCAATCTCGATTATCTCGTGAGCGTGAACCCTGGTTGCACAAGACAATTGAAGAGCGCACTGCGAAAGGCTCGAGTAAAAACTAAAGTGGTACATATCGCAGAATTGATAGCGCTCGCTCCATGAGCGATGAATTCTCCCAGCAAACCCTCAAGAGATTATTGGGAAACCATGATTTCTCCATCGAATTACTCTCGGGGGGAGTCTCCTGTGACACCGCTAAGGTGCTCTGGTATTCAGATAATCGCAGAGTAGGAGCGGTGGTCAAACGCGCTCTGCCACAACTTCGCGTGCCTGGACGATGGGAGGCAGATGTCGACCGGATCCTTGCAGAGGCAGATGCCCTTGAATTATTTGCTCAGTTCACTCCGGAAAATGTGCCGCGCTTACTCTCGCGCAGCGATACCGACCTTGCGATTGCTCTCGAGTTGGCAGCCGATGACATGCAAGATTGGCGCTATGCAATGCTCGGTGGTGTCATTGAACCAGCAGTTGGAACCACTTTAGGTCGCGTGCTAGCGACATGGCACCGCAGTACTCGAGAGATAGAACTTCCTGCCCGCATCGTCGATGGCAAGAAGCGCCTCTTTGATCTGCGCGCTGGTGCATTCTATGGTGGCATGGCTAAAACGTGGCCTGAGTTCGCGCCGCTCATCACCACATTAGCTGACGAATTGATGTCTTCGCGAGAATGTGCCGTACATGGTGATTTCAGTCCGAAGAACATCTTGCACGGGCCAAGTGGTACGTGGGTCCTTGACTTCGAAGTTGCTCATCAAGGTGCACCCGTCTTCGATCTTGGATACATGTGTGCACATCTCAACCTAAAGGCGATAAAACTAGAGGAACAACGCCACCTAGTCGCTCAGACGTTAAGTAATTTCTTACAGTCATATGAAGAGCATGGAGGGGTGATTCCAGCGAATGTCTCATCACATGCTGGTGTGATAACTGCAGTCCGCGTAGTGGGCATCTCCCAAGTGAATTACTTTGATGACGCTCAACGAATTCGTGCGATATCACGCGCACGGGAACTGCTCCAAGGCGCTTCGGTGCTTATCCCTTGAGTGAACCGCTGAGCAATCCGCGAAGGAAGTAGCGGCCAAGGAAGATGTAAACAATCAACGTTGGCAACGAAACGATGAGCGACGCGGTCATATTCAATCCATAGAAGACCTGATTGCTTGAGCCGGTAATGAAGTTGAGCGCGGTAGTCGCCACTGAAAGTTTTGGCGAACCACCCGTCAAGAAGATCGCAAAGAGGAAGTCGTTCCATGCGGAGGTGAACTGCCAGATGAGTACGACAACAAATGCTGGTAGCGAGAGTGGCAGGATGATCGAGGTATAGATCCGAATCCGTGAAGCCTTATCGACTAAGCCCGCTTCGATGAGTTCATCGGGAATGCTGGCGTAGTAATTTCGGAAAATCAACGTACAGATCGGAATTCCATAGATGACGTGCGCCATTACCAACACGTAGATTGATTTATTCACGCCTAAATTCGTCACTAGTTGCACCAACGGAATCATGACTGCTTGGTATGGAATGAACATTCCAAATAAGAAGAGGGTGAAGACGATATTCGAACCCGGGAACTTCCATTTCGCAAAAACGTAGCCATTTATCGAACCGATTATCGCTGAGATAATCGAAGACTGAACGACGAAGAAGAGCGTGCGAGTCATCGAATCGCCGAGGCTGAACGCTGAGAAGTAGTCGCCGCCGCTCCACGATATCGGCCAGGCAGAGAAGTCCAGACTCTTGGGGAGATTGAAAGCATTGACTAGATAGACATCTTTCACGCCCTTGAGCGAGTTGATGACCAGCACATAGATGGGCATTACGACCAAGAACCAGATGAATATCAGCGATACGTAGCGGAAAATCAACCAAAATTGCTCTTTGCCCGAGCGTTTGCGTTTGTTCGCCGCGACGGCAGGCTTCTTCTCAATAAGTTCGGCTGTCATCGGTTCTCGTTCTCCTGCTTAATTACCCAACGTAAGTATGGGATGATGATTAACGCGATGAGCAAGAGCAAAACTACGGCAATCGCTGTGCCCTTCGCGTAGTTTCGTTGATCGAAAGTGGATTCCCACATGTAGACCGCGACCACCTGTGTGACATAGGACTTTCCGTTGATGCCGATGATGAGATCGAAGACCTTCATAGAGACGTGGCCAAGAATGATTAAGACTGTGAAGAGTGTTGGCGTCAGTTGCGGAAAGAGCACGTAACGATAGATCTTCGACTCTGAGGCGCCATCAACTCGGGCTGCTTCGCGTAAATCATCAGGAATGCCGCGGAAACCAGCGAGGAAGAGCGCGAGGACGTAACCGGCCATTTGCCAAATTGCGGGCAGCGCCAGAGCGTATGCGGCGCCATTTTCTGAGAGATACCAAGAATTCTGTAGGAATCCCAAGCCCACTTTTTGTAGAAGTAAGTTTAATCCACCTGCATCTGCATCGACATTGGAGTTAAGCAACCAGTTCCAAACGGTGCCCATGGCGATGAATGAGATGGCTAGTGGGTAAAGATAGAACGATCGGAAGAAGCCTTCGCCCTTGATTCCCTTCTCTAGGAGTAGGGCCATGATGAATCCGGCAATAGTCGTGCCGACGATGAAGACAAAGGTGAACTTGATGAGATTCTCAAAAGCATGGGTGAATCGGGTATCAGAGATGAGATTGGTGTAATTTTGCAAACCCACGAATTTTGGCTCTTTGACCGACGCGCTGATCCGATCGGTCATAGAGATCCGAACGGTCCACGCGATCATTCCGTAGACGAATAGCGCAACTGCCGCTATTGAAGGCGCTACGAGGAGAAATCCACCAATCCAGGTGGAGACTCGCTTGCTCGTTTGCAGCGCCATTGCTTAGAACCGACCCGCTTTCCCTCTCATCATGAAACTGGTGGGCGGTTTCCCGCCCACCAGAATCGTAACGAACTTTGCTAAGACGTAAACCTCTCGGCTTATGCCTTACCTGCATCGTAGGCAGCTTGAAGATCTGCAGCGAGGCCCTTGTTATCTTTTGCGCCACCGCTGAAGTACTTACCA
>CAZBCF010000020.1:0-27341 GCA_964490435.1 uncultured Bifidobacterium sp. | reverse complement strand
GGCTCTCTTTTAATCGGCTTACTCACAGGCGATAGCCTAGAGGCGTGAGAAAAGTAGAGCGAATCGACCCTGCGAACGTCGACGCTGTGCGACTTCGAGATGCGCTTGCAAGCGCACTTTCAGGCGGCCGCGCTGTGGCCCTTGCGCCAATCAGCCACGAATCGGTCCCAGATGACATCGCACTTATTATCAACACTGGCGGATCGTCAGGTGAAGCAAAATCCGTAGCCCTTAGTGCGCAAGCAATGCGTGCAAGTGCGCGGCTGTCGAACCAAGCCCTTGGGGTCACGCCCACAGATCATTGGTCTTTAACTCTTCCACTTCATCACATCGCCGGCATCAATCAGTTACTGCGTTCAATCGAGAATGGAAGTGAGCCTCAGCGCGGCAGCGGTGAGTTCTGCTCTGTTGTGCCAACTCAGCTCTATCGCGCACTCCGCGCTCGCGATGCGCTCTTCGAACAACTAGTACACGCGAAGAAAGTTCTGATTGGTGGTGCTGCAGTTCCGAAGGAATTGATGGAAACGGGTAGGTCAGCAGGTATTCCTCTAGTGACAAGTTATGGAATGACCGAGATGTGTGGCGGTTGTATCTATGATGGCAAAGCCCTTCCTGGAGTCGAAGTGCAGATACGGAATGGAAATCGGATTGCACTCAAAGGTCCGATGCAGGCCGAAGGGTATCTCGATGACGAAACTTCGACTAAGGCCGCTTTTGTGGACGGCTGGTTTATCACGAGTGACATCGGAAGAATCGACGAGAGTGGCGCGCTGGAGGTTCACGGACGTGCCGATGATCTAATCATCTCTGGCGGCGAGAAGATCTCACCTACGCTCGTCGCCGAAATTCTACGCACCCACTTCCCGAGTAATGAATTACTAGTTCTGGGGATTGCCGATCCAGAGTGGGGTCAATCACTGCGCCTGGTCATGGTGACATCGAATGACGAAAGTCGGCCCACTCTTGCTGCGATGAGAGAACTCGTCGCTGGACATTTGGGAAAAGTAGCCGCGCCACGTTCACTCCTACTACTCTCTGATTTTCCTATCAAAGCGAATGGAAAAATCGACCTGCAGATGCTCGCAAGTATGACGCCCACCGAAAAACACCAAACGTAATTGGATTAGGGAGATCACCTACATCATGGCAACGCTTTCGGAGTGGATAAGCGGCGCAAGATTGCGAACTTTGCCCGCAGCAATCGCACCCGTGCTTGTTGGTACTGCACTTGCCTGGCCGAGCATCAAGTGGATCAATGCGCTGCTTGCGCTTCTTGTGGCGCTCTTCTTGCAGATTGGCGTCAACTATGCCAATGATTATTCTGATGGAATCAGAGGTACAGACACCGAGCGGGTTGGTCCGATGCGATTGGTCGGCAGCGGCAAAGCGCTCCCGAAAAATGTCCGCAATCTCGCATTTACCTTCTTCGGATCCGCAGCTGTTTGTGGATTAGTGCTTGCACTACGGACTTCGTTGTGGCTCATACTCGTGGGAGCGCTTGCAATCGCTGCCGCGTGGGGATACACCGGCGGCAAGAATCCATATGGGTACCGTGCTCTTGGTGAAATCTCGGTCTTTCTCTTCTTTGGTTTAGTAGCGGTACTTGGTAGTAATTATGTTCAAAGTAGTTCACGCTCTACTTTCTCTACTTTCTCTACTTTCTCAACTTTGGCGATTCTTGCAGCGATTCCAATAGGTGCTCAAGCATGCGCAATCTTGGCGCTTAATAATCTGCGCGACCGAGTAAAAGATATTCAAACAGGTAAGCGCACTTTAGCTGTGCTGATGGGCGATCGAGCAACACGATACTTCTATGCCGTGCTCATTTTCGGAGGTAATCTGATCGGAGTTGCAACCAGCTTGAGTAAATCTGGTCTGGCTATCACTGCGCTGCTACTTCCATTCGCTGGCTATCTCGCAGTCATGGTATTAAAAGGTGCAGGTGGCCGAGATCTCATCACACTCTTACAACGCACAGCGATCTTTCAATTGCTATTTGCCCTACTTTATGCCGTTGGACTTGTCTGGAGCGCCTGAGCGCAAATACTTATATACTTTGCACCATGCTTCGCATTCTGGTTCTCGTCTTAATCGCGCTCACTGTGTATGCCTTCGTCGATTGCGCGCGAACTCCGCAAGAAGAGGTGCAGAAACTCCCCAAGTGGGCTTGGCTCCTACTCATCGTCTTGTTCGCACCCTCACCTATTGTCAGCGTTGCATGGTTAATCATCGGAAGACAACGTGGTCGCGGCAACGGTGGACGAAAGCGGCCACCAAAAAAGATCATTCCGCCCGATGATGATCCTGACTTCTTGCGGAAACTCTGATACTCGTTGATTGAAGCGTTATAGACCGGAATAGGTGTGCTTGCCTGTTCCCCAAATATTCACGTAAATATAGTTAAAGAGGAAGGTCGAGCCTGCAATCAAGCAGAGCCAGGCAGCGCGTCGCCCCCTCCATCCGGCAGTCACGCGCGCATGTAAATATGCGGCATATCCCACCCAGGTGATGAAAGACCACGTCTCTTTAGGATCCCAACCCCAGTATCGACCCCAAGCAGCCTCGGCCCAAATTGCACCGGCGATGATTGCGAAAGTCCACAGTGGGAAGACCAATGCGACTAATCGATATGAGAGCTGGTCGAGAGTCTCAAGTTTAGGAAGTCGCTGCGCCCATATTGGACGCGCACCATCGCGCTTCTTCTCGATCTGCTCCAAGATGAGATAGGCGGCGGCGATGCAGTTCGCGAGCAGAAAGACGCCTCCCGAGATGATTGCTGCTGAGACGTGAATGACTAACCACGGTGATTTGAGCGCAGGTACTAACGGTGCGCTTGGAACATAAAGTAATGTCAGAGCAGTACCTAGTGTTAGTAAAGATGCGAACGTGATGAGAATGCCGAGCCATTGCACCTCGAATTTCAAAGATGCGACAAGGTAGGCAAAAGTGAACGCCAAAGCCCCGGTGATTGAGAACTCATACATATTTCCCCATGGCGCCCGTCCCGCAGACAATCCACGTGCGAGTACGCCAATAAACAGTATGAGGAAATAGAGGATGGTGAGTGCTTGTCCGACCCTGAGTACCTTGAGCCGACGGTTCAGCGTTGTCTTCGCTTCGCCTACTCGAATTGACCAGGCTAGTTCGTATGCGAAAACCAGGAATGCGAGCGCACAAACTGCCATACTCGCATAGATCAGATCATTCGAGAGATAAGCCCAGTCACTCTTAGACATCTCGTTCTAGCGCTCCCCCTCTTGATCTATGTCGCGCCGAAGCACTGCGACCAAACTTTTGATTTCTTCATCTAAACCTGGTGAACGAGTCAACCCTGCAACGTGCACGATGGTATCTCCATCCTTCTTGCTTACGCGAACCCAGATTCGATGGCGACGACCAAAGAGTGATACGAGTAACCCAAGCAGAATGGCGATTGCACCGACAAACGAGTATCCCTTGCCGGGATCTCGAACCACCTGCAGATTCACCCATGGGGTGAATCCATCGAAAGTGATAGAGCCGACACCGCCGGGCAGGTTCCAGCTCTCTCCTGGGGCGAGGGCTGCCAATCCGATCTGCGACAACTTTTCGGTATCAATCCGGTACACCGATTGCGGAATTCCGGAATCCAAACCTAGGTCGCCGCTCCAAGCAGCGAGGTCAAGTAACGGCTTCAACGCTTCCGGATAGGTCGAGAAACCTCCGCGCTCGGCTGTCCTTTCTGCAGTTGGAAGAAACTTCGCTACAAAACCAAGTTGCGGTTGCATATCAGGGACTTTGATTGCGCCCGTTGAGGTGAGGTTCGCATCTTGCGGTAGAAATGGAATCGCACCTCGCAAGACCACGGCGCCCTCTTTGTTGCGCACCGTGACGATTGGCGAATAGCCATTTGCCTGCAGGTAGACCCGAGTATCACCAAAAGTCAGTGGTTTGTTCACTTTCACAATCACGTTGCGCGGAACCTGACCAGGTTCATCAACTACCTGCGCATCGAGTTGGTAATCCTGAGGTGCGTTTGTCACTAAATCATACTTTGCGGTGAACTTTTTTACTGTGATAGCGAACGGCGGTATGTCCTCGATTCCAAAGAGGCCGCCGGTGTTCAAGGAATCGTAACTCGTCGCGACATTCGTGAAGGTCTCACCTTCGCTCACGATGACATCTGCACGCATACCTCCGAGCGATCCATATGCGACACCAACGAGAAGTAAAATCAACGAAAGATGGAAAAGTAAGTTACCCGTCTCTCGAATGAAGCCCTTTTCAGCGCCAATAGAATCTGGCAGCGTTCTGATTCGATATCTTCGGGTTCGTAGTTCGTGCTGGGCACGATCGAGTACTTTAATATCAGAATCGGTAGTTATGAATTCGTGAAACTCTTCTAATCTGTCGAGGTTCCTAGGTGTCAATGGTGGCAGCGCTCGTGCACTTTTGAAATGCTCCCATGTACGCGGTACCACACATCCGATAAGTGAGATGAAGAGCAGAATATAAATCGCGCTGAACCACGGGGATGAATAGACATTAAAGAGCGAGAGTCGGTCGAGCCACTCTGCTAGTTGCGGGTTGGTGCCGTAATACTCACTTACTTTCAGAGGATTTTGCGCTCGCTGCGGAAAGATCGAACCAGGAATCGATGCAATAGCAAGCAGAAGAAGAAGTACTAATGCGGTGCGCATAC
The DNA here is from genome assembly GCA_964490435.1 of uncultured Bifidobacterium sp. GTDB lineage: Bacteria > Actinomycetota > Actinomycetes > Nanopelagicales > Nanopelagicaceae > IMCC26077. Next base: position 22,660 of record CAZBCF010000020.1, on the reverse strand, counting down.
TCGTGAGCTGACGCCAAATCCACCGTAAGAATCCAATTCCACTTAATTGTGGCGGCTGGGGGTCGTAAGAGATGCTCATAGCGCCACCACGAATGTCGATGCCCACCCTTGCAACCAACTCTCGATGCTGCCCCACACACCGGTCACTTGAGCAAGGCCGAGGAGGATCAGAGAGATACCGCCAATATAAGAGAGCGCACGTTTTGGAAGTCGTTTGAATACGCGAATAGCGCGCGCGATACCAAATGCCGCCAGCAGGAAGGGTAAGCCCAGCCCGATGCAGTAACCGACCGAGAGGAATGCGCCGCGCACTGCACTCTCCTGACTCAGTGCTAGAGCCTGGACTGCAGCGAGCGTCGGACCAATACACGGCGTCCAACCGATCGCGAAGAGCACACCTAAGAAGGGGGCGAAGAGCAATCCACCATCGGTCTTGATTCGTGGTCGGAACTCACGATTGCCTTTGAATAAACCAAGAAAGAGCAGGCCCATTGCAATGGTGAAGATGCCCAAGACTTGGCTGATCCCGCGCTCGCGCACCAATAACGTATTGCCGACTCCACCGAAGAGCGCGCCATATGAGATGAATACTGCACTAAATCCGAGAATAAATAACGAAGTGCCTAGGACGATTCGTGTTCGTTGTGCAGGGCTCTCTAATTGCGCTCCAGATAATCCGGAAACGTACGCGAGATATGCAGGCACTAGCGGCAAGACACATGGCGAGACAAATGCAACCAGGCCAGCAAAAATGGCTATGGGGAAGGCAAGTAATACCGATCCTTGCAAAATCTGATCAGCCAGCGTGAAGAGCGTCATTCTTTAACCAACTTGTCTAGCAAAGCGCTAACAGACGAGTAGGTGATCTCCCCCGAGATGCGCGCTGCAACTCGCCCACTTTTGTCGATCAAGAAGGTGGTTGGAATCGCGGCAACCGGCAGGCTCTTCCGGAAACCAAGGAGAATCTCATCATCGGAAATCGTTGGATACGTAATTTTGAACCTTCTTAAGAACGCCTGAGCGCTCTCATCTGAATCGCGAGTAAGCAAACCTAAGAATTGCACTGATGGATATTTCTTCGAAAGTTCTTCGAGGATTGGCGCCTCGGCTCGGCACGGCGAGCACCATGATGCCCACACGTTTACCAATGCAACTTTTCCCGTTGTAACCGCTATTGAATTTCCTGTGATGCTCGCACCTGAGATTTGGGGTGCTAGCGCTCGCTCTCCTGCAGTAATCTCAGTAATAACGCCATCTCCGGCAACATACGAGCTCTCATTGATCGAAGTTCCGCCACCGCCACAACTAGTGAGCGTTAAAGCGATAAGAGTAAGAGTGATGACCCTAAATTTCACTTGGTTTTTCGGAGAAGATGTGCAGCGGGTTCGGCATATTCCACTCCTTCAATCACCCCTTGCGCTGAGAAAATGATCGAGGTGATGGAGGCAAGCGAGCAGATTCGTTTACGTGGATCGTGCAAAAGCGGTCTACCTTCTATCGCTGAACGCAAGATCCAGATCGGAAGTTGGTGTGAGACACAGACCGCTTCCCGACCTGCGGCGAGCGCATGTGCATCAGTGATCGCAGCCATCATTCGTTCGATTTGTTCCCGATACGGCTCACCCCATGATGGTCGCCATGGATTCCAGAGATGTCTCCACGCGGCAGGTTTTAATAGTGCGCCTGAACTCGCGCCTACGCCAAATTTCTTCCCCTCGAAAACGTTCGCAGCCTCGATCAGACGTGAATCAATCTGAATCGATAATTTATGTTGCTCGGCAATCGGTTGCGCCGTCTCTTGGGCTCGCTCTAATGGGGAAGAGATCACCGCAGCGATATCGCGACCTGCGGTCCACTGTGCTACTTCGGCGGCCATCTCGCGCCCGCGAATCGAGAGGTGCCAGTCAGATTGGCGACCGTAGAGAATTCCCTCTGGATTCTCTACCTCGCCATGTCGGACCACATGGACGAGCGTTCTCATGCGATGAGCATAACCTGCACACCTTCAGGTAGCGTAGGCAGGTTATGTCTCGAACCCTTCGCCCTGCCCGCTCCTTGGCTGATGAGTTGCGCGCGCGAAGTGATGAAAATCTCCAGGCGCTCTTCACTTTACGTCCAGACTTACTCTCTCCATTACCCACCGACATCACCGCGCTCGCTGCTCGAGCAAGTTCAGCCCCGAGTATCTCTCGCGTTCTTGATCACTTGAACACCTGGGAGATCCAAGTCTTAGAGATGATCGCCGTGCTTCCAGAGCCGGTAACCCTGGCGGCGCTCAACAGAATCGCTGGCGTGGAGGTCACCGCCCAATACGAGAAGTTCCAGAAGCTGGCACTTATATATATGGATGAGGATGAGATCCGAATCCTCAACAGTGTGCGGGATGCCCTCGGTCCAGAGCCCGCCGCACTTGGACCTGTTGGGCTGGGCGACCCGAAGCGCTGGCAAAAAAAGGTCGATGACGCGCCTGCTGCAGCGCGGGCATTGCTGGAGAAACTCATCTGGGGTCCCCCTCGCGGCAGCGTCACCGATGTCAAACGTCCCACCGCTACGCTCTCGTGGCTGCTAGAGAATCAATTACTCACTCCAATTGATAACAAGACAGTGGCTCTGCCACGTGAAGTTGGAATCTATCTACGCGGCAATCGCGTTCATAAAGAGAATTTTGATATCCCACCGCCTTACTCAGGAAAAACTCTCACACAAGAAGATATTGATAGCGCTGCAATTGGCGCGGTACTCGAAGTGTTACATCACATTGAAGAACTACTCCACTTTTGGGCTGGTGAACCTGCGGCCGCACTTCGTTCAGGAGGAATTGGTGTTCGTGAGATAAAACGTGCCAGTGACGAACTTGGATTAGAGGAGAAATACCTGATCTTTATTGCTGAAATCGCCTTCCTCTCAGGATTTGTCGCACTACACAATGAGGAAGAGTTCATTCCAACGGCAACGTTCGATATTTGGCGTAACAAATCATTAGAGGAACGCTGGGTAGAAGTTGCAAACAATTGGCTAGCCACTTCCAGAGTATCGGGGTTAGTCGGCAAGAGTGAGCGCGGATACATCGCACCGCTTGGGCCTGAAATCGATCGAAGCGCTATCGCACACATCAAGAGACTTACTCTCCTGCTCTATGACAAAATCGCACCGAACGCTGTAGATATTGCTGGGCTCGCCGAACGTATCAAGTGGGAGCGCCCGCGTAAGGCCTTTGGTAGCCATCAGGATTTCGTGCACTGGATTGCACGCGAAGCACAGTGGCTGGGGTTTTCTGGTCGAAACGCGCTCACATCTTTCGGTAGCGCCCTCTTGCACGGGGCTACAGAGATTGGGATGCAAGCCTTACTTCCACAAGAGATTGACTACGTACTCATCCAAGCCGATAACACTGCGATTGCTCCCGGTCCCCTTCACGTCGAATTGGCGCGGGAGATGTCGCTCATTGCCAATATCGAAAGCAAAGGTGGCGCAACGGTCTATCGAATATCCGAGCAATCCATCCGTCGAGCCCTTGATAATGGTCGCAGTAGCGATGACATCAAGAAGTTCCTAATGAAGATCTCAAAGACCTCGCTACCACAACCACTCGATTACATGATCACCGATATGGGAAAGCGCTACGGAAAATTGCGAGTTGGAATTGGTTTCAGTTCATATATTCGCTGCGAAGATGACGCTCAGGTTGCCGCGATCCTCGCCGATAAGAAGTTAGCACATCTACAACTTCGACAGTTGAGCAACCATGTCTTGATGACCGAGGGCGATACTCATGAAGCACTTGATGCTCTCGTTTCGGCTGGCTACTTTCCGGCTCTCGAAGATCGGGAAGGCGTGCTCATTGCACGCAAACATGAACGTGCGCGCGCAAAATCAAAACCACGACCACCTCGGATCTCAAGTGATTTGGCGACGCCGTCAGAAGAGCTGATTACTGCTGCACTTCGTGCGTTACGAGCAGGCGATAAGGCTGCCAGTCATCGAAAGCGCGAACCGATTATCACTGGTACGCCGAGCGAGACGATGAGCACTTTAAGCCTAGCCATCAAGTCAAAGGCCATGGTCGCGATTGGATATGCCGATAGCGACGGCGGTTTGAGTGAGCGCGTCATCGAGCCAATTCACCTTGTTGGTGGGATTTTGATGGCTTATGACCACGGCAGCGATGAGGTGCTCCGCTTTTCGGTTAGCCGTATCTCAGGCGTCTCGATAGTCGAATAAGGCAGACTTACACCATGACCGGCACCCCCAACTACTTGGCAGATATCGAGCGATTAGTTCGCATCGAATCTCCTAGTGATGACCGCGCTGCACTCGATGCGGTTGTGCGCGAGGCAAATCAAATCTGCCGTGAGGTCCTTGGTAAAGCCGGTGACATTTCGGAGGTCAATGGCTCACCGGTTCTCTGGTGGGGTCCAAAACCAGCAGATGTACTCCTTCTGATACATCTGGATACTGTCTGGCCGAAAGGTTCCTTTCTCCCGCTCTGGCAAGTTGATGGCGATCGAATAACGGCACCTGGCTCCTTCGATATGAAAGCAGGATTCGTGCAGGCGGTTTATGCGCTTCGAGGAATCACAGGTTCAGTTGCGATGCTCTGCACCACTGACGAAGAGGTCGGTTCAAAGGCATCCCGCGCGCTTATCGAAGAGTCAGCGCGGAGCGCCAAAGCGGTACTCGTCTTAGAGGCGTCAATAAATGGAGCAGTAAAGACCGGACGAAAAGGAACGGCTGATTTCATCATCGAAGTCCATGGTCGTGCATCTCATGCCGGCTTAGAACCAGAGAAAGGTGTCAACGCAACCACCGAGATGGCGCATCTTATTGTCGAAATCGAGAAAATTCAGAAAGTTGCCAATCCAGAATTCCAAACTACGGCAGTGCCTACCGTTTTAACATCTGGAACAACGACAAATACTGTTCCAGCACTTGCTAGGTTGGTTGTCGACTGTCGCTCTTTTGCGATGAGCGAGTTAGAGCGAATCGAAAGCGCACTCCATCAACTCACGCCACAACATCCCGATGCACGAATTCTCATCTCTGGCGGCATAAATCGACCGCCGCTCCAACCTGAATCAACTAAGTCGCTCTTCGAACGCGCCAAGAAGGTAGCCGCCACACTTGGTCGTGGTGAACTTTTGGGCGTAGCCGTTGGTGGTGCAAGTGATGGGAATTTTGCGGCCGCGACTGGCGTTCCAACTCTTGATGGATTAGGTGCAATCGGAGGAAATGCCCATGCTCAAGGTGAATGGATCAGCGCCAAAGGCATCGCATCTCAAATCGAATTCCTCCATGCTCTTCTCAAAGATTTGGTGACTAATGGCTGATGGTCCACTCATCGTACAAAGCGATAAAACGCTCCTCCTTGAGATCGAACATGGGGCCGCCGATGATTGTCGGCGCGCTATCGCTGCTTTCGCTGAATTAGAGCGCTCCCCGGAACATATTCACACTTATCGCCTTACCTCGTTAGGGCTTTGGAATGCGCGCGCTGCAGGACTCGATGCTGAAGTCGTCATCGATGTACTACTTCGTTACTCGCGTTATGCAGTTCCGCACGCGATTCTCATCGATATCGCTGAGACGATGGCTCGCTACGGTCGCTTACGACTTGAGACGCACCCAGTACATGGATTGATTCTTACCACCACAGATTCGGCAGTCCTTGAAGAGGTGATTCGGGCTAAGAAAGTCCAGCCAATGCTTGGTAAGCGAATCGATAATGAGACCATTCAAATCTTTCCTAGTGAGCGTGGTCGATTGAAACAATCGCTACTCAAATTAGGTTGGCCAGCCGAAGATATGGCTGGCTATGTTGATGGCCAATCGCATCCGATCGAACTCCATGAGAGCGACTGGAAACTTCGTCCCTATCAGCGCCTTGCTGCCGAAGGTTTTTGGCATGGTGGCTCAGGTGTCGTCGTACTTCCGTGTGGAGCTGGAAAGACCCTCGTCGGCGCTGCCGCAATGTCGCTTGCACAAGCAACCACTTTGATTCTTGTGACCAACACCGTTGCAGCCCGACAATGGCGAAGTGAATTACTCAAACGAACTTCGCTCACCGAAGATCAGATTGGTGAATACTCCGGATCGAAAAAAGAGATTCGTCCAGTGACAATCGCGACCTATCAAGTGCTGACGACCAAGCGCGGTGGCGTCTACGCCCATTTGGATCTCGTCGATCAGCATGACTGGGGTTTAATCATTTACGACGAGGTGCACTTACTTCCAGCGCCAATCTTCCGATTTACTGCCGATATCCAATCGCGTCGTCGTCTTGGTTTGACAGCAACATTGGTACGTGAAGATGGTCTAGAGGGAGAGGTCTTCTCACTCATCGGTCCGAAACGGTACGACGTGCCGTGGAAAGAGATTGAAGCGCAGGGTTATATCGCGCCCGCTGAATGTGTCGAAGTACGCGTAAATCTCACAGATGCAGAGCGCCTACTGTACGCGACTGCCGAACCGGAACATAAATACCGAACCTGCGCTACCACGCGCACCAAAGGCGCAATTGCGAAATTACTCGTCGAAAAACATGCAGGCGAACAGATTCTCGTCATCGGACAATATCTCGACCAACTCGATACTTTATCTACTGAGATGGGAATTCCCGTCATAACAGGAGATACTCCAATCAAAGAACGTGAAGCGCTCTTCCAAGCATTTCGTGAAGGTGAGATCACAGCGCTCGTAGTCTCTAAAGTCGCGAATTTCTCGATTGATCTACCTGAGGCGACCATAGCCATTCAAGTCTCTGGCGCCTTCGGTTCGCGACAAGAAGAAGCGCAACGGCTTGGACGGATTCTGCGCCCGAAGGCCGATGGTCGAACTGCCCGCTTCTACACCCTCGTCGCACGCGATACCGTCGACCAGGATTTTGCTCAGAACCGGCAGCGTTTTCTGGCCGAGCAAGGCTACTCATATCGCATCGTTGATGCTGATGACATCCTTATTGGAGATATCGAACTTTAGGCCAATGCTGCCCGAAAACGCTCTTCATTGATTCGAAAGAAGTCATGTGGTTTACCATCGATATGGATTACTGGAACCTGTTCCCCGTACGCGGTCGTTAAGGCCTCATCTCCGTCGATAAAAATCTCATCAATTTGATAACCGAACTCTTGCTGCAAATCGCGCGCCTTTGTTACGGCAATTTCGCATAGGTGACAACCCCTTCGCGAGTAGATGGTGACTATTCGCGCCATCTATTGCGGGACAATCTCTTCTTGTGTTGCTGACACATTTCCTGCACTCACAGTCGCGTCGAGTGGGACTGAGCGCTTGATAAGCGCCAACGCAATCGGTCCCAATTCATGATGGCGCGCGACAGTGCCGAGAAAACCAATCGCCTTCCCATCGAAGGTGATTGGACTTCCTGGCGCGGGTAGATCTACGCCCGAACCATCGAGATGGAGCAGCGTCAATCGACGCGGTGGTTTGCCAAGGTTGAACACCTTTGCCACTGTCTCTTGCCCGCGGTAGCACCCTTTATCCATGTGAACTGCGATATTCAAAACGCCCAGTTCATTGGGGATGGTCTTGGGATCACTCTCGAATCCAAAACGAGCACGCCCGGCAGCTACACGCTGCGCATCGAGTGCCCAGGTACCAACTTGCATTGCAGTAAGTGCGAAGTTTGCCGTCATGCTCGCTATCTCACTTCGCGGCACGAGTGCGTATGGACCACCAATTTCATCGCTCTTTCCAGGCGCACGAAAGAGCGCAACTTCCGCGCTGGCATCCCGCACCTCGACGCGAAGCATAAATCGCATCGAATTCAAGAATTTCAGCAAGGGTTCTACTGATGTTATTTCGGTAAAAAGATAGAGCGTGCTGCCATCATCAATGAGTAAAAGTGGAAATTCGATATGGCCCTGCGGATCGAGGATATATCCACTTTTCCAAGTGCCAGGTTGTAGTTGCTCAACATCTTGAGTGCAAAGAGAATGAATCCAAGTGAGACGATCTACTCCTGTTATCGCTATCGCAGGTAGATGACTTAAATCAGCAAAAGCATTACCAGCCTCTAATGCACGTTGTTCTTTTACTGGTTCACCAAAGTGCCAGATTGCCCCATGATCTGGGCCACTGTCAACGAAAACTGCAGTCATGATCCATCAGAGCAATTAGCACACCGTCCATAGACGGCAAAATGAGTGACGTCAGTCTTGAATCCATAGTCATCAGAGAGCGCGTTGACGAATGGTGCTGCAGTTTCAATGGGCGCTTCACCAACGCTGCCACACTTGCCACAGACCAAGTGCAGGTGATTAACCTCTTCTGCGGCGTGATAGGTCGCACCGCCATGTCCCAGATGAGTGTGCAGAACCAATCCGACATTCTCAAGCGTCTCTAAGTTTCGATACACGGTAGAGAGATTGATGCTTGGATTTGTCTGATGGATGTATTGTGCGATTTCTTCAGGAGTGGCATGGCCTAAGGCACGGACAGCGGTAAGTACTAACTCACGTTGTGGGGTAAGGCGCAGACCACGCTCACGCAACTCATCTCTCATGGGAATCTCTCATGGGATAAGACTAGAGCGAAATCGTCAGTTCTACCGCGCGGCCATAAGCGGCGCTAGCAGTTGCCTCTCCGATTGCCCCTGGGACCAATGCGCGCACAGTCCAGTTTCCTGGCGCAGCAAAGAAACGAAATTGGCCCTCGCTATTTAACGGCACCTCTGCGACGAATTCTCCATCGCTATCAAGTAGTCGCACATATCCGGTGGTGGCAGGTGCTCCGTTGGGAACTGCATCTGATGTACCCGTGCGGAGCACGACTCCTTGAATGACTGCTTGTTTACTTAGGTCGATTCCGGCGAGATCTGGCCCGCCGGGGGTCGCACCACAGGTTCTCATGCGCCAACTTCGATTGGCGCACCTACCAACGAACCGTATTCGGTCCACGAACCATCGTAATTCTTTACATTCTTTAGATTGAGCAACTCATGGAGAACAAACCAGGAGAAGGCTGAGCGCTCACCAATTCGACAGTAAGCAATGGTCTCTCTGCTGAAGTCGACTCCGGCTTTGGCGTAGAGCTCATTGAGCTCGGCATCACTCTTGAATGTGCCATCCTCGTTTGCCGCTTGTGACCACGGAATATTCTTTGCAGTAGGGATATGTCCAGCAACTTGTCCACCTTCTTGGGGTAGGTGCGCGGGTGCAAGTAGTTCACCTTTGTACTCTGCAGGAGAGCGCACATCGACGATGTTCTTGGTTCCGATTGAGTTGATAACTTCGTCACGGAAGGCGCGGATTGAAAGATCACGCTCTTTCGCGACGTAGCGAGTTGGCAGCACCGCAGGAATTTCTGTGGTGAGCTCACGGCCATCGAGTTCCCACTTCTTCCGGCCGCCATCAAGCAGGCGCACATCGGCATGACCGTAGACCTTGAAATACCAATATGCATATGTGGCAAACCAATTGTTATTGCCGCCATAGAGAACGACAGTGGTGTCATTCGCGATGCCGTTCTTAGAGAGCAGGGCTTCGAATTTTTCCTTTGAAATGAGATCGCGAATCAAGCCGTCTTGCAAATCATTTCGCCAATGAAAAGTGATTGCATTCTTAATATGGCCTTTTTCGTAAAGTGAGGTGTCCTCGTCGACCTCGATGATTGCCACGTTTGCATCATCAATATGATCGAGTAACCACTCAGCGCCGACTAATGCGTTGGTGCGTGACATTTATCTGACCTCCACTAGTTGAGAGATCTCCCGGTAAACCGTTGGCTTGAAAGCGCGAGCGGCTAAAAGATAGATCTTGCAGCCAAGGCAGAAATCGAAGGCCGCGTTCAAGAATGCAGCGCCAAGTGCAAATGCGATTGCAAGAGTGAATAGGAGAGAGATGCCGCTAAATGCGCCAATAAGTGCGGTAGCGCCGAAGAGGAAACCAACTTGTTGAGCAAACTTTGGGGGACGCTCATCCTCGAATGCCGGTGCTGACTTAAGGCGTGGTTTAACGACCGCGCGGAAAATCGATGCGTAAGGGGTTCGTGCTGGACCAAAGGTCGCACCAATCGCGAATACCGCAGTTTGCCATAAGGCAAGAATCCACGATTCAGAAACTAACGTCAGTGCCAACACAAAAGTAGTGAGTAGCGCGCCGAATCGTGCGCCACGTCCATCAATCTGCTTTGCCATATCTCTCTCCTAAAACTATTTATCGAACATGAAAAAGGGGTACCTTCATTTGATGTGCCACTGACGCGGGCGAGTCGACAATCAAAGAGATTGTTAGTGATTAGAGCAGACAGCGCGAAGATGTGGCACGACCATAATCAATCGTGCGTCGCTTGATTAACGACACTTCTTTCTTCGCGAACATGAGGGAAAGGGTATTAAAGAGTTGTGCAGAGTGCGAATTGCAAGTGATTTGCGATTAGCGCGTGCGATTTTCTTGTTCAGGCCAACGAATTGACCAGGTGGTTTCTTCATGTCGATTGACCACCCAGCAGCCATAGTTGGCTAATTCGGGCTTGAGGAACCAGGGCGCACCATCGCGGCCGGCCACCATCAAGGCAGTTGCTAAAGCATCAGTAAGGCCACCATCGGGACCATAGACCGACGTGGCCAGGGCGCCGATTGCGATGGCGCTGGTGTTTGCATCATATATATGAGCACCGCGCTCGTAGGTGCCGCTACTTGCAACGGCGCCATCTCGAATGGGAATCACCGCCGCGATACTGCCAGCGCGTTTGGGGTGTTGGATTCCAATCATCCACGGCCGCTCTGCATCCATTCCCCCGCGCACCGTGAGATCACCACCTGCATTGATGTGGAGCCGAGTGATTCCCAACTTCGTTGCCATGGTTGCAATCTGATCTGCTGCCCACCCTTTGACATAGCCCGAGGGATCAAAGCCACCTAGCCGATCTTGGAAGGGATCGAAGGCACCGTTCGTGAGCGAACGCGCAGATTCACATTGCTGCCAAATAAAACGGACTCGATCTGATGCATCAGCAATCGCCAGTTCACCAGAGCGGATTCGGCAGACCTCTGAACTCTCTTTGAATGTCGAGAACTGCCGATCGATTTCATGAACGAAATCTATTGCCCCCGCTAAGAAATCCTTGACAGTCGAATCATGTGCTTCACGATCGGGGATATGCAAGGAGAGAACCGTTCCCCACACCTCTTCGTTATGAAACATGATTAATCGTCAAAGCCCTCATATTCATCGTCATCGTCATCATCGCCACCTTCATCATGATGGCGCTCTCGATGATGGTCTTCGCCATTATCATCGTCTCCCCCGCCGCCTTGAATTCTCGACGGTGTTGAGCCTGAATTTGAGCCTGAAGTCGAGCCTGAACTGGAACCTGTGAGCGCTGGCGCGCTTTTCATAGAAGTGGCTGGGGTCGGAGTTGTTTCTGGAGTTGTTTCTGGAGTTGTTTCTGGTACCGGCGCCGTGCTTTCTTGCGGCTGCGCTGTTTGTGCAGGCTGCGCAGGAGTGAGCGTTAGTCCACTGCCACCACCAGCACTTCCCGATACTGGTTGAAAGACTAGGAAGCCACCGAGGGCGATGAGGCCAACTCCGCTTGCAATGATTCTTTTCATCTTACAAACCTGCCTTCTGCATCGCTGATGCAAGAGATTGTCGCCAACCATTTGATGTGTAGGTCGCCCCGCCAATTATCTGGACATTCGCACTCTGTTCTTGCAAGGTCTCTTCTACTAACCAGGGAATCGCCTGATCGGATATCCACTGTGAGCGTCGGTCGCCATTGGGATATTGCAGACCAACTGCATCGACGATTTTGCCATCTTTAACCGTTATTTGAACCTGTACTGGACCCCAACGAGTCTGCGCAGTTGCGCCAGTGACAGTCTGGTCTTTGGTGACTTTTGACACTGGAGTGGGGTCTGGTGCAGGTGCAGGTGTTGGTGCTAGATCAGCGCTGGCACTTGCATCTGGCGCAGGTTGCTTTTTCTTTGTCGCTGTTCCGGTACTTGTGCTTTTCTTGCTCTGTGCTTTCTGTGTTTTCTGTGTTTTCTGTGCCGGTGCTGCACTCTCCGTTTGTACAGGAGCAGCGGATGCTTCAGCGCTTGCCGTCGGGGTTGGAGTTGTAGTCGGAGTTGTAGTCGGCGTTGCTGTCGCTGCATCTACTGGCACCTCTGGCGCGTTCGCCAATGGCATGGTGCTGCCACCGGCAGCCGGATGATAGGAGAGCACAGCGGCGACTGCGCCCACGGTACTTCCTAAGATCATTAACGGACGTTTGATTCCCATACTCTCAATCCTCCAACACAGTGTGATACTCGAAAATTTCACTATGGACTCTGCTCTTTGGCATACCAAGTTCTGCTGCGCTTGCACGTATCACGTCGGTCAACGACGTTGGTCCACAGATGTATATCTCAGCGCTGCGAATATTCGGAACGATACGCTCTAAATGTTCTGCATCAAGTGGATATAACTTTCGTGATCCTGGAAGGATGAGCAAACGTGCACCTTTACGTCGCGCTAGCTCTGTAATTTCATCAAGGAAAATCAGATCCTCTTCAGAAGATGCCCGGTAGATGATCGATATCTCTCTGTTGCCGCCGAGTTCCTCAAGGAGCGCTCGAATGGGCGTGATTCCCACACCTCCACCAATGAGAACAAGGGGGCGCTGTTGATGAGCCTGATGTTTGGTGAATGTTCCATAAGGACCCTCGATGAAGACCCGAGTGCCAGGTTGGACCGATACTAACGATCGAGAATGGTCGCCGAGATCCTTCACAGTAAAGCGTAGATACTCGTCAGTGGGAGCGGCCGACAGCGAAAAAGGGTGTGATTCGTACCAACGTTCTTTATCCAGGAATCGCCAGTTGAAGAATTGACCACCTTCGGCCTTCAACTTCGAAAGATTACGACCACGAACGTAAATCGAGATGATGCCAGGTGCTTCGATATCAACATGTGCCACTCGCAATCTAAACCGGATGCTCTTGTACGCAGGTATCACTATTCGCCACATTACTATCGTCACGCCGACGAAAATATATAGCCCGGTCCAATATGCACGATTGAGTGGATGGCCAATGAACATCACTCCGGTGAGAACTTGGTGCATGAACGAAAGCGCTATTGCGATGTATGTGTAGAGGTGAATAGTCCACCACGTCTCGTACTTCATCCTCGAACGTACTCGCTTGTATGACGAGACCCCTGCAGCCATGAACGCCAAGAAACCAACGAATGCTGGCAACATCCATGGATAGGTGAGCACTAGGCGCCACATCTCAACACCTACTCGGACTTTGTCATTCGCGGCATAACCTAGTGAGACAAGCAAGACATGAATCAGAATAAGAAAGAGAGAATACGGGGCAGATTTGCGATGCCAGGAAACCAATCGATCATGCCCGACAGCGCGTTCTATCCATGTGATCCGCGAAACGAGTAACAAGCCAAGGAGTGCAAGGTACGCGCCAGCCAGCGCTGCGACTCGAGAGATGGTGGTGATGATTTGATAGGTGCCAGTGACATCCTCGCGAGTGAGGGTAGAGGCCAAGAGCGAGAGCGTCAGTCCTAGCCCAACGCCGGTAATAACCGCTGCAAGATCGAGGCGAAACATCGCCCGCTTCTTGGTTAAACCCTTGCTCATAACAGTGAGGATGACCGAGAAGGATGAGGATTTCCTGAGAGGCTCCTGCGCCCGCTGTTGGAGTTTTTTAGCCGAGTGCAGCCAAAGAGGCCTCGACCTGGGCCTTGCGGGGTGCTCCTACGGCTCGAGCAATCTCATACCCCTTGCTATCTAATATCAAGGTGGTTGGCGTCGAGAGAATTCCAACCTTTCGCACCAATTCCAGTTCGTGCTCGGCGTCGATATCTATATGGCGCACGCCCGGCGTCGACGCAGCGACCTCGCCAAGGATGACTCGCGTCGCTCGACATGGGGTGCAGAATGCCGAGGAGAATTGAACGAGGGTTGCGCGCTCGCCGAGCGGGCCGATCTCCGTTGGGTCAAGGCGCAACTTGTCATCGACGACCGCGCGGGTCTTCATCCGCCCATCGCGGTGGCGATACCAATAGCCATAACCGGTGGCCAAGGCTAAGACCACCCCGAGTATCACCAGATTCTCCACGAGAGTATTCTCCCACCATGGCGAAGCTCCTCCTACTCACTAACTCTCGCCATTCCAGCGCGGAGGTCTTGCCCTCCCTTGCCCTCCTTCAACATCAGGTGCGGATCATGCCTGCAGAGGTATCAGTGCTGGTGGACGCTCCATCGATTGATCTCTTGCTCGTCGATGCGCGGCGCGACCTCGGCGCGATGAAGAATCTCACCCGATTGCTCACCTCGACTGGGGTTGGTGCGCCGGTAGTCGTCGTGGTGACTGAAGGCGGACTGCCAGCGCTCACCTCTGAATGGGGCGCCGATGATTGCATCCTAGATTCGGCAGGTCCTGCCGAAGTCGAAGCGCGAATCCGATTGGCAATCACGCGATATAAAGAGGCGCTTGATGCGCGAAACAATGCCGGCAGCGGAAATGAGATTCGCTCCGGCGAAATTGCTATCGATGAACACTCGTACACCGCCCGAGTCAAAGGTCGTGCGCTCGACCTGACCTACAAGGAGTTCGAACTTCTTAAGTATTTAGCGCAACACCCAGGGCGCGTTTTCACCCGAGCCCAACTCCTTCAGGAGGTCTGGGGCTACGACTACTTCGGCGGCACCCGCACCGTGGATGTCCATATTCGGCGGCTTCGGGCGAAATTGGGCCCTGAATTCGAGGCGATGATCAGCACAGTCCGCCATGTGGGCTACCGATTCAACGCGGCAGGTACCGAAAACCTTACGGGCATTCTCGATTGATATCCCCCGAGAGTAGACTTTTTTCTATCGGGTCCTCCCGCCCGAGCTTCAACCGATGGAGGCACAGTGAAGAAAAAAATTCTCGTTGCACTCGGAGGTCTCTCACTTATTAGTGGGCTGCTCACCGCTGCAACAACCGCGAACGCGGCTAATGATCCCCTACCTGGTGGCCCTTGGCCAGCATGTACATCACCAACATCATTCTTCTGTATTGAGAGCGTCTCGGTAGATGATGGACGCGGAACCGTTGCTAACTTGCAATGGGTTGCCAGCGGAACTGCAAATCCGACTGAGGCTGTTGCAGCTCCTGCTGCATCACCGGCTGCTGCTCCAGCCGCATCACCGGCTGCATCACCGGCTGCATCACCGGCTGCATCACCTGCTGCCGCTGCACCAGCACCCGCCCCTGCTGTGGTTGCGCCAGAAGTAGAGACTGTGGCGAGCACCGTTGCTCGAACCGGTCGTTGGACATCAACGAATTGGAACTCTGCGCGATTTGGCGTGAAGGGCTACGACGGAATTTTCGTCAACGCACGTCCAACATTCGCTAACTCGTCCAACCTTTGGACCACTGTCGAACCAATTTTCGTTAACGCAGCAGATAACAAGACTTTCATCGCAAATAACAAGGCAAGCGGTAAGAATGCCAGCCTTGATACCGATACCAACTTCACTGTGAAACTTCGAGTCAAATCTTCCTACTCACCAAACATCACTCTTGGTGCTGGTGCAGGTATGACGGTCAAGACAACGGAAGCAACGGGGTATCGTGTCATTACGTTGACTGGCAAACCAGTTAATGTCGCGTTCGTCTCTGATTCGAAACAATGCCAAGGTGAAACTGGCAAGGCAACGTCGAAGTATGCAACCGTCCAAGCGATCTCATTCACTGAGTTTGGTATCGATGGCGTCTCGAACGACATCATCGTTCTCTCGGATGGTCTCTGCAAACTTTCCAGCCCAGTGTGGAACGCTGCCGATAAGTCATTCGTATTCACCGCAGCAGCGCCACACTTCGATGTAGATGGCACCACCGTAAACCGTGGTTTCTATCGCGCATACATCCCATTCAACGATGCAAAGTTGCTGTGGGGTCTTGAGAATCCAAACGATGCTGCAAAGGCTCTAGAACTCTCAGTAACCACTGAAGAGGCAACCGGCGAGCAGATCGTGGAGAGCGCGAATATCGCCGCAAAGAATGGCGTCATTAGCATCGAATACGAAGGCTTCAAGTACTCACAGCCCAAACTCACTGTGAAGATGAAGAAGGGCTACAAGCCAACGGCTGCCGCGGTTACAACCACAAAGGCACCTGCTAAGAAGACCATCACTTGTGTGAAGGGCAAAATCACCAAGAAGGTCAACACCGCAGCCTGCCCTGCTGGCTTTAAGAAGAAGTAATAGCTAGACCCATCGGTTAGGTAGAAAAACCGGCGCCACCTCGGTGGTGCCGGTTTTTTATTGGAATAACTTCATCACTGTGGAGGTTTAGACTGTCATGATGATGGAATCGATATGGACGCCTGAAATCCCAGGCAGGGCGTTTCAAGAGTTTCTTGATGAGAACATAGCAAAGGCAAAATCTCAAAAAAATTGGGAGCCTGGTGATGGCCCACTTCCCGCGCTCTATTTGAGCCATGGCGCTCCCCCAGTCTTTGATGATCGCGAGTGGATGGATGATTTCTTTCGCTGGTCACAATCACTGCCGAAACCACGTGCGATTCTCATCGTCAGTGCGCATTGGGAGTCGGCGCCACTGGCGCTCTCGACTCCGCAAGGTAACGCTGGATTGGTTTATGATTTTGGTGGCTTCGCCGATATCTATTACACGATGCGATACGACACCCCTGATGCATTTGACCTAGCCGCAAATATTGCCGCGTTGATGCCCGAGACCGAGCCAGTGCACCAGAGTAATTCGCGAGGTTTGGATCACGGCGCGTGGGTACCGCTCAAAGTGATGTATCCATTAGGTGATGTCCCGGTGATGCAGATGAGCATGCCGACTCACGACCCGCAACGACTTCTTGAATTAGGTCGACGTCTGAAACCACTTCGTGAAGAAGGCGTTTTAGTTATTGGCTCTGGCTTTATGGTGCACGGCTTGCGCCACGCCACCCACGAAATGCTCTTCTTCAATCAGATTCCTGCATGGTCACAAGAGTTCGATGCGTGGGCAGATGAGGCTCTTCAAAAAGGCGATATTGATACGTTGGCTAACTACAAAGTGAGTGCGCCGGGAATGCCATACGCCCACCCAACGGTCGAACATTTCACACCGCTCTTTGTTGCACTGGGAGCGGCATCAAGCCCAGATGCCCACGTGACCACTGCTATTGATGGATACCGCTTTGGCTTCTCGCGCCGATCAATCCAAGTTGCTTAACAACCGCTAACAAACTGGGACTACGTCTTCGACTGCACGTTGTTTTTGATCTTGAAAACGTTCGGCTATTGAGACGAAAAGAGGTGGCACTTGTCTACGGGAATCTGGAAGGCGACATACCGATCGCTGCAAGATGCTGTCGCTCTTCACACGAAGAACAATGCGTGGCTCTTCAAGCAAGATACTGACCCAATCATCACCGTTTCCATCAAGGACATACCCAACGAGCGTTGATGCTTGGTCTCCCTTTTCAACGCCTTGAACGGCAACGAGGTTCTCTGAGGAGGAGATGATCTGAAGTCGCTCTGGCGCAAGCCACACTTGATCATCGGCCACCAACTGCGTGCCGGCGACTAATGCAAAATAGAGAATTAAGAATTGGAATGGGTGCGGCCAATCGTCAAGATTGTTGGTCCAGGCTGAGATTGCGGTATAGAGAATCAAGATTCCAGCCGCGAAGAATGCAACCAATGCGACAGCGCGATTCCAGGAGAATGGCGATGGCACGACTGTTGCAACAAGGAACCAAGCGACGATAGAAATCCAGACTCGCGAGTTCTTTGTGACAGGTTTGTCACTGACATTAATCAAAGCAGTAATGGTGAATCCGATTGCAGCCGCGAGCAGCAGGATCGGCAACGCCTGCACGATTGCACCCGTCACGGTCTTGCTGATTCCCTGCGCATCAAGGAAGGAAAGCGCGGTGGGGGCTGAACGTCCGCTAATAGCAATCAGACGAGTAAGGAGATAGAGCACGCCGCCGAAGGAGACAATCTGGGTCATATTCTCTTGGAGTAATCCAGAGATGGTGCCAATCGTGCGCGAGCGCTCGGCTAGTGAGAGTTTCTCGATCTTTTCGATCTTCTCTTGCAATTCTTCTTGTAACTCTTCTAGATCCTCGCGCATCTCATCGACTTGATCATCAACGCCGTTGTTGTCGCGATCTTCGAATTTGTCATTTGTCATGATGTGGAGCTCCAAATCACCTGAGTCGCAACTGGCAGCGCAAGCGCATTTAAGGTCACTTCGGCGTTATCCATCAAGGCATATCTATCGCCGCCGGTGAATTCCTTTGAGTTATAGAGGATGGTTCCTGCCGGAACAGTCATCTGCCAGGTCACGCGAAGTTGTGGCAGGGTCTTGCCAGTAGTCCATGGGACGGAGATGCATACATCGCCGTTGCTCGAGGTAACACCACGTACTTCGCCACCGGGATAGGTAACGGTGATTCGCTGGTTCTTTGCCGCCTGGCTCACTGAGCGCTCGAGGTTCGCACCATTTGCGACATCATCTTTATCAAAACCTTCGCGCGTGGTTAAGACATATATATGAAGTGCATCGCCATCGATAGTGGCGGTCGATGAGAGCGCTCCGGGCCCGACATCATCGAATGGCCAAGAACCATCACCAGCGGCACCAGCAATGGAGTCGGCTAATTCACTCACTAACTTATCCTGCGTAAAAAAATCGGCTTCAATACCAAGGAGTCGTTGCGCCGCAATCCAGGTAGCAATCGTTCCCTCGCGGGCGGTAAGCGAGAGGATAGATGAGGCGATATCGCCGTTGTATCTGATTGCGTATGCAAGATTTCGCACCTTGCTCAACTGAGGTTGCAAGTCTGCATCATCGGCGACGCGTTTTACAATCTCGTTCAACGGGATTGCGCGCAAGTTGGCGCTAGGTTTGTTCTCGGTCGAATAACCGAGTGGAATAGTGTCGAGCGTCTGTCCGGCAATCGAATATGAACGCATCATCGCGATGCCTTCTGGTCCCTTGATTGAGCGACCATCCTCGGCGGGAATGATGACAGGTTGCTCTGTTAATTGAAATTGACTTGTGACGCCCTGGCAAGGTTCTGCAGAGGCCTTCACCGGACGGAAAACGATGATTGGTGTTGTAGCGAAGAAAAAAATCGGGATGATCATCGTGATAACGATGTTGCGGCGATGCTTCTTTAACTTCTGCAATTGTTCGGGAGTTAGTGGGATCTCCGGCTGCCGATCGACAAGTTTGCGAAGTCGCGAAAGCGCCTGCCGGACCCTTGAAGGGTTCGGTGTTGGGCTCTGTGGATCGGGGGAACTCACACGCAAAGGTTACTCCAGAAGGAAGGAGGAATTAAGCGGGCATTCGGCTTTCCCCACGAGAAAACTAAGCCGCTACGTTTGTGAGCAGCGCCCAGCTCGCTCCCGTGTTGACACTGCGGCGCATTGACCCAGAGAGCGCTCCGGCGATGATCTGCGAACCAAGGCTATTTAAGGTCACTGTGGTCCATTTAGAAGTATTACTTGCATCGACGATTTTTTCGCCTGCATTTGAGAGTAAATATAGATTTCCAGCAATGCTACTTATGGCAAACGTTGCACAAGTCGAGTCGCACGCCACGGAGTTCCATGTCTTACTCTCAACACCTGGAATAGCACCCCAAGTGCTTCCACTATCTGTAGAGATATATGCACCTCCGCCGGAAACGGTTGCGACCATAACCGCTCCATTGTCAGAGATTGAAAGAGCGGTCCAATTTCTTGCACTCTCCCGTGCCACCCAAGTTGATCCGGAATCTGTAGATACATACAAAGTTCCACCATAGGGAGCAGCAACAACCACTAGACCACTTTGTGATGTCGCAATGGCTCGCCAGTTTTGACTGCTACCTACTTGAGTCCAACTACTGCCACTATTTGTGGATTTGTAAATGAACCCGTTGACAACAGCGCCATAGAGAATATTTCCATTAGCACTCATAGCCACCGCGCGCCAATTTCGTGTAGCACCTTTACTACTCCATGATGAGCCATAGTTGCTGGAAAGATACAACTTAGATTTCATGGCAGCGGCAATCATCTTTTGTCCATTACTTGACGCCGCTACCGAAGTCCAAGCTTTTGTGGACGAGACTGCGTCCCAATCGACGCCGTAATTTGGTGAGACAAAAAGCTTCGAGTTAGAACTTGCGAAGAGTACGTACTGACCATCATCCGAAATTGCTGAGGAGCTCCACTTACCGGGCGTTCCACTTATCGGAGTAAGTGCTGAACTCTTTGCTGATCCTGTTCGGGTGCTCGTTCCATTTGCATATCCAGAGCGAGTAGTCGAAATCGATACTGTGGCACTCTGGCTTGAAGAAAGCCCTGATACCGTGATTGGCAACGTACTTCCTGAAGGAGTGCCTGCAGTTGCGGTTCCAGACGTTGAAGATAACGAGAATGTGTAAGCAGAATTGTAATTTGTTACATTGAAGGTGAAGCCACTAAAGCTTGAGGTTACCCCACTAACGCTTGGCGTTAAGGCCGCTGCAAGTGAATTTGTTGAGTTGCTTGCGACCGATCCGCTTTGATAGCCCGTTCGTGATGTATTAATTGTGGCAACTGAACCAGTATCTGGAGCAACTCCCGTGATTGTTGCTAGACCATTGTTTTGTGATCCACTAAATGAAACGGAACCATTTCGGGTTGCGGTACCACTCCATGTATATGAAGGGTCGTAATTGGTGATAGTGACCGTGAACCCGTCTGCCGTTCGAGTGTACGTACCAAGCACCGGAGTCAGGGCTGATTGCAGCGCCGCAGTGGAATCAGTGCTGGAGCTTCCTGATGCATAGCCCGAACGGGTTGTCGAGATCGTCGCAACCGACGCCTGACCGGCAGATAATCCTGAGATTGTCACGACTCCAGTATTTGAGATAGAGAGCGTTGCACCGTTGGTAGCAGTGCCAGACCACGAATATTGATTGCTGTAATTACTGATCCGCACTGTATATCCCGTCGCAGTTTGGGTGTAAGTGCTATATGTTGGAGTGAGCGCTGCCCCTAGCGATGTGGTGGAAGAGGTGTTGGCTCTGCCCGTTGCATAATTAGTTCGCGTAGTCGTGATTGTGGCAACTGAAGCGGTATTCGGTGCAACTCCGGTGATTGTTGCTAGACCATTATTTGTGCTGCCGCTAAAAGTTACAGTTCCACTGTTTGTTGCAGTACCAGCCCATGTGTAGGCACTGTCGTAATTGGAAATACCAACAGTGAAACCATCGGCAGTTCGAGTGTATGTGCCAAAAGTTGGCGTCAAAGCACGATTTAGAGACGATGTCGAAGCAGTAGTAGCAGACCCGCTGAGATAATCAGTACGAGTCGTTGTAATTGTCGCTACTGAAGCCGTATTTGCTGCTACTCCGGTGATTGTCGCTAGACCATTTCCATTGGTTCCGCTAAATGAAACTGAACCGCTGTTGGTTGCCGTGCCTGCCCATGTATAAGAGGTGTTGTAATTTGTGATAACAACTGTAAATCCATCTGCAGTGCGTGTGTAGGTACCAAACTCAGGGGTAAGAGCAGCAGACAGTGCGGGGCGCACTAGCGCGTAGTCGGTCCGTGCGCCGAAGGGAGCGTCATCTCCAACGCCTAACATATTTCGAGTCTTGACGGTGTAGCGAATGTATTTACCTAAATCTGCGTCAGTCAATGTATATGTATTTCCTGTAGCTCCGGCTATGTCGGTGCCACTAATGTTATTTAGGCCCACATAATTATTCGCACGCTTCCATTGGCGGGTGAGTTCGACATCAACTCCTGAATAACTTTCACTCCCAGTGAGCGTCTCTCCTACCCGGAAAGTTCCACTCACACTTGCAGATACCTGATTTGGAAAAGAATCGTACTTGCCCTCTCCTGTGTTCGAAGAGTTAAAACTCCATGAGATTGTTGAACCATTGTTTGCTAGGTAGGGATTTGCGCTACCTAGCGAGAAGACCAAAAGCCAATCTTTTGAGGCTCCAGACTTTGCAATCCTAAGAAGGAAATATTCACCTGGCTTATATCCATAGATATTTCCGCTACCTGTAAAGGTACATGTATTTGCTGAATCACAAATATAGAAGCCAATACGATTTTTTAGATCAGTACGGTTGTCAAAAATTTTAAAGTAGCCCCCACTCGGCACGGTTTGCTCAAATGATGCGGTTTTAGTTCCGCCACAGGTGCCGGAATTCTTGTAGCAATCCAATGGATCTCGCCCCTGGGCATCGTAAATCGAAGCAACTTTGTTCCTGGGGAACGTCAAAGTTTCGAGAGTGCCAGCAAAGGCGTTTTCGTGGGTTAGAAGCACCGGAACTACTGACAAACAGGTGGCTACAAGAGCCTTAATCAACAGGGAAGCGAAGAGTTTCTTCATACGGATCATCATCCTAGTTCGGCTCCGGTGGAGTTAGCTCGACTTCATTGTCGTTGTCTTCATTTTCACCTTGGTCGTCGTCTTCGTCGTCTTCGTCGTCTTCGTCGTCTTCGTCGTCGTCTTCGTCGTCGTCTTCGTCGTCGTCTTCGTCGTCGCCATTTCCAAATTGAGGTTTGGCAACTCCGTTAATATCTAGACCGTCTTTGTCATAACCTTCCTTGTCATAGCCATCCTTATCAAACCCTTGCGCGTTGTATCCGTCGCGATCGTATCCATCTGCATCTCTGCCGCTCGCGTTGTAGC
>CAZBCF010000019.1:0-27519 GCA_964490435.1 uncultured Bifidobacterium sp. | reverse complement strand
TCTCGCGTTCACGGTTGGCATGATCAATCATGCGAGTTGATAACCAGAGAACCCGTTCCTGGATTCGGTCCAGCGTGGCGCGCTCATCGGGCGCTAGCGAATGCGATTGGGTCGCACTGGTTGCTGAGTGGAACTGGCTCACAAGAACCTCCCTGGTAAGGCTCTCTAGGGTATTACCGAGGAGCCGGAAGTCGGAACCAGCCGGCATGTGAAGTGCGACAACCACTCTCCCCCGCTGAACTGGAGCGCCACCGCCACGCGAAAACCCTCGACTTCACCTTCAGGAAATAGTGAGGAAAACCCTCTTGCGTGTCGAAAAAAGCAGGAGTAGAAATTGACCAACTTCATTGAGAGTAGACAAAAGGAAATCAATGAGGCTTCGGATCGGATAACAACTACATAGATAGCAATATTTATGTAAAACGCAACTGATCATCGCGGAGTTGGCACACGAAAGGTTCGAGCCGTAGAAGGCGCCCATTGCGCGTAACTAGGAGACTAGTTACACCGTAGATGTGATGTATGGATCAGCTCACATTAGACGGTGAAGGCCGAAGGAGATGCGCGCCGGCGAAGAGTTGCGGCCCCTGGAACTGATACTTCCAGGGGCCAACTCATATTCTCTGCGTTCGAAAGCCGCAATGCGGTGAATGACACGCATGACCTTGGCAAGTCAGCAATCAAAAGGCTGCGCGGATATCCCACAAGTCAGGAAATACCGGCTTGAAGAGCGTGCTAGCAAGATACCCAGCTCCTGATGAGCCACCAGTTCCTGTCTTTTGCCCAATAGTGCGCTCGACCATCTTCACATGGCGGTAGCGCCACTCCTGCAAACCTTCATCGACATCAACTAGTCGCTCACAGACTAAAGCACCTTCTGGATCTTTTTTATGCAAGGCGAGTAACGCCTCTTGCACTTGCGTGTTTGCTACATATTGTTCTGATACATCACGTTCGATTATTGATGGTGGAATCGAAAAACCACGCTTTACGATGAATCTCAAAACACTATCCCACATGGAGCGCTCCCGCATGCGTTGCTCAACTCGTGCCCGGGCCTGCGGGTCAAGATGCGCGGCGCTCTTTACATCGCGCCTACCCAAGAGCGCTTCAAACTCTCTGAACTGAGCTGATTGAAAACCACTCGCTGATTCAAGGCGTGCTCGAAACGCATTGAACTGGAGCGGAGTCATCGTCTCGAGGATATCAATTTGTGCCACACATATTTTCATAATGGTTCGGATGCGACCAAGTAGTGCTAGCGCATAGTGAGTATCTCCAGCCTCTAGCGCACGTTGCGCTTCTGCGCACTCATGAAGCAATTGCTTGAACCATAATTCATACGTTTGGTGAATAATGATAAAAAGAAGTTCATCATGCTCCGGACCGTCAGAGAGCGGAAGTTGTAGTTGAAGCAATTCATCAATGGCAAGATATTTACTGTAGGTGAGTGCTGATTGGTAATCTGTTTGATTGCTCATGGTTTCTCCTTTCGGAGGTTCTCAATTCGCTCCAACACTTGCGGGTATTGACTGTCGGCCAAAACGATTTTCTCCAACTCCTTCAATGCCAAGGATCTCTTGCCTTGACGTTCGTAGATATTGGCACGCTCCCAGAGCGCTCGGTTCCGCACCTGCTCATCCAGCGAGCGCTTGGCAACCACCTTTTTGATCGCCTCTAGCGCCCCGTCATGGAAGCCAAGCTCGGAGAGTGCAGCAGCCCGCATGATAAAGAGCATCCCGGTCGCCTCATCCTCAAGTTCCAAGTCCTCAGTTGAGTCAAGCACATCGTGAAATCTCTTCTCGGAAAGCTCAAGATCGGCTGCAGAGACTGCCGTTAATTGATTAGTTCCAATCTCTGCCAACACTTGCAATGCACGATCTACTTGCTTAGCCGCCTGGAGTACTTCGACGTAGAGAAAGCCAAAGGCACCCTCCCCGAATATGTCGTCAAAAGATATTCCTGGCGTTATCTCAACCTTGATGCGCATCTGGGGGAAATACTTTCGTGCTTCATAAATACCAAAAGCGCGCGCTCGGTTCTGCCACACATCTGCGGCTACTTCAAGGATGTTAGGTAATTTCTCTTCATCACGTGCACCGACCAAGAACGCAATGGACAAATATGTATAGTGCAACTT
Source organism: uncultured Bifidobacterium sp. (assembly GCA_964490435.1). GTDB lineage: Bacteria > Actinomycetota > Actinomycetes > Nanopelagicales > Nanopelagicaceae > IMCC26077. The sequence continues at coordinate 25,379 of CAZBCF010000019.1, read as the reverse complement.
CTTAGTTGACTGTGCCAGCGCCAGCGCTTCATCGATTATTGCCTGATCTATTTGAGAGTCTAATTGAGGCGTTGTTCCATCAAAATGCTTCTTCAAAAAAGCGTAAAAGACTCGTTCGCGCCTATTGGCAAAGAGGCCAGGTTTCGGTGGTTTGTTCGGCAGGTACATCTCGCCTGCAGCAGATTGAGCAGCCTCGGCACGACGGCGCGAAGAACGTGAGCCGCGAAGCGATCCTCGTTCGACGTTATAGAGACCGGTCCCAGGGATTCCCGCGGACGAGTAGATATCGCCGCGTGAATTCAGGCTCACTCGGGCTCCTGGAACGCCAACTGAAAGCCCAATTGTGCTCTTACTGAAATTAAGGCGTACTCCGGGGATAAGTTTTATCGAACGCCGAAAACGAAGTGACATCAGGTCACTCTCGATTCGCCATCATCAATTTTCAGGTACTCCTTCTTAGTGACGCTCTCTCGGATACGCTCAAAACCATCGAATACTTCGACGTAAGAGGTGGCCAAAGGTGAGATTGCGACCCGAATCTGATTGGGAACACGATAATCCGGTATTACCTTACGAAACTTTCGCAATGCTGCACTGATTCGCTTAGCCTCTTCATGCCAGAGCGAGATATGTCCGCCACGGTGCGCGGGATCTCTCGGCGTATTGAGTTCAAAACCAAGAGGTGCGAGCCATTGGTCGAAGAGATCGATCATCATCGTTGTTCCTGTGCGCGCCTTAGCCTCGATGGCTTCTATCCCCGCCTCACCAATCATTGAAAACGCCGTGTTGATTGCCCGCAGTCCGATAATCGAAGGGCTCGCGATCTGGAAACCCCGCATCTGCTCACTTCGCTCGAAGTACGGACCCATCGCAAACTGATCGGATTGAGCGAACCACCCTTGAATCGGCACCCGAAACTCACTTTGCCGTTCTTTACGAACATACAACCAGGCAGGTGCACCCGGACCAGAATTCCCATATTTATAGGTACAGCCAACGGCAAGATCGACTCCATTTTCATCGAAGTCCATCGAGATCGCCCCGACCGCATGCGAGGCATCCCAGACCAGAAGTGCGCCAAACGAACGGACTAGATCGGTAAGTGCCCGGATATCCGAACGAGCGCCAGAGCGATAATGAATCACCTGGAGCGAGACCAAGGCGACGCTCTCATCGAGATAACGAGCGAGGATCTCTGGCGTGATTCGTTCATGCTCTGCTTCATTTGGCGATTCGTTATCGATCATGACAAGTTCCAGCCCATATTCTTGCGCTAGGCCTTGCAGGATGTACCTGTCGGTTGGAAAATTTGCCAAGTCAGTGATGATCTTGGTTCGCCCTGGACGCGCCTTGATAGCCGCGGCGCATAGTTGATAGAAATTAACTGAGGTCGTATCGCATGCAAGCACCTGCCCAGGTGCTGCGCCAAGTGCGGTGCGCCCGATGAGATCACCGCTGCGAGTTGCCTCATCGATCCAGTCTGCCCAGCCATCGACAATTTTGTTTCCCCACTCATCCACTAAGAATCCGTTGATCACTTCTAGTGTGCGCTTTGGTAAACGTCCTAAGGAATTCCCATCGAGATACGAGACTTCGGGGTCAGTAATCACGAACTCGTTCTTGTAGCGAGCAAGAGCATCCCTGGCATCGAGTTGCGCGGCGTCTTCGCGGGTCACAGCCATACGAAAGAGCCTATAGACTTTGACGAATTGGAGGAAGAGATGGCTGATTCAAGTTTTGACATAGTCTCAAAGGTCGACCGGATGGAGCTCGATAATGCGCTCAACCAAGCCGACCGCGAACTCGGGACACGTTTTGACTTTCGCGGCACTGAGACGAAGATCGCAATGAGCGGAACCGACATCGTCGCTATCGAATCGGGGAGCGAAGAGCGCGCCAAAGCCGCCCTTGATGTCTTCAAAGAGAAGTGCATAAAACGTGGCGTCTCACTCAAACACTTGGATGCCAGCGAACCACAAGCATCCGGCAAACTTTTTAAAATTAATGTGAAGATTAAAGAGGGTATTACTACCGAGAACGCGAAGAAACTTGCCAAATTCCTCCGTGATAACGGCCCAAAATCCTTAAAGACTCAAATCCAAGGCGACGAATTGCGAGTCTCGTCGAAGAGCCGTGATGATCTACAAGAGGCTATCGCCCTAGTGAAGGCTGAGAGCTGGGACTTCGCGCCACAATTCGTGAACTACAGATAATTTAAGGACGTAAGTGAACAAACATCAAAGTGGGTTGATTTATGGCTTGTTCGCTTACATCATCTGGGGCGCACTTCCCATTTATTGGGGTTGGATGCGCGCAGCGAGCGCCTGGGAAATCATCTCGCATCGGGCAATCTGGTCGCTTGTTGTCTGCTGGATAGCCCTCGCCTATCGCCATCAATTAAAAAATGCAATTACTATCTTGCGTACACCACGGATGTTCTTCCTACTTGCACTGACCGCAGGTTTAGTCTCAGGTAACTGGGCAATATACATTTGGTCGGTTACCGTCGATCGGATTGTCGAATCTTCACTTGGTTATTACATAACACCGCTCATGAATGTCGCGTTCGGCGTAATAATACTGCGTGAGCGAATGCGCTTACTGCAATGGATTGCTGTTGCAATCGCCGCGCTCGGAGTTGGCGCGCTCACCTACGATTACGGCCAACTCCCGCTCATTGCTCTAGGACTTGCCTGCACATGGGGTATGTACAGCGTCATCAAGAAGAAACTGGCTGTCGACCCGCTGATTGGATTGGCAATCGAGACGATTTTTGCTGCTATTCCCACCTTGATATTCCTCACCAATCTTGAATTCCAAGGTAAAGCGCAATTCGGTCACGGCCTGTGGATCTCCATTGGACTTGCGACTGCGGGCCTGGCGACAGTCCTACCTTTGCTTGCATTCAATAATGCAGCAGTGAGGCTGCCATTAACCACTTTGGGCTTGATGCAATACATAACTCCCACGGTCATGTTCTTGGTCGGTGTTTTCGTCAATCATGAGCAGATGTCGGGCTCTCGATGGATTGGATTCCTTACCATCTGGCTTGCACTCACTTTTCTAGCGACAGATATGGTCCGCTCAGGACGAGCGGGAGACAAGGGCATCGCACAGGGTTAATAGCCCTTCGGTGGTGCCATTCAATGGCAACGTAGCCAACATCTTTCGCGCACTTTCGGCATATTGCATAGTGACCTTCTTTGCCTCATTCAAGGCGGGGTGGCTACGAAGTTGCTCGAGCGCATATTCGACATCACTCTCGCTACTTATCGGGCCTGAAAGTAGTTCAAGAAGTCGCGCATCCTGCACCCGCGACATCTGTTGCACGAGCAATGTCACCAGCGTTGGCACTCCCTCGCGAAGATCTGTACCAGGGGTCTTTCCCGATTGATTCGAAGAGCTTTCGATATCAATAACATCATCTGCGAGTTGGAAGGCAATACCTAACTCTTCGCTAAAGCGCACCAACGTCTCGACGATTTCAGGTTTGGCTCCGGAGAGGTAGCCGCCATATCGGGCGCATAGACCGAATAGTGAACCGGTCTTCTCGGCAACCACTTTCAGATAGTGAACGAGGGCTTCTTCGCCCTCTTGCGGGCCCTCAGTCTCCATAATCTGGCCAACGACCAGCCGCTCGAAGGTCATCGCCTGATGTCTGACTGCATCTGGTCCGAGGTCTGCCAGAAGGAGTGATGATTTAGCGAACAGGTAATCTCCGGTGAGGATTGCCACTGAATTGCCCCATCTTTTATTGGCACTTTCGACACCACGTCGCAATGGCGCCTCATCCATCACATCATCGTGATAGAGAGTTGCTAGATGCGTTAATTCGACGACAACTGCCGCCTTGATGATTTCGTCCCGAGTTGGATCTCCGTAATTCGAGGCTAGAAGGGTGAGCATGGGACGAAATCGCTTGCCACCGGCTGCGATGAGATGGCGCGAGGTTTCAGTAGCGAAAGGGAAATCTCCAGCTGCATGGTTGAAGAGAAAATCCTCGACCGCCTGCATTCGCACAGTGAGATCGCGCTCGACTTCGCTCGAGAGCGTTGGCAAGGTCACCATAAGGTGTACTTAACCAGCAACGAAGGTTGCAAGCGAGTTGATAGTGTCGATGACCGGTTGCGGGAAGACGCCAAGCACCAAAGTTGCCACTGCGCAAACGCCGATCGTTATCGCAGTTACTGGGGAAGGGATCACCACAGAGGTGCCATCCTCCTGCGGATCATTGAAGTACATCAAGACCACGATACGAATATAGAAGAATGCTGCTACCGCTGATGCAAGCACGCCTGCGATGACCACCGAGATGTTGCCACTCGCGTACGCTGCCGAGAAGATGGCAAATTTACCGACGAAGCCTGAAGTGAGTGGGATACCAGCGAGCGCCAGCAAGAAAAGGGTGAAGATTCCCGCGATGAGCGGGGAACGCTTTCCGAGTCCGCTCCACCGGTTTAAATCAGTGACTTCGCCACCGGCATCACGTACCAAGGTGACAATCGCGAAAGTGCCCAGTGTGGTGAAGCCATATGTGAAGAGATAGAGCAAGGTTGCATCAAGTCCGGATTTGCTAAACGCCACTATGCCCGTGAGTAAGAAGCCCGAGTGCGCAATCGCCGAGTAGGCAAGTACGCGCTTCACATCTTTTTGCGCGATAGCGATGATTGTTCCGAGGGCCATTGTGATGATGGCAATCACCACGATGATTGGTCGCCAAGTCCAGACCATTCCACCCACACTGACGTAGAAGATGCGCAAGAAGGCGCCGAAGGCTGCGACTTTCGTGACCGCCGCCATGAAGGCGGTGATAGGCGTAGGAGCGCCTTGATAGACATCTGGCGTCCACGCGTGGAAAGGAGCGGCCGAGACTTTGAAGAGTAACCCGACTGCAAAGAGCGATAGACCAAGAAGTAGGTAGATGTCGTTGCCTGGCGAGGTGACAATCTGGGCCTTGATATCTTCGAAGAGCGTTGACCCGGCATAGCCGTAGAAGAAGGCTGAACCAAAGAGCAAGAAGGCCGATGAGAATGCGCCCAATAAGAAATACTTCAGCGCAGCCTCTTGTGAGAGCAAACGTCGACGCTGCGAGAGGCCAGCCATCAAATAGAGCGGAAGGGAGAGGACTTCTAGGGCCACGAACAGTGTGATCAGATCGTTGGCTGCCGGAAAGAGCAGCGCACCACCGACAGCAAACAGTGTCAAGGGGAATACTTCGGTCTGTTGTAATCCTGAAGCCAATGCGCGTTGCTCATCAGCAGAGCCGGGCAGAGTAGATGCTTGCGCGGTGAACGACTGGAATCCACGCTCGGCTATCAGGAGTAATCCAAGTAGCGCAAATATCAGGATAGTTCCCTGTAACACGATCGTAACGCCATCGACGGCCACCGAGCCTTCGGCATAACGCCCTGAAGAGTTTCGATTCACGATGACAGTGAGCATCCCCAGTGCAATTGCCGCAAAACTCAATGAAGCCTGGACTACATATCGGTAGCGACGAGACACGAATGCTTCGACCAAAACCCCAAGCAGCGCTACTGCTAGTACGACTAGAACTGGTGCAAGGACGCTGTACTCAATCTTGGGAGCTGGCATTACTTATTCCCTTCACTATTGAGCGAAGTGATTGTGGCTGCTGCGCCTGGATTGATTACATTGAGCAAGATTTGTGGGAAGAATCCAAAGAAGATGATGAGCGCAATTACTGGAGCGATGGCGATCTTTTCCCGGAGGTTGAGATCCTTGAGATTCTCACTCCCTGGAGTAATCGGACCGTGCAACGAGCGCTGGACTGGGATCAAGATGTATAGGGCAGCAAGGATGATGCCAAGGGTGCCAATCACTGCAGCCGCGGGATAGTGCACGAAAGTGCCCACGAGCACCAAGAATTCACTGACGAATGATGAGAGCCCTGGCAGTGCCAGACTCGAGAGACCTGCGATGAAGAAGCTCCACGCAAGAATCGGGGTGACGCGCTGCAGCCCACCGAAATCCTGGACCTTCGACGAGTTCCGACGCGCAATAATCCAGCCTGCAATTAAGAAGAGCGCTGCGGTCGAGAAACCGTGATTGACCATGTAAAGGATGGAGCCCGATTGGCCTTGTGCAGTGAAAGCGAAGATTCCGAGTGTGATGAAACCAAAGTGCGAGATTGATGTATATGAGATGAGACGTTTGATATCGCCGTTGCTCTGCCAGATTGCGAGAAAAGCACCATAGAAGATCGAGATGAGCGAGAGCGCGATGATGATTGGCCCAAATTGCTTCGATGCATCGGGAAAGAGCGTCAGACAGAATCGGATCATGCCGTAAGTGCCAACTTTGTCGAGCACACCTAACAACAGCACTGACGTTCCTGGCGTTGCAGCCTTAGCAGCATCAGGTAACCAGGTGTGGAAAGGCCAGAGCGGGGCTTTGATTGCGAATGCGATGAAGAATCCCAAGAACAAGAAGATTTCGGTTTGATTATTAATGCTCAACTTTGATAGTTCATTTAGATCGAAAGTCGCCGCCCCAAGTTGATCACGGCTAATGACGTAGAGCCCGATGATCGAAGCCAGCATCAGCAAGCCGCCAAAGAGCGAGTAGAGCAGGAACTTGACCGCAGCGGCAGCGCGCTCACCCGAGCCATACCCGCCGATAAGGAAATAGACCGGAATGAGCATCGCTTCGAAGAACAGGTAGAAGAGGAAGATGTCTGTAGCCGCGAAGACACCAATCATCATCGTCTCGAGTATGAGTAGTAGTGCGAAGAAGGTTTTGACACTCCACCGACCACCCTCAGCCTCGTGCCAACAGGCCAGAATCACGATGGGGGTGAGAATCAGCGCCAGTAGGATCAATAAGAGAGCCATTCCATCGATGCCCAGCCCGAATTTGATTCCAAATGCGGGAATCCATTGATAATTCTCGGCGAATTGGAAACCAACGGCCCCGCGGTCGAAGGATGTTGCAAGGAGTAATCCGGCCACTGCGACAAGAGTCGAAATTCCCAATGCACATTGCTTTGCAAGAAGTTCTCGCTCTTTTGGTAGGAGGAAGAGCGCAGCGCTACCAAGTAATGGCAAAAGACCAAGGATTGTCAACGAGTTCACAGCGACATCACCGCTATCACGGCCAAGATCGAGAGTGCGCCCACGATGACCCACAGGGCATAGGAGCGGACAAAGCCGGTCTGAGTCTTGCGCACTCCAGATGCAACATCGATCGTGAGTGAGCCAATGCCACGGACCGCGCCATCGATGACTTTCTCATCGACTACTGCAAGCGCTTTAGTCAGTTCTTGGCCAGGTCGCATGAATAGCGCCTCATTGAACTCATCTTGCAAGAGGTCGCGCCGGGCAACTTTGGTCCAGATTGAGACATCACTTGGAGCGGTCGTTGGAATGGTCTTTCCACGACCATATTTTCCAAGAGCAATTGCGACACCGATTGCTACAGCAGTCAACGCTAGAGCAGAGACGACTATTGGTGGCAATAGATGCTCTTTCTCGCCGTGGCCGGCGAGCGCAGAGTCTCCCGAATGAAAGACTGGTGCTAAGAAGTTCACGAACCGGTCACCAAGGTTGAAGATGAATCCAGCGCTCACTGAGCCAACCGCCAACAGAATCATCGGAATAGTCATCAGGCTGGGCGATTCATGTGGATGCGCGTCAGAAGCCCAACGTTTTTCTCCAAAGAAAGTCATCAACATCACCCGAGACATATAGAAGGCGGTGATTGCTGCGCCAAGGAGTGTGATCGACCCCAAGATGATTCCCTTGGCTCCTCCGGCATCGAGTGCGATCTCGATGATCTTATCTTTCGAGAAGAAACCAGCGAAAGGCGGAACTCCGATGATTGCTAGATAACCCAGACCGAAGGTGATAAAGGTGACCGGCATATATTTGCGAAGCCCACCATATTTACGCATATCTACCTCATCATTCATGCCGTGCATGACTGATCCGGCCCCTAAGAACATTCCAGCTTTGAAGAATCCATGGGTGAGCAGGTGCATCATCGCAAACGCATAGCCGACTGGCCCGAGTCCCGTCGCAAGGATCATGTAACCGATCTGCGACATGGTCGAGGCAGCAAGCGCCTTTTTGATGTCATCTTTCGCCATGCCGATGATGGCGCCAAAGAGGAGCGTGATCGCGCCAACAATCACCACACAAAGTTGTGCTACGGATGCGACATCAAAGACGAAATGGGAACGCGAAATGAGATAGACCCCGGCCGTCACCATCGTCGCGGCGTGAATCAACGCTGAGACTGGGGTCGGTCCAGCCATCGCATCACCCAGCCAGGCCTGAAGCGGGAATTGCGCCGACTTTCCTACTGCCGCTAGGAGAAGGGCGATTCCGAGGCAGTTCAGCGCGAGCGAACTCACTTTGCCCGCTTCAACTCCCTCGGCGACTCCACTAAAAGAGACTGATCCACATTGAACGAACGCAATCATCACTGCAAGCGAGAGCCCGACATCGCCGACTCGGTTTGCCACGAATGCTTTCTTTGCGGCTGTTGCATATGCCGGCTTTTGATTCCAGAAACCGATAAGTAGGTATGAAGCTAGTCCGACACCTTCCCATCCAACGTAGAGGCTCAGATAAGAGTCGCCCAGGACAAGAAGCAACATCGCAGCGATGAAGAGGTTTAAAAATGCGAAGAATCGACGTCGATCCTTGTCGTGTGACATGTATGCGATGGAATAGATATGAATGAGGGTGCCGACACCTGTAATAAGTAGGACAAAGCACATCGACAGTTGATCGAGCAATAAAGTGGCGCCAACATTGAAATTACCTACTTCAATCCACGTGAACAGTGGCTGCGTCACCGCACGTTTCTCTGGAGTCCGGCCAAGCATCGCGAAGAATTCAACGAGCCCGACCCCAAAAGCAGCCGCTGATGCGAGCGTGCCGATGATGTGCCCTACTTTGTCGAGCGCCCTACCACCGAGAAGGAGTGCGCCAGCGCTAAAGAGTGGAATAGCGATGAGATAGACGAGCAACTGTGAGGTCTGATTCATTAGAGTTTCAACAATCTCGCATCATCGACCGAAGCGGATCGTCGAGAGCGGTAGATAGTTACGATGATTGCCAAGCCAACCACAACCTCGCATGCCGCAACCACCATCGTGAAGAATGCAAATAACTGTCCGTCGATAGTCCCATTCATTCGTGCGAAGGTGACAAAACTCAAGTTTGCGGCGTTCAACATCAACTCGATGCACATGAAGACGACGATTGCATTACGCCGCAGGAGAACTCCTGCTGCACCGATGGTGAAAAGGAGCGCGGAGAGATAGAGGTAGTTATCGAGAGCCATCTGCTATTCCTCGCCCTCGTCGTTCTTTTGATTCATCCGGAAGGTGTTGGGGTTCGCCAATTCACCACGGGCTGCAATCACATTCGAAACCGAGGAGTCAGCCGGTGTGCCATCAGGAAGCAAGGCAGGGATGTCAACAGCATTATGTTGCGCGAAGGTTCCAGGACCGGGTAGACCCGCTACTGGAATTGCGCTTTGCCGGACACGCTCGGCCGCCAACTCACGTTGACTCTTTCGAGGTACCAACCGCTCACGATGAGCTAAAACCATTGCGCCTAGAGCAGCCGTGATGAGCAACGCAGAGATCACTTCGAAAGCCCAGACATACCTAGTGAAAAGAATCGAGGCAATCACTTTCACATTGCCCTCATCATTGACTATCGACATTCCAATATAAGGACGCCCAATATCTGCTCTACTGATGAGTGAAATGAGCAAGAATCCAACGCCTACCGAACCTAAAATCGCTGCAATGCGCTGACCGCGAATCGTCTCTTCAAGGGAATCTGAAGAATCAACTCCGACTAACATCAGGATGAATAGGAAGAGCATCATCACGGCGCCGGTATACACAATTATCTGGACAATTCCTAGGAACGGAGCCTCGTTCGCTATATAGAAGATCGCAAGGCCAATCATCACAACAGCAAGTAGTAGCGCTGAGTGGACCGCCTTCTTGACGATGAGCATGCCAAGGGCTGCGAGCACCATGATTGGCGCCAGGGTAAAGAATAAGACCGCCTCAGGGGTTTGAGTTTGGTTATTCACGATCGCCGCAAGGTTCACTTCTGCTCCTGAGATGGGTGCGATTCGGTGACACGTCCGTGGTAATAATCCTGATCGTCGGTTCCCGGATAGTAAGGATGTGGTGGTTGCAACATGCCACTTCGAAGTGGCGCTAGCAGATCCTCTTTCTCGAAGATTAACTTCTTACGTGAATCATCTGCCAATTCATATTCGTTGGTCATGGTCAGCGCTCGAGTCGGACAGGCTTCGATGCAGAGTCCACAGAAGATGCAACGTAAGTAATTGATCTGATAGACCTTTCCATAGCGTTCACCAGGTGAGTAACGCTGCGCCTCGGTGTTCTCAGCGCCTTCGACATAAATCGCATCGGCTGGACATGCCCAAGCACATAATTCGCAACCAATGCATTTCTCTAATCCATCAGGGTGGCGATTGAGTTGATGTCGGCCATGAAAACGCGGCGCGGTGGGCTCTTTGACCTCTGGGTATTGCACAGTCGTGACCTTCTTGAATTGCGCAGCAAATGTGACCCAAAATCCTTTGAGTTGCGAGAGTAACGAAGCCGGACCTTCAATAGGAATATGAATTGATTCTTCGGCAGCGCCATCGATAGCACGCTTAGGTTCTAGTTCACTCACGCTCGCGCTCCGCTCTAGGTACGGTAAAAGTTGAGATCTTCATCGGTAGCTCAGGTACTGGGAACGGCGCTGGCGCATCGACTGCCGTGACGGTGCTCTCAATCTCCTTTGCCTTATTTTCTTTCGCTCGCTCGTACAAGGAACTTCCAATAAGGAAGAGCACTAGCACGGCGCCACCAAAAATCAAGATGGATGCGCGTGATGCCCCATTGAGCGAGAAGTAACGGAGCACCGCAACCACCATGATCCATGCGACGTTAGCCGGAATCAGCACCTTCCAACCAAATTGCATGAACTGGTCGTAACGAAGGCGAGGCAGAGTTCCGCGTAACCAGACAAAGACAAAGAAGAAGAGCACGACCTTGATGAAGAACCAAATGAAGGTGAACCAACCACCCAACCAACTCTCAGTGAATCCCAAACCAGGTGGGGCGTGGTAACCGCCTAAGAAGAGCGTAGTTGCTAGGGCAGAGACGCCAACGATATTCACATACTCAGCGAGGAAGAAGAGGGCAAACTTCAGCGAGGAGTATTCGGTGTGGAATCCACCAACAAGTTCACCTTCTGCCTCTGCTAAATCAAACGGCGCTCGGTTGGTCTCACCTACCATCGAAATTGCATAGATGATAAAGGAAGGAAAGAGCACTACGGCATACCAGAATTTATCTTGCGCGCCGACGATATCGATTGTAGACATCGAGCCGGCATACAAGAAGACTGCGACCAACGAAAGACCCATGGCAATCTCGTAGGAAATGACTTGAGCGCTCGAGCGCAAACCACCAAGAAGCGGATAGGTCGAGCCGGAGGACCAACCGGCTAGAACGATGCCATAAACACCTACGGAGGCAACCGAGAGGATGTAGAGCACGCCTACCGGAATATCGGTGAGTTGGAAGGCGGTTTGCTGGCCAAACATTGTTACGGGACCGCTCATCGGAATCACGGCAAATGCCATGAAGCATGTGGTCGCTGAAATTATTGGTGCGATGATGAACACTAATTTGTCTGCTGCTGCAGGAATCAAATCCTCTTTCAGGGCGAGTTTTACTCCATCAGCAAGGCTCTGCAACAAACCGAACTTTCCGACTCGATTGGGACCAAGACGAAGTTGCATTCGAGCGACGATTCTTCGTTCGAACCAAATGGCCATCAAGGTGCATAGCACGCAAAAGACAAAGACTAGTAGGCCCTTTACTGCGATGAGCCAGCCTGGGTCATCAAGGATGAGATCGCGCATGTTGATCAGAGCCCCTTACGAACTTTCACTTCGGCGCCATTGAGGACACCAAGCATTCGAAGCGATTGTGACGCAACTGCATTTCGAGGCAACCAGACCACATCATCGACGAGATCGCTGATTTCGACATTCAACGAGAGCGCGCCATGGTCGGTTGAGATAGTAATCAAATCTTCGTTGCTCACACCTAGCGAGTCAGCGAGCTTGCGATTCATTCGAGCGAACGCCTTTCGAGCAGTACCTGAAAGATTAGGTTCATTCACTTGAAGAGAACCATTATCAAGCAGTTGTCGCCAAGATGCCAAGGTGATTCCTTGCGACTGAACGGAGTTTGCGCCTCTTAACGGAGTGAATGTGGCGCGAGCGCCATCCCAATGTGCCAAAGTCCCAAATTCTTTCGCTGCGCCACGAACTGTGGTAAAGCCAAGTGGTTTTTCTAGGGCTTCAGCGATGAGCGCGAGAATATATAGGTCGCTGTGATGCGGACTCTCAGGCACTGCTTGCTCGAAAGCGCGCGTGCGTCCTTCCCACGACATGAAAGAACCAGATTTTTCAGTGACGGCTGCGACGGGAAGCACCACATCGGCTCGCTCGGTAACTGCACTGGGGCGCAACTCGAGCGAGAGCACGAAGGCGTTATCGAGACCAGCAAGGTCAGGGGTATGCATATCGAATGGATCGACGCCACCGATCACTAACGCTTGAAGTTCTCCGCGCGAAGCAGCGGCAAGCATCTCTTTGCTATCTGCGCCAATACGAGTTGGGATCGAATCAGAATCCACCGACCACGCGGCGGCAACATCAACGCGCGCTGCGGCATCAGTTATTGGACGTCCTCCTGGTAGGAGATTTCCGATCGCACCCGCTTCGAGCGCACCACGTTCGCCAGCGCGACGTGGTACCCAGGCAATCTTCGCGCCACTCTTATGTGCAATGTCTGTCACGGCACTTAATGCACCGCTGCTCTCGCATAATCTTTCGCCAACGACGATTACCGATTGACTAGTGAGGGCGAGTTGTCCGAGCGCGCTTGCTTCGGCGCCAGGTGAGACCGGAATGTACTTTGCCTGTAGTTTCTTAAATCCTCGGGTGTGCCATGACGAGATAGCCGTGACGGACATCCCTCGTTGTCGTACTTGCTTACGAATACGTAAAAATACGATCGGTGATTCTTCCTCGGGTTCGAATCCAACTAGGACCACATGATCTGCGGAGTCGATATCGCTGTATCGGGTCTTAGAACCAACCACATGGGCTGCAAGGAAATCACGTTCTTCATCAGAGTGTGGTCGAGAACGGAAATCAACATCATTAGTACCAAGTGCGATGCGTGCGAATTTAGCGTAGGCGTATGCATCTTCAACGCTCACACGACCGCCTACAAGCACGCCTGCCTTCTTGCCTCGAAGTCCAGCTGCGGCTGCGGCGATTGCTTCAGGCCATGATGCTTCGCGGAGAACGCCATTCTCACGGATGAGCGGTGTTGCAATCCGATCCTTGGCCATCGTGTATTGGAAAGCCCAGCGTCCCTTGTCGCAATTCCACTCTTCATTGACCTCTGGATCATTGCCGGCCAAACGACGTAGCGTCTTGTTACGGCGGACATCAGTTCGTAACGAGCAACCAGATGCACAGTGCTCACAGACCGATGGCGTAGAGACGAGATCAAAAGGTCGAGAGCGGAACCGATATGCCGCTCCAGTCAACGCGCCTACAGGGCAAATCTGAACGGTATTGCCTGAGAAATAAGAATCGAAAGGATCTTTCTCATAAATTGCAACTTGTTGTAGCGCGCCGCGCTCTCCCATATCAATGAAGGGGTCACCAGCAATCTCTTTTGAGAATCGAGTGCATCGTGCACAGAGAATGCAACGCTCACGATCAAGAAGGACTTGTGATGAAATGTGAATGGGTTTCTCAAAGGTGCGCTTCTTGCCTTCGAAACGGCTTTCACCGCGACCATTGGACATCGCTTGATTCTGTAATGGACACTCGCCACCTTTATCGCAGACAGGGCAATCAAGTGGGTGATTCACTAGCAAGAACTCCATCACTCCTTCTTGCGCCTTATGTGCGACCTCTGAAGTGAGTTGTGTCTTTACGACCATGCCGTTCTCGACTGGAATGGTGCATGAAGCCTGCGGTTTGGGAAACGCGCGACCATTGATCTCGATATCGACCAAGCACTGGCGACAAGCCCCTACTGGTGCGAGTAAAGGATGGTCACAAAATCGCGGTATCTGTATACCCAACTGCTCGGCAGCGCGAATCACTAACGTTCCCTTAGGTACGGTGATTTCAAAACCATCGATTGTGAGCGTGATGAGATCAGTCTGCGGTTGCACGGCGGTCATTGTCTACGCACCTGCCTTGCTCGAAGCAAATAAGGTTGCTGCGACTGGATCGAATGGGCAGCCACCGTTGGTCAAATGTGCGATGTATTCATCGCGGAAGTACTTGATTGAAGACATGATTGGGCTCGCCGCACCATCGCCAAGAGCGCAGAATGAGCGACCCATCAAGTTGTCACAAATATCAAGTAATTTCGCAAGATCTGCTTCGGTGCCTTTGCCATTCTCAAGGTCGCGCAGAATCTGCACCAGCCACCAAGTGCCTTCGCGACATGGCGTGCACTTGCCACAAGATTCATGCTTGTAGAACTCGGTCCAACGTAGCACTGCACGAAGTACGCAAGTGGTCTCATCGAATATCTGGAGGGCTTTCGTTCCAAGCATCGAACCAGCCGCGCTTACTGATTCATAATCAAGCGGCGTATCAAGATGTGCATCGGTAAAGATCGGTGTTGAAGAGCCTCCGGGAGTCCAGAACTTCAACCTATGTCCGGTGCGTACGCCACCAGACAATTCGAGCAATTGACGGAGCGTTATTCCCAGTGGCGCTTCGAATTGTCCTGGATTATTCACGTGACCAGAGAGCGAATAGAGAGTGAAGCCTTTGCTCTTCTCGGTACCAAGAGATGCGAACCATTCAGCGCCCTTTTCGATGATTGCTGGCACTGATGCGATGGATTCAACGTTATTGACCACAGTTGGTCGGGCATACAACCCTGCAATCGCTGGGAAAGGTGGACGAAGTCGTGGTTGACCACGGAAGCCCTCGAGCGAATCGAGGAGTGCGGTCTCTTCACCGCAGATGTAAGCGCCAGCGCCAATATGCAAGGTGAGTTCTAGATCGAAATCTTTTCCTAAAATGTTCTTACCGAGGAAGCCTGCTTTGTATGCATCTTCGATTGCTTGCAACATCCGACGAGTGACGTGTGTGACTTCACCACGAATATAGATGAACGCATGCTTTGCTCGAATCGCATATGAGGCAATGATGACTCCCTCAACCAAGACGTGTGGGTTGGCCATAAGTAGCGGTGTGTCTTTACACGTGCCTGGCTCAGATTCATCGGCATTGACCACTAAGTAGTGATCTTTGTTATCTCCTTGCGGAATGAATCCCCATTTGTTTCCGGTAGGAAAGCCTGCGCCACCACGTCCACGCAATCCTGAGTCTTTGACCATCTGAATCACCGCATCAGGATCCATAGCTAAGGCTTTTTTCATCGCGTTGTACCCACCATGGCGTTGATATCCAGCCAACGTATGTGAATCGCGCTCATCCCAATGTGCAGAGAGAACCGGCGTTAATTGGCTCATTTACTTCCGCTCCCCCTTTGCAATCTTCAGCCCGAGCAAAGTTGGCTCTCCGGCTTGTACACCTTCGTTAGCGCGGCCGTCATTGAAACCTGCAAGCACCTCAGATGCCTCACTGAACGTAGGCACTGAGTTAGGTCCACGAGTCGGCGCTGGTTTCTTTCCTGCGCGAAGATCATCAACCAGAGTCTTTGCACTCTCCACTGTTTGATTATCGAAGAACTCCCAGTTCACCATAACAACTGGCGCGTAGTCGCAAGCAGCATTGCATTCGATATGTTCAAGTGAGACTTTGCCATCAGATGTGCGTTCGTTGTTCTCGATTCCGAGATGATCTTTGAGACCTGCGAATATCGCATCGCCACCCATGATGGCGCAGAGCGTGTTAGTGCAGACTCCCACATGATATTCACCCGCTGGTGTTCGACGATATTGGGTGTAGAAGGATGCGACAGCATTGACCTCTGCAGTAGTCAGGTCGAGTTTTTCAGCAATGACTTCGATTCCCTCTGTTGTCACGTAACCTTCGCGAGCTTGCACTAAGTGGAGCATTGGCATGATTGCCGAGCGTGAACGTGGGTAACGCGCGATGATTGCATCAAGACGAGAGAGGAAGTTGGTATCAAAAGAAGGTGAGGTTTTTGCCATCAGCGATCTACTCCCCCCATGACCGGATCGATTGACGCGACCGCGGCAATCACATCGGCAACCAGGCTTCCTTCGCACATAGCAGCGGTCGCCTGAAGATTATTGAATGATGGCTCTCGGAAGTGGACACGATAGGGGCGAGTGCCGCCATCAGAGATGATGTGCGCACCCAGTTCACCTCGAGGGGATTCAACCGCTGCATAAACTTGGCCAGCCGGAACACGGAAACCTTCGGTGACAAGTTTGAAGTGATGGATGAGCGCTTCCATCGACGTTCCCATGATTTCGCGGATATGTTCGAGCGAATTACCCAAACCATCACCACCAAGTGAGAGTTGTGATGGCCATGCAATCTTCTTATCGCCAACCATGACTGGCCCTGGCTCTAACCGATCAAGAACTTGCTCGATGATGCGCAGACTTTGCTCCATCTCATAAACACGGATCATGAAGCGACCATAGGCATCTGCGGTATCAGCGGTGACGACATCGAATTCAAAATTCTCATAACCACAATAAGGCTGAGTTTTGCGAAGATCCCACGGCATTCCGGTCGCGCGCAAGACTGGACCAGTGACGCCTAGTGCGATGCAACCTGCCAAATCTAAATGTGCGACATTCGCAGTGCGCTTCATCCAAATGGAATTTCCAACGAGCATCTTCTCGTTATCTTTCAGATTCTTTCGGATTGTCTTTACCGCTTCACGAATCTTCGGAATCGCATCGGCAGGAAGGTCATTGGCCAGCCCGCCAGGTCGAATGTAAGCGGTGTTCATGCGAAGACCTGAGGCCATCTCGAAGATGTCGAGAATCATCTCGCGCTCGCGGAAGGCGAAGAACATTGGTGTGATTGCACCTAGCTCTAAGCCGCCAGTTCCGAGACAGACAAGATGTGAAGAGATTCGATTGAATTCCATCATCATCACGCGAATCAACGTTGCACGCTCAGGAATCTGATCGGTGATGCCAAGTAGTTTCTCGACCGCTAGGCAATATGCCGCTTCATTGAACATCGGAGAGAGGTAATCCATTCGAGTGACGAAAGTGACCCCTTGAGTCCAAGAGCGATACTCGGTGTTCTTCTCGATGCCGGTGTGGAGATAACCGATACCGCATCGCGCTTCGGTGACAGTCTCGCCTTCGAGTTCCAAGATCAAGCGAAGCACGCCATGTGTCGATGGATGTTGTGGCCCCATATTCACAACCACGCGCTCTTCTTGTGTGGAACCAATCTCTGTCACTAAATCATCCCAATCGCCACCAGTGACCGAATAGATTCGACCTTCCGTGGTTTCACGTGGACTGTTGTAAGTCTGCGACATTAGCGATACACCCGCCGATCGCTCGGTGGCGGCACGGTTGCACCTTTATATTCGACCGGGATTCCGCCGAGCGGATAATCCTTACGTTGTGGGTGACCATTCCAATCATCAGGCATAAAAATCCGAGTCAACGCTGGATGACCGTCGAAGATGATTCCGAACATGTCATAGGTCTCACGCTCATGCCAATTATTACCCGCCCAGATCTCAACCACTGAGGGAATGTGTGGATCGCTATCAGGCGCTGCTACTTCGATACGAATCCGTTGATTCCGAGTGAGCGAAAGCAACGGATAGAGAGCACGCAGTTCGCGACTGCTTTCGTCGGGATAGTGGGCTCCACTCACGCCAAGGCACATCTCGAATTTCAGATCATCCCGAAGCACGCGTGCAACATCTACGAGCTTTTCGCGACGAACGTGGAGTGTTAATTCACCACGATCGACGACGACCCGCTCGATAGCATCGCTGAACGCTGGATAGGCCCGCTCTAATCCATCAACGACATCATCGAAATAACTACCAAAAGGGCGCTCGGTTGAACCAATCTGGACTTTTCGTTTTTGGAGTCCGCCATAACCTGATGTATCACCAGATCCAGAAACGCCAAACATGCCAGTGTTTTCGGCGCTCATATTGGTGCCCTGCTTTGCGATATCGCTCATGCAAGCAATCCCTTTAATTCGATAGTGGGTTTAGCGGCGAGCGCTGCCGCTTCGACTTCCTTGATGATCTTTGCTCGGTTGATACCTAACTTTGCGTTCTTGATTTCTTCGTGAAGTTTGATGATGGCATCCATAAGCATCTCTGGACGCGGTGGGCAACCTGGTAGGTATATATCGACAGGAACAACGTGATCTACACCCTGGACGATCGCATAATTATTGAACATGCCACCTGATGAGGCGCAAGCGCCCATAGCGATTACCCATTTTGGTTCAGACATCTGGTCGTATACCTGACGCAAAACTGGCGCCATCTTGTTACTTACCCGCCCGGCAACAATCATGAGATCTGCTTGCCGCGGTGATCCGCGGAAGACCTCCATTCCAAAACGGGCAAGGTCATAGCGTCCAGTGGTTACAGCCATCATTTCGATTGCGCAACAGGCCAGACCAAATGTCGCGGGCCAGAGCGAGTTCTTACGCATATATCCGACGAGCTTCTCGACGGTTGTTAAAGCAAATCCGCTGGGGAGTTTCTCTTCAAGACCCATGAGTTAGTCCCACTCCAATCCGCCGCGGCGCCAAACATAGATGTAGGCGACAAAAACTGTAAGGATGAACAAGAACATTTCGACGATGCCGAAGAGGCCGAGTTGGTCGAATGCAACTGCCCACGGGTAGAGGAAGACGATTTCGATATCGAAGATGATAAAGAGCATCGCGGTGAGGAAATATTTGATCGGGAAACGACCTCCACCGGCTGCCGGAGGGGTCGGTTCGATCCCACATTCATAGGCCTGCGCTTTGGCGCGGTTGTAGCGCCGTGGGCCGGTGAGATAGCCAGCGACGATAGAGATGAGTGCGAATCCAAATCCAATAGCCCCGATGACCAGAATCGGAACATAAGGATTCATTACTCCCCCTGACTCCCCCCGCGAATCACGCGTGCGCGAAACCCTCCAAATCTTACGGGTCAAAAGCAGGGCAGATTACCTCCTGCTCGTGTTATCTCACCCACCCCGGAATCCCGAGAAACCTCAGATTTCTCTGTCCGCCTGCCGAAAACCTTGGTGGATAGCGACAATCCCTCCGGTCCGGTTCTGCCAAGAGACCTTTGACCAGCCTGCCTCGGACATTGCCGCGGCGAGCGCTCGTTGGTCAGGCCATTCTTCGATCGATTCGGCGAGGTAGGTATATGCCTCGGGGTTGGAGGAGAAGATCCGAGCAAGTGGCGGGAGCACGCGCATGAGATAGCGGAAATAGATGAATCGGAAGAGGCGAATGGTGGGGTGTGAGAATTCGCAAACCACCATCCGGCCACCGCGTTTTGTCACCCGAAGCGCTTCTCGGAGCGCTGCTGAGGTGTCGACAACATTTCGCAAGCCAAAAGAGATGGTGACGACATCAAAAGCGCCATCAGCGAAAGGCAGCGCAAGGTTGTCGGCAGCGATGAAGGTGAGATCGCGATGGCGAGCGGCACCAGCCTCGAGCATGCCAAGTGAGAAATCTGAAGCGATTGCCAGAGCGCCCGCCGCTGCTAAGGGCGCGGTAGATGAGCCAGTTCCCGCCGCACAATCGAGAATTCGCATGCGATCGTTTGGCGCGATGGTCGCTACTACTGCTCGCCGCCACGCTTTCGTCCTACCCAGACTGAGCAGGTCGTTGAGCAGGTCATACCGCTTCGCCACCTGATCGAACATCGCCGCGACATCGCGAGGCGACTTATCGAGGCGGGCTCGTACCATGGAGTACATCTTTATGGTGTGTACGCTCAGATGCCAATTGAGACCGATTGAGACCATTGGCTCAGATCACTGGCCCAGACCATCGAAGCTGTAGGAGGCAAGAAAATGACCACAGTTCCCCTCGCACCGCACTCACTTCGCGCAGCGCTCTTTCCCAAGAGCACCTTGCTCACAAATACCGCTCTCGCAATCGGGGGTGTCGCCTTTCTTGCTCTGATGGCTCAGATAGCGCTGCCGGTTCCTGGCTCACCAGTTCCGGTCACGGGCCAGACCCTTGGTGCGCTATTAATTGGTGCAAGTTATGGTCGCGCCCTTGGTGCAACAACCTTCGCCCTCTATTTAGGTATCGGCGTCGCCGGTGCGCCGGTCTTCTCCCAACAAGGCCATGGGCTCGCAAAATTGACCGGTGCAACCGGTGGCTACCTCATTGGTATGTTCCTCGCGACAATTGCGCTGAGTTTCCTCGCGTCAAAGAAATGGGATAAGAAGATTCACACTGCTATTGCTTCGATGCTCATAGGACAACTTTTGATCTTCATACCAGGTCTGCTCTGGTTACAGCACTCCACGGGGGAAAATTGGACGTGGACTATCAATGCGGGCTTGACTCCATTCATCATCGGCGAAATCCTCAAACTGGCAATCGCTGCAAGTGCGCTACCAACGTTGTGGCGAGTGGTGGATAAGCGTCGTTCGTGAGTTCTTCGAAATCTCTGGCGGTACATACTCACGAAGTTGGTGAGTCGAAGGAGCTGCTCGCGCTCCTACCAGACAGCAACGGATTAGCCTGGGTTCGTGGCGGCGATGGGTTGGTTGGTTGGGGTGAACTCGATCGATTAGAAGTCTTCGGTAGCGATCGTTTCGAGCAGATTCGACTCTGGTGGCGTGAGCGATGTGCCCACTTAACGGTGCAAGATCAAGTCAAGAAGTTTGGTACTGGACCAGTCTTATTCATCTCGGGATCTTTCGATTCTGACGAAGCCAGCATTGCGATTATTCCAGAAGTTGTCGTGGGGCAACGAAATGGACGTACCTGGATTACCTGGTTTGGCGATGAGAGTGCGCCAAGCCTTTCAACGCGTCAGAGTAGTGAGGCGCCGCTCAATTTGAGTTGGATAGGAGGGGCAATCTCTCCTGCGCAATGGGAGATCAACGTCGGTAAAGCGCTGGCAAAGATCCACAACGGTGAAATCTCAAAAGTGGTCCTCGCTCGAGATCTGCTCGCGCTCTCAGATTTGCCCTTCGATTCGCGACACATCATGAAAAAACTCAGTGAGAAGTACGCCTCAACATGGATCTTCTCTGTTGCTAATCTTGTTGGCGCCACACCAGAACTTCTTGTGCGATTGAATAAAGGACTTGTCACATCGCGCATTCTTGCTGGCACAATCCAAAGAACTGGAAACGATGAACGTGACTTGGCGCTCGCTGCTTCACTTGCACGGTCATCGAAGGATTTAGAAGAACATGAATATGCAGTGGAGTCAGTCGCACAGACTTTGGCGCCATTCTGCTCTTCGACAAATGTTCCAGAAACACCATTCGTCCTGCATTTAACAAATGTGATGCACCTTGCCACAGATGTCACTGGAGTATTAACTGACTCACTCGCACCCGCTGATTTATTCACGGTAATTAGAGAACTACACCCCTCTGCGGCAGTATGTGGAACCCCACGTCCTGCCGCTCAAAAAGCAATAAAAGAGATCGAACAGATGTCACGCGGTCGCTATGCCGGTCCAGTTGGTTGGATCGACAGCAAGGGCGAGGGAGAGATTGGAATTGCGCTGCGATGTGCACAAATCAATTCGACGAATCCTCGCGAGATTCGATTATTTGCCGGATGCGGAATAGTGCAAGGTTCTGATCCAGCGAAAGAATATGCAGAGAGTCAGGCAAAACTCCTGCCCATCAGAGAAGCGCTAGAGACTCAGTAATCTCTCGCAAGAGCTGCGCGTTATCTCGTCGATCCGGCATCTCGCAGACGATCACCCGAATTCCGTCGGTGTTCCTGGCAAGTTGCGCTTTCAAAGCATCGATAGTCCGTACTGCACCGGCAAGAACACCGTAACTCTCAGCAATTTTTACTAAATTGCGGCCATGCGGAGTGCCAAAAATCTTTTCGAATCCAGGAACATCACTTTGTGGCAAGGTCGAAAAGATGCCACCGCCATCATTGGAGATGACGATGATGGTGAGGTTGGGACGTTGTTCTTCGGGACCGATCAACAAGCCATTGATATCGTGTAAGAATGCCAGATCACCGACGATTGCATAGGTGCGCTCTCGACAAAGCGCAATACCAAATGCCGTTGAAAGATTTCCGTCGATCCCAGCAAGACCTCGATTTGCAAACGTTTCGATTCCAGTCTGCGAATCTGCAAACGCCTCGATATCTCGGATTGGACGAGAGGAAGCGACAAAAAGTGCTGCTCCACTAGGGAGCTCAGTGACCGCTGCGCTCACTGCGGCAGGTTCAGTCCATGAATTCAGATGACCTGGCAATCGCGCGCTAATCTTTTTCGCGATATCCATAAAGGTCGAGCGCCATACCGGATCTGGCGCGATCTCATTTGCGATGAGTGGGAGTGCAAGATGTAGTTCATCTGCTTCACGTTTGGTATCGACATCGCTAATGCGCGGGTCGACCACAATGTGATAGGAAGCGCTTGCAATATACGAATTGATTGCTCGAGATAACGTCGTCCGGCCGATGACAAGAGCAATCTCAGGTTTAAGCCGCTCGCGTCGTGCAGGATCAGCAAGCACTAAAGATGTGTGCGCTATCACTTCAAGGCCTAAAAGTGGATCTTCAGAGAGGATTGGCCATCCAGTTTTCTCTGAGAATCGCACGATATCTGCGTAAACAATCCCTGCGGCACCATGACCGATGATGATGACGCCGTGTTCCTGATACCTCTGCAATGGTTTTGCCGTGATTTCTTGAAACGGTGGCACCGAAACATCTTGGTTTATATCTTCACTCCAAAGAAGTGAACCAATCAAGGGTTCATCGAATTCCACATTTATATGCAGTGGCCGGTTTGGCCTGATCTCGCGCGCAATCTCAGATCGCCATTTCACAATCTGTCCACGCTGCTCACCAGTAGCGGCAAGGTTCAAAGTTTTCAGATCTGCCGCCGAATACATATTCACTTGCTGGGTGGTCTGGTTAGCACCCGTTCGCCACAATCGCTCGGGTCGATCGGCGGTGATTGCTAACAAGGGCACGCCACTATGCGCCGCCTCGAGAAGCGCTGGATAGAAATTTGCAGCGGCGCTGCCGCTGGTGCAGATGACAGGTGTTGGTAATCCAGTTGCCTTAGCGATGCCCAACGCAAGAAATGCTGCGCTGCGCTCGTCGATGCGAGTATGGAGTCGAATCTCTGCTCTTGTCATTGCGCGCCAGAGCGCCATTGTCAGCGGAGCATTTCGCGAACCTGGAGAGATCACTGCATCCTTTACGCCGAGTCGGATGAGTTGATTGATGACCACTTCGCCCAATACAGGTGCGGGAGTGTATTGCGACGCGGTCATCGCGACTGCCCCCGTTCGATATTCGCTCTGTGCTTCGTATACGCATTACTAATGCGATTATGCCACCACTTCTCTTGCTCGGGGGAAAGTTGTAACTGCGCTAATGCCGACTCATCAATTTCGACTTCTCCAACAGAAACGACACCATTGACCGGAAGTAACGAATCCTTGACAACATCCGCCTCGAGTAGCGCTCGAGTTCCCAATCCGCAGATAACATCATCGTGCAAGTGCGCGGCAAGTGCGATTCCTGCCGACAGACCCACGCTACTTTCTAATGCTGAAGAGATCACCACCGGCTTATCTAACTTCGCGATGATATTCAAAGCGCGGTTTATTCCACCCAAAGGCGCGACTTTTACCACTACGACATCTGCGATGTTATTTATCTCATCTACATCATCACCAAGCCGGAGATTTTCATCGATAGCAAGTGGTATCGGCAGATGGAGCGCGGCATTCTCAGCCAGAGAAGCGCATGGCTGCTCGGCATATTCTATTGCGTCTCCGTATTTGTTATAGAGCGAGGTAAGAAAATCCTGAGCCTCTTGTATGGAGAACAGACCATTTGCATCGAGACGCAACCTGGCATCTGGAATGATTCGAAAGACCTCTGCTATTCGCTCGTCATCATGAGCGGTACCTACTTTGATTTTGACCGTCGTTGAGCCAGGAAACCAAGAGAGCACCTCGCCAACGCGTGTAACCGGGACTTCGGGGAGAGTGGCATTGACTTTCACCTCACTGCGCACTGGCACAGGGAAATCATTGTCAGCGGCTTCAAGCGCTGCCTGCAACCACAACGCATCTCGTTCCACCGAGTAATCTTTGAAGGGAGCGAACTCGCCCCACCTTTTTTCCCCTTGAATCAGCGCGATTTCTCGAACCCGCACACCTCGAAAATTGGTGCGAGTTGGAATTCCGACGACTTTTACCCGCGCCAGCAAATCACTAATGTGCATTGTTAGGGGCGCTTTGGAAAACGACCAAAGTTAGGTGGACGTTTCTCCTGGAAGGCATTCCTTCCCTCTTGGCCTTCCTCAGTGAGATAAAAGAGCAAAGTGGCATCACCGGCAAGTTGTTGTACTCCGGCAAGGCCATCATCGGCAGCATTAAGTCCGGCCTTGAGTAACCGAAGTGCAAGTGGAGAGTGGCGCAACATCTCGCGCGCCCAGGAAACTGTCTCGGCTTCAAGTTCAGCCACTGGAACAACAGTGTTCACTAGGCCCATCTCGAGGGCTTCCTGTGCATCGTATTGGCGACACATGAACCAGATCTCGCGCGCTTTCTTCTGGCCGATATGTGCCGCGAGCAATCCTGCTCCGTACCCGCCATCAAAGGATCCAACCATCGGGCCGGTCTGACCAAACTTGGCATTCTCTGCAGCAACCGTGATATCACAGACGACGTGCAACACATGTCCACCACCAATTGCCCAACCAGCAACCATCGCTATAACTGGCTTAGGAGTGCGACGTATCTGTACTTGAAGATCTAAGACATTTAATCGGCCAATGCCTTTCTTGCCGAGGGTATCGCTGCCGATGTAACCATCGTCACCGCGGACCATGACATCACCGCCAGAACAGAATGCTTCTGTTCCTGCTCCAGTGAAGATGATTACGCCAACGCTGTCGTCATCTCGTGCGATGTTGAAGGCCTCCTGCAATTGTGCGAGCGTCTCTGGACGAAATGCATTTCGAACTTCAGGGCGATTGATTGTTATCTTCGCCATTCCCTCGGCGCGCTCATAAGTGATATCGCTGTATTCGCCGACCCGCTCCCATGCGGGAATAACGCGGCTACCAGGCTCTCTTTTAATCGGCTTACTCACAGGCGATAGCCTAGAGGCGTGAGAAAAGT
>CAZBCF010000018.1:8499-27678 GCA_964490435.1 uncultured Bifidobacterium sp. | reverse complement strand
TGCCCTATGTGACTGAGCGTTGGCTCGGTGGCATGCTCACCAACTTCAACACTGTCGCGAAGCGAATCGATCGCCTCAAGGAGCTCGAAGCGCTCGAGACGAATCAAGATCAGATTCGTACCAAGAAAGAACTTCTGATCTTCCGTCGCGAGAAAGATAAGTTGAAGAAGAACCTCGATGGAATTCGCAACATGTCCAAGCTTCCATCAGCAGTGTGGGTCGTAGACACCAAGAAAGAGCACCTCGCAGTACAAGAAGCACACAAACTTGGTATCCCAGTCATTGCGATTCTTGACACCAATTGCGATCCAGACGAGGTCGAATACAAGATTCCAGGCAACGACGACGCCATCCGTTCAGTCGCGCTACTTACTCGCGTGATTGCAGATGCAGTAGTTGCCGGCATGCAAGCACGCCAGGCAAATAACAAGCCAGAGCCTGCAGCAGCAGCTGTTGCTGATGTTGCAGCACAACTCGAGGCTGCAGCAGCGCCTGTAGCAACCGAGACACCAGCCAACTAGAGCGAGCGCAAGGCGAACGAGAAGAGAGCGTAGATAAATGTCCTACACAGCAGCAGATGTAAAGCGCCTGCGCGAACAGACCGCCGCAGGTATGTTGGATTGCAAGAAAGCACTCGATGAGGCTGGCGGTGATTTCAACAAAGCCGTAGAAATCATCCGCGTCAAGGGTCTTAAGGGAGTTACCAAACGCGAAGGTCGAGCAACCTCAAATGGTTTGGTCACTGCCAAAGTCGAAGGCGACTCTGGCGTGATCCTCGAACTCAACTGCGAGACTGATTTCGTCGCGAAGGGTGAGCGCTTCCAGGCGCTTGCTGATGAATTAGTAAGCAAGCTTGCCTCATCCAATGTCTCTGATACTGAAGGCTTCTTAGCCTCAGATTTTGGCGGCGGCAAGAGCGTCCAAGCACACATCGATGAAGCGAATGCGACATTGGGCGAGCGAATCGCACTTCGTCGCGTCGGTGTCCTTAAGGGTTCGCCGGTAGTTGCCTACCTTCACAAGACCAGCCCTGATCTCCCTCCGCAAGTTGGAGTGCTACTCCAACTCAGTAAGGCAGCAGGGGATATCGGAAAAGATGTCGCGCAACATATTGCTGCCTTCGCGCCGCAATATGTCACTCGCGATGAGGTCCCAGCCGATGTCATCGAGAACGAGCGTCGAATCGCTGAAGAGACTGCCCGCAACGAGGGCAAGCCTGAGGCAGCCTTGGCCAAGATCGTCGAAGGGCGCGTCACAGGCTTTGTGAAGGAAGTGAGCCTGGTCGAGCAGGCTTTCGCTAAGGATCAAAAGAAGAGCGTTGCTCAAGTTCTGACTGAGGCTGGAACTTCTGCCACTGCCTTCTTCCGTTTCCGCGTCGGACAGTAAGACAATAGTGACCATGACCTACTCGAGAGTCCTCCTAAAACTCTCGGGCGAGGTCTTTGGTGGTGGCACTGGTATCGGCGTTGATCCCGATGTCGTGCAGGGAATCGCAAAACAGATTGCTGATGTCGCACGCTCTGGAACAGAAGTCGCGATTGTCGTTGGCGGCGGAAACTACTTCCGTGGCGCCGAATTACAACAACGCGGCATGGATCGCGCTCGCGCTGACTACATGGGAATGCTCGGTACGGTCATGAACTGCCTTGCACTCCAAGATTTCTTAGAGAAAGAGGGCGTGCCCACCCGCGTGCAGACTGCCATCCAGATGGGACAAGTAGCAGAGCCTTACATTCCACTTCGCGCAATCAGACATCTCAATAAAGGACGGGTCGTTATCTTCGGCGCGGGTGCAGGAATGCCATTTTTCACAACTGACACTGTTGCAGCACAGCGCGCCCTAGAAATCAAAGCCGAAGCGCTCCTGCTCGCAAAGAGTGGGGTAGATGGTGTCTACTCAGCCGACCCTCGCAAGGATAAGAGCGCAACTAAATACGACAAGATCTCTTTTGATGAAGTCTTGAGCAAATCACTGGCTGTTGCAGATGCCGCTGCCTTTAGTCTCTGCCGAGAGAATGCGCTACCCATCATCGTCTTTGATCTATTGAAGACCGGCAATATCGCCCGAGCCGTTCGAGGCGAATCAATCGGAACGCTCGTCTCTTAAGGAGAAATGCAATGTCTGAGTTAGTCAATGGGATCCTCAAGGATTCGGATGCGAAGATGGATAAGGCCGTCGAAGTTGCCCGTGATGACTTCGGTGCCATTCGTACCGGTCGAGCACACCCTTCGATGTTCGCCAAGATTATGGTCGATTACTACGGAACCTTCACTCCACTCGCTCAACTAGCTTCAGTGCAAGTTCCTGAGGCGCGCATCGCCGTAGTCACTCCCTACGATAAGGGAGCAATGGCAATCATCGAGAAGGCGATTCGAGAGTCTGATCTGGGCGTCAATCCTGCATCAGATGGTGGCGTCATTCGCGTGAACTTCCCGCAACTCACAGAAGATCGTCGCAAGGAATTCATCAAGGTTGCGCGCAATAAGGCAGAAGAGTCGCGAGTCTCAGTCAGAAATATCCGCCGCCATGCAAAAGAAGCCCTCGAGAAGCTTGAGAAGGATGGCAAAGTCGGTAAGGACGATGTCGCCCGCGCAGAAAAAGAACTCGATAAGCACACGAGCGCGCATGTTGCGAAGATTGACGATCTGCTTAAGCATAAGGAGACCGAACTTCTCGAAGTCTGAGAGTTCGCGCCACTGGAATGTCTGACCTCCATTCGATAAACGAGGCGATAAATAAGAGGGCTGGGCGAAAGCTGCTGCCATCTATCGGTGTAGGTATCATCATTCTTGCACTTGTGATTGGCTCGCTCAGTTTTCTCGATCGAATCCTCTTCGTCGCACTCGCATTGGTCTTTGTCTATCGTGGAATTTGGGAGATGAATCGCGCGCTCGCACGGGCGAATATCAGCATCTGCAGCTCGCTCTATCTCTCTGCGACCATTATCTTCTTGGCCGCTTGGTTCGAGGCTGTCCCAGGTATCGCCGTCGCAACTGCGCTGACGATTCCTTTCACGTTAATTGCAATTCTCACACGAGGTCCCAAGGATTTTGTCAGAAATGCTTTTGCCAGCATCTTTACCCTTGCCTATATTCCGTTCCTGGCATCCTTCTTGTTGGTAATGGCAAAGGAAGATGATGGCCTTCGCCGCATCATGACTTTAGTTGCTCTCGTAGCATGTAATGACACCTTTGGTTACGTGTTCGGAGTTCTACTGGGCAAGCACAAGATCGCTCCGAATATCAGCCCAAAAAAGAGTTGGGAGGGTTTGGTCGGCTCAGTCATCTTCACCGCGATTGGCGGTTCGTTGATGTTCAGCATCTATTTCAATCAGATGTGGTGGGTCGGTGCCCTTGTCGGACTTGGCGCAGTAGTGACGGCAACCTCGGGGGATTTCATCGAAAGTGCGATTAAGCGCGATTTGGACCTGAAGGATATGGGCGCACTTCTTCCTGGCCATGGCGGAGTGCTTGATCGCCTTGATTCGGTTCTACTCACATCACCCTTCATCTGGGCTATCTTGAATCTCATCGGGTAGCGCGATGAGTGAAAATTCGAATAAGCCACTCATCATCGACGTTGCTCCAGTCACGAAGAGAGCACCGAAGCACTTCGCCGACCTAACTCCTGAAGAACGCGTTGCAGCCGTCAAGGAATTGGGGGAGCAAGGTTTTCGGGCAAAACAACTCGCCAATCATTACTTTGCCCGACACAGTGATGATCCGACCGAGTGGACGGATATCTCCCCGGCTATCGCGAAGAAGTTATCTGATGCGCTCTTTCCGAGACTTTTGACTTTGGTACGGACGATTGAGTGTGATGGTGGTGCGACGCGAAAAGATTTATGGAAGATGCACGATGGTGTTATGGTCGAGAGCGTTTTAATGCGTTATCCCGATCGCGCGACGCTCTGCATCTCTTCTCAAGCAGGGTGCGGCATGAACTGTCCATTCTGTGCCACTGGGCAAGCAGGTCTCACGCGAAACTTGAGCGCTGGTGAGATAACAGCGCAGGTTTTCGAAGCGACGAAGGCGCTTGCCGCAGGAAAAATGGGTGAACCGACACGACTTTCAAATATCGTGTTCATGGGGATGGGGGAGCCGATGGCCAATTACAACGCCGTACTCCGCTCCATCCGCAATATCACCTCTCCGGCTCCCGATGGGTTTGGTATTGGCGCTCGTTCGGTGACGCTCTCGACAGTAGGTGTGGTTACAGGTATTGAGAAGTTAATTCAAGAGAAGATCCCGGTGACGCTTGCCGTCTCGCTACATACGCCAGATGATGAACTTCGTGACACATTAGTGCCAATCAATACCCGTTGGAAGGTACGCGAGGTCCTTGCGGCAGCAGATGAATATGCGCGTACCACCGGACGGCGCTATTCCATCGAATATGCGCTGATTCGCGATGTGAACGATCAAGCGTGGCGAGCAGACCTGCTTGGCCGGATGCTAAAAAATAAGAATGCACACGTCAATCTCATACCTTTGAATCCAACGCCTGGCTCAAAGTGGACCGCATCGCGACCACAAGACGAGAAAGCCTTCGTTGCAAAGTTAGAGAGCTACGGCGTACCAGTGACAGTGCGTGATACTCGTGGCCGAGAGATTGATGGCGCTTGCGGACAACTAGCAGCAAGTGAGTACACGAATAGGAAGTCAGAGTAGACGCTTATCTATCCTCGCTGTAAGTCAAGGGTGTCTGAGCCCTCCGGACTTAGCGCGAGGTATCCGCCGTCTACAGCTAAATCAGTTCCTGTTACAAAACTGGCATCCGGGCTGGCTAACCAAGCGACTGCAGCGGCAACTTCTTCCGGTTCACCGCAGCGATCCATCATTGAGTACTTTCCCCAAATGGGCTCCCATTTGGCCCTGTCTCCGTTCGCGGCTTGATCAGAGGTTTCTGTCCAAATCCATCCTGGGCTCACCGAATTAACTCGAATTCCTTGGGGTGCAAGGTCCAAAGCCTGACATTTCGTAAGTTCAAGAAGAGCACCTTTCATCGAGTTGTACGTCCAACGACCTGTTTGTGCCCGATGAGCCGAAATGCTAGCGATATTAACTATTGACGGATTTAAATTCTGACTTAAGTAAGGAAGCGATTCCACGACTAGATGAGCACCAGCGAGGAGGTTAACTTCGAATGTTCGCTGCCACTGATCTAATGAAGCATCGATTCCTGATAGAAGAAATACCGCAGCGTTATTCACGACTATATTCAAAGCACCGAATTCATTAATTGCTGTTGAAATACAGTTCATGCGCACTTCTTGTTCGCGAATATCTCCAACTACGAACTTGAAGTAAGAGGAGTCAAATTCACGAGCCTTCGTCTCAAGGGCTCTTTCGTTCAAATCAACTGCCACCACATTTATCTCTTCGCTTAAAAACCGGCGAACACACGCTGCCCCGATCCCCGACGCTCCTCCAGTAACTAGGGCAGTTCTATTTTTGTTCAAACGGAGCTCCTCTTCAAGCAAGATTTTTTAGTTAGTGACCCCTACTTTCACTAATCTATCTGTTTCTATCTGTTCATTTGGCCACATTGCTTCAGACTAATTCGCATGCGGGAGAGAGTCTTTCACATATTGGATATAACGTACATATAGTAAAAATGCCTGATTTCATAAAAAAATTTCCGGAATAACGGGAAATCATCTCCAAACACTATCTTTCAAATCCTATAGGAAATATAGTCAGCCAACTTCAAGAGGTACTTCGTTGAGATTAGCGAGTGCCTCGACAATTAATTGGGGAAGGAAAGCATGCTTAAACAAAAAGGCAGGAGACGGTTAGTCAGCACAACTTTCGCTGCGACACTCGTGTTCTCAGTAGTTCTATCAGGTGTTAACTCTATGAGTGCATCTGCGGCTCAAACTGCAGGAGCTTCTTGCAAGAAGGCAAATGCCGTCGTAAAAGGTGCGTCTGTGCTAGAAAATCTTGTCTGTGTTAAAAAGAAAAATAAATTGGTTCTTGAAGAACAGTGGAAGCAACCAGCTGAACTGTCTTTGCTAGTTTTCAAGACTCCAAATATTCAAGAGGATTATTGGGTTGCATTGACTGCAGAGGCTCGTAAGGCTATGCCGAAGCTAAAAATCAAGTATTTGTATACTCCAGGACTTGATCGGAAACAATATGCGCAGCAATTACTAACCACCAATCAACTCCCAGACCTAATTTGGGATGTTCCACAAGCAGATTTTGCGAAGGCCGGCGCGCTTCTCCCATATCCTGAATCGGCTCTTGCAGGATTCAACGGTGGAGAAACCCGGATTGATGGCAAGGTCTACGGACTTCCTATGGGCGCTCAAGCAATCCCGGTTGTTTACTACAACAAGACTCAATTCAAAGAGGCTGGCATCACCAGTGTTCCAAAAACCTGGGCTGAATTTCTCACTGCATGCGAGAAATTGAAAGCCAAGGGCTTCACACCGCTTCTTGCTGGTGGCGGTAGCGATGGTTGGGCAACACCAATCATGATGTCTGGCATTCTAAATTCTGATGTCATGAGTAAGAATCCGAAGTTCAATCAAGACTACAAAGCTGGCAAAGCAAGCCTTAAGGCCGATGCTCTAGCGGCGTTCAAGAAGTTCCAGGTGCTTGTGGATAAGAAGTACTTCAATACGGATGCCCTAAGCATCAATTATGGTCAAGTCAAAGAGAAATTCGAAAGTGGCGGCGGATCTATGTATCCAATGGGTACATGGCAAGCTGCTGGAGTCGGCAAAGGATTTGAAATTGGAGTGTTCCCACTTCCACCGGATTCAGGAAGCCCGACTGTGGGAGCAGTGGTTGGTCCAGTTCCGTTCATCTCTGCAAAAACGAAGTTTCCAGCTCAAGCGCTTAAAGCCGGCATACTAATTGCTAGCAGCCAAGCGGGTGGAGAAGCTGGAGCGGTTAACGATGCTCTTTTCCCCAACGTCAAGGGCTGGAAGGCGAAATCAAAAATGACCCAATTGTTCGACGACAGTTTTGCAATCTACAACGATTCAAAGCGAGTGCCGACTTTCGGGTGGAATGGTGGCGCGGATGAACTTCCTGCTGCATTCATGGCTGATTTCTCTAAAGCCATTCAGGGAATGATGGATGGATCTAAAACAGCAGATCAGGCAGTTGATGATTTGGATGCGTCAATAAAGAAAAACACCGCAAGATAGTTTGATGCGAGAATTTCACTCGCGTTAAAAAGAGGAGGGAGGTTTTGGGGTGAGTAACGTGAAAACTTTCACGCCCCGAAACCTCTTATCCCGAATAGTTTCGAAGATTGGTGATGTAGTTCTCTATCTTCCAAGTTTTTTAACCTACTCATTTTTGATTTTGATTCCTTTTGTTATCCTCATCGTGTCCAGCCTGACCAATTACAATTGGACTTATCCAGATACAAGTTTCATTGGTTTACAGAACTACACAACGCTTCTATCTGATCCTGAATTTAGAAAATCAATCTTTACTACTCTCAAATTCGCCGCCATTATAATAATTCTTCCAAATGTCTCTGGACTCTTCATCGCGGTACTCCTCAATAAAAAAGGGAAACTTTACAATGGAGTACGAACCCTCATTTTCATGCCAATGACACTCAGTGCGGTAGTTGTAAGTGTCGTGTGGGCATCAATTCTCACTGATAATGGCATCCTCAACTCACTTCTAGACGAAGTGGGATTGAGTAGTTTGAAGCAAAGCTGGATTGGTTCACAATCTTTGGCTCTACCTTCGGTCGCATTCATAGTGACATGGCAAATGGTCGGTTTCTGTATGGTCATTTATCTCGCGGATCTACAGTCCATACCCAAAGAATTAACTGAAGCCGCAAAAATAGACGGTTGTTCGGAATTTCAACTTTTTCGATTTGTGTCGTGGCCATTACTCGCGGGTTCACTAACAATTAATGCGACAGTTCTGTCTCTAGTTGGCCTGCGACTTTACGACCAAGTGATAGTAGTGACTGCTGGTGGTCCAGCAGGCTCCACAGAAACTATCGCTACGACTATGGTAAGAACTGCTTTCCAGTCTGCCAGAGTGGCATATGCCTCATCAATGGCAATTGTCCTCACCCTTTTGGTTGCTGCAGTTACAAGTGTATTGGTTTATCTTTTGACAAAGAGAGAGGTGGAACGATGAAAGTTGAGTCAAAGTTAAGTTTCCTTCGGCCATTTCTCACAATCGTCGTCGCTTTAATATTTATCCTTCCCGTATTTATTGTTCTCGTTAACTCAGTCAAAGAGTCCTCACAGATACTTGGCGATCCACTTGGAATTCCAACTAACCCCACTTTCGAGAATTTTGCAAAAGTCCTTGATCCAGCGCAAAGTGACTTATTGCCCGGGCTTCGAAGAAGTTTCATAGTGACGATTATTAGTGCACTACTAACTTGCGTATTGTCTGCAGGGTTGGCTTACACGCTCGCACGAAGTCGCACAAAAGTTGCCAGAATTTTTACTGCTATTTTGTTGGCAGGCTTTATGGTTCCAGGTCAAGTTCTGTTAGTCCCTCTGGTTGAAGTTTTGAGGCGTTTGCATTTTCTCGGAAGCTACGTAGGTCTAATCCTCGCAAACGTAGGTTTTTTCCTTCCCTTTGGGGTTTTCGTGTTCACCCGATTTATCAGAGGAATTTCAAGAGAATTAGATGAAGCAGCTGCCATCGATGGCGCATCAAAATCCCGAACATTTTGGGTAATAATATTCCCACTCTTACGTCCGGCAACCGCAAGTATTCTTATTTTTCTCGGAGTTTGGATATGGAATGACTTTTTGGCGCCTCTGATTATTTTAGGACCTCTCACTGGACAAACCGTGATCACTGGTCTCTTTTATCAAGTTAGCTCAAGGCAAATTACTGATTATGGGACCATATTCGCGTACATGATTGTCGCAAGCTTACCAATCTTAATTTTCTTCCTAGCGTTACAGAAGCAATTCATCAGTGGCTTAACCGCAGGGGCTACCAAAGGTTAATTATCGGTAAAAAATTGGGAAGAGGGCTGTGATGTATAAGGAAACTTATTTTCACGAGAAACCAGTTGGAGTTTTTCTGGCTAATCACAATGGTGATACTGGCATGAGATTTTGGGCTCTTGATAGGTGGAAAAGAGAGTTGTCAGATTTAAAAAAAATGGGTGCAAACACGGTTTGGTTCATTCCCTTTCAATTTGGGCAAAGAACCCCTGAAGACTATCTATTCGAAAGTAATCACTGGTCCTTACAACGTGCTATCTGCCAAGAAATAATCGACCTTGGAATGAATGTTGGAATTTACAGCACATTGAATGATGTTTTTGAAAAAACACTTGAAGAAAATCCTCATTGGAAAGCAACTAATGGAACATTGTTTCTAGAAGAAGGCTGCGCATGTCCTTCTGTGGAGGGCGCCTGGCAAGAGATACTTCGGTTGCGCACTAAGGTTTTTTCTGAGTTACCTCGAATTGATTATCTCATGACGCCTGCGACTGATAATGGGGGGTGTTGTTGCAAATTATGCGAAGATTGGCCGACAATATATTTAGAGAGTTACAGAAAACAAGCTGAAATATGTCGTAAGTTTCATCCCGACGTTAAGGTAGTAGCCGCTAGCCACGCATTGTCAATTGAAAGACATGAAAAAGTAGAGAAAATACTTAGACAATCGCCCTGGGTGGATTATGTGGCGGATATTCCAAGGGGTGCAGGCAAGCCTATTCTAAAATATTATATGAACCCCGAAACAACGATGCTTGGCGGATGGGGTAAATGGGGTCCGTGCCCAATTCTTCCAATCATAGAGCGAGCCATCCGATCGGATACCAAAAATGTCGTCGGGCAAGTTCAGTATGTTGAGGGTATTCATGATGATGTAAATAGATTTGCAATTATCAGGATGGCGTCTGATGGTGCAGCAACTGCTCAGAGTGTTGCGGAGGAATATGCACGAACTTGGTTGGATCTTGACGGAGATTGTGTTAGAGAGATTGGGAACGTAATATTATCGCTTGGTGGTGGCGTGTGGTCCGATCGAACAACTTATGTAGATCCTAATTTTTGCGTACCTAACCCTGGCGCTGACGAACGAGTGCAGAAATTCATTGACCTGCGCGCAAAGTTTCCCAAATTGGTTGAAAATTATAGATACTGGTTGCTTCACTATCGTGCGCTTGCTGAAGCTATGAATGTTATTGCAGATACCATTCCTCTTGAAGTGCTTACATCTGAACTAGTTTTATGTCGGACTAATTTTGAAAGATTGGAACCAGCGTATGCGCTCTGGTTATCCAAGCTTTTTCCGTTCTTGCTCCCGGATCAAGCACCTTGGGTGTGGCCTAGATCATTTCATTTAGCCTGGAAAAGAGAGCTTGAGAAATAGGCACATGATTATCAGGAATGCAAAATCAGATCTCATAGAAATGTCATCAGACGAATTATCAGTTCTTGTAAGAGTTTTCGAAAACAAGCTTCCTGAAGTAGTTTATTGGGGTCAAGCGTTAGGTGATTCTACGAAGCTAATTGAAAGCATTGCTCCAAGCACACTCAATCCGCCACTTCCTATAGCGGTTCTTGATCAGCCAATTAATTATTCGATTCTTCCGACGAAATCTTATTTGTATAGGGGACATCAAGCGCTTCGCGGGTCTCGTGAGGGAATTGATTTTGCAGTGAAGCTCGAATTAAAAGAAATCAAAATAGATAGTGACAAAAATGTGCTAACTATAATTTTGGTCGATACTTATTCGGAATTAACCCTCAAATCAATTTTCAGTTTAGTGAATACACGAATTCTCTCGATTAAACATTCCATTACAAATACCTCTGAATCGAGATATCAATTGGATGAATTGTCAACAACGATGCCAATTCCCGCTCGTGCAACTGAATTGCTTGATTTTTTTGGATGTTGGTGTAAAGAAAGAATTCCGCAAAGACAAAAAATTTTTTATGGGAAACACATCAGGGAATCAAGGCGTGGGCGCACTGGACACGACGCTGCTACTATGATTTTGACTGGCACTCCCAGTTTTAATAACCAGACAGGTGAGATTTGGGCGGTACATCTAGCGTGGAGTGGCGATCAATTCTACTTCGCCGAAAAATCGCCCTCAGGCCATCAAAATGTCGGCTGCGGGGAGCTCCTTGAGTCTGGAGAGATCGTATTAGCTAAGAATGAAACTTACGAAACTCCAGAGAGTTTTTACGTTTATTCAAGAAATGGTCTAGATGGGATTTCTGACCAATTTCACAGATATCTTCGATCACAACGGAGCATTACCGATAGACCAAAGCACGTAATCTTCAATTCATGGGAGTCCGTATATTTTGATTTAAATGAGAATCGCTTGCGGGAACTTGCTTTAGCCGCGAAGAAGATTGGCGCTGAGCTATTCGTAATAGATGATGGATGGTTCAAGGGTCGGCGTGACGCGAATAAGGGACTTGGGGACTGGGAAGTAGATAGGTCAATCTTTCCCGACGGATTGAATCCATTGATTGATTTCATCAACGCAAATGGAATGCGTTTTGGGATATGGGTTGAACCCGAAATGGTTAATATTGATTCTGATACTTTTCGAGAGAATCCCGAATGGCTACTCAAGCCAAACTCTCATCGCCTACCACCAGGGGGACGAGGTGGTCAGCAGGCGCTTGATCTGATGAATCCAGAAGCTTTTCAGTCGGTATTCAACAAATTGGATTCATTGCTATCGAAGCACAACATTTCCTACCTCAAATGGGACATGAATAGAGATCTGATCGATGCTGGGCATGAAGGCAAACCTGCAGTTCATGGACAAACCAAAGCTATGTATCAACTTTTTTCGATGTTAAAGAATGCTCATCCATCTGTTGATTTTGAGAATTGTTCTTCCGGGGGTGGGCGTATCGATTTAGGAATTGGAAAATTGACGGATAGAACGTGGGTCAGCGATACAAATGACCCACTGGAACGAAGCAGCATACAAAGATGGACCGCGCTCCTGCTGCCTCCTGAAATGATGGGTAATGATGTGAGCACAGCTGAATCACACACTACTGGCAGGACGCACACGTTTGCTTTTCGGGCTGCAGTTGCATTATTTGGCCACCTAGGAATTCAACAAGACTTAATGAAAAATTCAGAGAAGGAATTAAAGGATTTACAGGAATTTATCGAATTTTATAAGAGTAAACGTAACCTGATTTGCGAGGGTCGCTACGTAAATGCAGATTTAGATTTGGACGGCGAGTACATGCATGGAGTCGTAGCGCAAGACAAACATCAAGGATTATTTGTTTACTGGAAGGAGAGAAATTCGGGAAATGAGTTTTCTCCTCGAGTAAGATTTCCATATCTTGATGGAAAAAAAACATATCTAGTATCGATCGTCAAAGGGGCTTTGTTCCCTAAAAGTTCCGAAATCCAAATAATTGGAGAACTCAAGTATCCAGATTGGATTAAGAACGCCCCCATAACTATTCTCGGAGAAATTTTGATGCAAATTGGACTATATATGCCAATCTTGAGCCCAGAAAGTGCTCTAGTCATCGAAGTTAAAGCAATCGACTGAGATTTGTGAAGAGCCTTGAATAGAACTGTCAAAATACGTGTGGGATGTTCCCGGGAAAGAACTTTCATAAATGAAAGTTTCCCATCTATATCTTGGAATATTGACTCGCTCAATTCAGATGTTCTGATGGATGCTTATGAAATGGAACTGTGTTTAAAACCTGACGAAACTTCCGCATATTTCAAAACCGGCGAGGTTCTTCGAAACAACTCTGTAAACGTAGCATGGCCTACGGAAGGTCTTCATAGTAGGCAAATAGTTTTCTTGAGAATAAGAAGCCGTTGTAATAGAGAATGGGGTAGTTGGAGCGAATTTTTCCAGATTGAAACCTCCTTGCTATTAAATGAAGATTGGCAGGGTGAATTTATAACATTCACAGATGATGAGGGAAAGAGACGCATGAGTGCGTCGCCAATTTTACGGAGAGAATTTTCGATTCAGAAGAAAGTTGATAAAGCAAGACTCTATGCTACTGCATTAGGAGTATGTGAAATCAGGATTAATGACAAAAAAGTTTCGGAAAACTTTTTTGAACCAGGTTGGACTGATTATAGGTATGAATTACCGGTTGTAACCTACGATGTAACTCATCTACTTAATGTAGGAGAAAATACTTTATCGGCCATCATTGGCGATGGATGGTTCCGAGGACAGATTGGTTGGGAGGCTCACAGAAAGATTTATGGTGAAGAAATTGCCTTAAATTTACAACTCGAATACGAATGTGGCTCTGAGAAATATCGTTTATATACTGATGGGAGCTGGCAGGCATCGGTTGGCGAAATTGCATTCGCGGATATCTATGAAGGATGCCATATCGACTTCAGTCAGTTGCAAAGTGGATGGCGAATCAGTGGCTTTGATGCAACGAAGTGGGAAAACGCTAAGGTGCTGGATTTTCCAAATTGTGAATTGCGTCCAACTGAGACGCCAGCGATCAGAGAAACTTCTTTCTTGAACGCAGAGATCCGGTATCGGAGGAATGAATTTAAAACAATTTTTGAACTTCCACGAAATATTACAGGATGGGTTGCACTGAAAGTACGAGGGAAAGAGGGAACCCGTGTCACAATTCGACATTCCGAGGTTCTCGATCAACAAGGCGAACTTTACCTAAAAAACCTTCGAATGGCCAAAGCAACTGATTCATACGTTCTCGGGCAAGATGGAATATTTACACTTGAACCGCTCTTTACCTATCACGGTTTTCAATTTTTTGAAGTTGAGGGTGACGTAGAGGTTCTAGAAGCTGGAGCTCGGGTTGTGCACACGGATATCAACGAAAGTACTTTTTTCGAGTGTTCGAATGAGAAATTAAATGCACTTTTGAGGAACATTAAGAATTCACAATGTTCGAATTTTTTCTCAGTTCCGACCGATTGTCCTCAAAGGGATGAGAGGCTTGGATGGACTGGGGATATCCAAACTTTCTCAAAAACTGCAGTTCTTCTCTACGATTGTGAGTACTTTCTTAAAAGTTGGTTACGTCAATTGGCTTATTCTCAGCGTGCTAACGGAACAGTTACGAGCGTAGTCCCAGACGTTTTAGAAATTTACGAGGAGGCTGGTCATGAATCTACTGGAGTTACCGGCTGGGGTGATGCGGTAACTATTGTGCCCTGGAATGTTTATCAAGCATATGGGAATCAAGACAATTTGAAACTTAATCTCCCGGCAATGATCAAGTGGGTGAATTATCTAGAGTCAATAACTGGAAGTTCGGGCTTGATTGAGAATATGGAGGGGCAGTTGGGAGATTGGCTCGACCCTGATGCACCTCATGGATATCCCGGTAAAGGCAAAACAGATGCACTCCTCATTGCCAACAGTTTCTATATTTGGAGCACTCGTTTGATTGGGAAGACTTTTCAAGCGCTTGGGGATCATCAAAATGCCTCGAAATATTTTGACAAAGCAAAATTTCTTGCGAATCAATGTTTAGCGAAATGGCGAGATGAGATGCTCAGCACATCCACGGGATGCGCGCTGGCGATAGAATTTGAGATCGTCAGCGAAAATGAACGTAACTTGTTTGGCAAAGCCTTATCTAATCTTATTTTTAAAAATGCGGGTAAGGCGAGTTTTGGCTTGGTAGGCACTGGGAGAGTTCTTCCAGCTCTTTCTCGTACCGGTTATTGGGATGCAGCCTTCACAGCATTGTTCAATGAAGAATGCCCTGGTTGGATGTACCAAGTTTTGAGCGGAGCAACGTCCATGTGGGAAAGATGGGACGGAAGGTTGCCGGATGGTTCGATAGATGAAGAACCACATTTTTGGAAGGGTCGAGATGTAGGTATGAACTCATTCAATCATTATCACTTGGGCTCAATAGGAGATTGGGTTCTTGAACATATAGGCGGCATCGGAATTATCGAGGGATTCACGGCATTTGAAAAGGTGTCAATAGCACCACGCTCAAGTGAACACGTAACATGGAGTAAAACAAGAATTTCTACTGTTCGTGGATCGATTCAAGTGAATTGGGCGGCCAGCACCTCCGGAATTTCTGGAACCTTAACCATCCCCCCAACTGTTGTGGGGATCTTGAAAAATACGATGGACATTCCCGACTCGATTTTTATAGGAAAGAAAAATGTAGGAAAAAATGAGGTAGAGCTTGGTTCCGGTACTTATGAATTCAGAATGACTGGTACGAAGAGGAGAGGCACATAAAATGAAAAGTAATCAAAAAATTATCTTAAATCAGATAGGCTTCAAGAAAAATGTTCAGAAAACGGTCTACACTTTCGATGAAATAGCAAATTTTTTTGTAGTAGAAAAAATGCGAGATTGTCACTTTGAGGAAGTTCACCGTGGGGATTTAATCAAGCAAGCTTCCCTCAGTGGAGATGTGTATTTCGGAGATTTTACAGATTTATCTGAAGAGGGAATTTATAGAATAAAAGTTGGGGAATTGAATAGTCGAATTTTCACAATTGATGAAAAACTACACGGTCCTATTCAGAGGACTTTACTCAATTTTGTTACTCAGCAGTCTTGCGCGAGCAATTTAGGTTGGCACGGCAAATGTCATGAAAGTGATCACATCGTACTCAAGAGTGGTGAGAAACGTGATTTATCAGGCGGTTTCCATCAGTCCAGTGATTTAAGGAAATGGAGTTGGGGTATTTCACTCGGAATGATTGGGCTTTTAGAATACTCAATTCTCGCATCGCCTTCTTGGAATGTTGGCGAAATAGAACGAGAAATCAAACATGGATGTGACTACTATATGAAGCTCGTCCTTGACGATGGTTCAATCTTAGACTCTTGTTTCATTCCTGTTGATTATGATGGTACCAATTTACCTAGAACAGACGACAACCATCTAAGGATCCATGGTAAGGGGTTTTCTGACTACGGAATTTCTTGGAATAGGCGTGAATATTACGAGAGGCCAACCGCATCGCCTGCTCATTGGTTCACGATACGTTTTTTTGCACTTGCAAGTCGTTTCTTCAGACAAAGTGATGCTGAATATGCGGATTTGTGTCTGGAGTATGCCTGGAGAATTTGGAGGTTCATGGAGCGCAACGCGGAAAGTACTTACAATTATACTTTCCCAACTTTTCCTCCACTGGGGCATGATCCGGTAGCTAAATGGTGGGCGCCATTTTATAAAGACTCAATTCTAGAAATTTCTGGGCGGGCTGCGGCAGCCATTGAATTGAAAATCGCATCAGGGGAAAACGATTTAGATCAAATTATTGCGAACGACTTGGATGCTATTTGCTTGAATCAAATTTCGGGGACCGCTTCACTTGCAGATGGTGCCTTTTGGGAAGGAAAAGGTTCGCGACTTGCTAATAATTATCACTATTTTTTTACCACGAATGTTCCAACAGCATTGTACAAGGGCATTGAATTGCTTTCACAGTCATCTCATGTTTCAACCTGGAAGACCGCTCTCGCACGTATCTGTGATCAATATCTCGGCACACTTCGAATGAATGGTTTTCATCGGATTCACGGAACGCTTTTCACCGAGGATGTATTTGAAAGCGGAGCCTGTTTTAGTTTCAGCGAAGAATTGAGTAGCGACAAGCCTGAGGCATTTCTTGCTGGCAAGGCGAATGATCTTGAAATTTACTTCAAATATTATAGTTTTTGTTACAACCTCGACCTGTCAGCCGCAGGCATTGTTTTAAAACATGCTGCGCAAATCCTGCAGAATCCAGAATATGCAAAGGCAGCGCAACATCAAATCGATTGGTTACTTGGAGCAAATCCATTCGATGCAAGTTCAGTCGAGGGGCTTGGATACAACAATCCACATCGAGGGGTTTTTGGAGAGTTTTTTCCGCCAGTGCCGCAAATTCCGGGGGGAGTTTATACTGGAATCACTCAGCATTCATTTACCTCAGAAGCATTTGGATTGGAATGTGAATACGATTTGCCAGAGACAACTTGGTTCATGCATCTTCTTCAGTTATGAGTTTGATATGTTCCATTGTGTCCACTGATAATCAGTAGCTAGTAGTTGCCTCAGTGGTGGTCGCGGTCACGATTTCGATACCGGCACTGGTTCCAAGAAGTGCTGCACCGGCCTGTAAAAGTTGGCGCGCTTGAACGAGAGATTTAATCGACCCGGAAGCCTTGATTTTCACTCCTGCTTTCGCTCGTTTGGCTAGGAAGCGAATACTCTCAGGATTTGCTGTCTCGACCTGACCACTGCTGGCATTCTTCAGATAAGCAGCGCCGGCTTCCATTGAAAGTTCAACGGCAATGTCGCGTTCTTTTTTGGTAAGCCAAGGAAGTTCAAGCATCACCTTGATTGGCACCTGGGCGGCGCGCACCACGCCGGCGATATCTTCGCGAAACTGATCGTACATTCCAGATTTCAACCAACCAATCTGCACCCCAATGTCGATCTCTCGCGCCCCTAGTCGAACGAGCTCTGCTGCCTCTGCGGCCTTGCCAGCGCTCGTCATCACACCAACAGTGGGGAAGTCGAGCGCAGATGCAACGGTGATACCAGTGCCTTTCAAGATATCTACT
Organism: uncultured Bifidobacterium sp.; assembly: GCA_964490435.1. Classification (GTDB taxonomy): domain Bacteria; phylum Actinomycetota; class Actinomycetes; order Nanopelagicales; family Nanopelagicaceae; genus IMCC26077. The sequence goes on along the minus strand of CAZBCF010000018.1, from coordinate 10,166 downwards.
GCCAGTGGCACCCACGATCCAGAGACCATCGCAGCGTTGAATCCAAACTCGGCTGCTTGATTGATGTGTGTAACCATTTCATCTTTGGTCGCATTTGCTTGGATCTTCGTATGTTGGATGAAAGGTGCAAATTGCGTGGGTGTAAGTGCCGCGAAATTCATCGAAAGCTACTCTGCAAGTTTTCGTTCAATATCGGCACGTCGAGGAAGCGAATCAATCACTCCAGCGATCGAGACGCAATGTGCCCCCGAGGCAGTGGCAAAACGTACCGCGGAATGCAGATCTTTTCCTTCAGCAAGTGCGACAGCGAGAGCAGAAGTGAAACTATCACCGGCTCCAGTGGTGTCTACCACACGCGTCGCTTTAATTGCGGGAATTGCCGATACTTTCGTTCCATCATCGACCAAGCACCCTTGAGCGCCGAGCGTCATGATGATCTGAGCGGTGGTCTTAGCCCGAAGCGCGGCAATGAGTTGTTCCGGAGTCATACCATGATCATCATTCAGGCCGAGCAAGACCGGCGCCTCAGTTCGATTAGGTGTGATGACATCAAAGAGCGCCCATGCTCGCTCTGGAAGTCGAACGGCAGGTGCAGGATTCAAGATAATACGCACGCCTTCTTGTCGACCAATCTCGAGGGCAGCCATTACGGCTGGTAATGCCAACTCCATCGACACGATGAGGATGTCTGCGCTTGCGATATGTGAGCGAAAATTCTCGACATGTTCGCCGTTGATTTCATCGAGCGCTCCCGCTGCCACGATGATTCGGTTCTCGCCATCTGCATCGACGAGGATGAAACCCACCATCGTGTGGCTCTTGCCGACCACTACTGCTGAACTGTCAACGCCTTCGACTTTCCACAGCGCTTGTGCAGACTCGCCAAACTCATCAGGGCCAATGGCAGTCAAGAAACTCACCTGCGCACCAAGTCGAGCCGCACCGATCGCTTGATTAGATCCTTTGCCGCCAGGGCCAGCATCGAAAGCGCCGCCCATGAGAGTCTCTCCAGCTTGTGGGAATTTCGGAAAGCGCATGGTCATGCCAACCCCATAACTTCCTACAACCGCAATTCTCATCTCGCCCCTCTTCCGCCCGTGATTCTTTCAGACCCGGATTGCCGAGTTCAACACTCGAGCAATTACAGAAGGTCGGCGCGTGAGCGCCTCTTCACGATCTGCCAGATCTGTCGCTAAAACACTTCCATTGACACCGAGCCACCGGAGTGGTTCTGGCTCCCAGAGTGGATTTCGCCAATTCACATGAGGTAATGAAGTCAGGGCACTTTCTCGCTCAAGAATCAAGTGGGCAAGTGTCTTCCCCGATAGATGCGAGAGGCTTACGCCATCACCTGAGTATCCACCTGCACGTGCGATACCAGATGATTTATCCCACGTGATGTACGGGTGCCAATCGCGCGGAATAGAGACTGCGCCACCCCAACGATGAGTGAATCTGCTTCTTTTGAGTATCGGAAACCAATCACGGACCAGTTCGATGATTTCTTCATGAACCCGATAATCCATCTCATGTTTTGCGCGCAGCCGTGAGCCAAAAAGATAACGTGCGCCTCGCCCTCCGACTGCTAATCGATTATCAATAGTTCGTTGCCCATAGTTCACTAAGTGCAGCGCCTCAGAGAAACTCTCGCGATGTGCCAATCCGAT
>CAZBCF010000018.1:0-8399 GCA_964490435.1 uncultured Bifidobacterium sp. | reverse complement strand
CTTTTAAATAGTAGGCGCTCCACAATCCGGTGAAGCCACCACCGATGATCGCGATGTCAGCGTCAGTCTCGGTAGTTAAATGCGCGCGCTCTTTCTGGTTGTACATGAGCGTGTCATCCCAGAGATTCATGTCCGCCCTTCAGGCCATCGCTTCAGGTAATCGGGGAGCGGCAGCGGCTGGGTCATACGTGGATCAGGAATCGGGGCCCCGTAACGATGTTCGATCGGAATATTCCCAGCCCACACTGGCCACGAGAGATCTTCCTCGTCGTCAGCAGGGAACTTCGATGAGATCTTCACGCTTGCCTCAGTCATTGGCAGTGTCAACATCATTGTTTGCCTGATTTCATCGTCATTTACAGGGCGCAACGATGCTCGTCGCTCCGGGAGTAGATGATCGGTGAGTGCATCAAAAGCGCGAATTTTTTCGTCGCCCTCAAGTTCTTGCGCAACACCCAGAATCAGTGAACTTCGATAATTCATTGATGATTCAAAAGCGGAACGAGCCAGCACGAGAGCATCGATATGTGTTACCGAAACAGCGCATGGTGCTCCGCTAGCTAACGTCTTGAAAAGCCGAGAAGCCTTAGAGCCATGGAGCAGGAGATTGTCTCCATCTCGTGCGATTGCAACCGGAATGACGAAGGGTTGACCATCGTGGACGAATCCCACATGGCCAACCAAAGCAGCATCGAGGATTTGGTGAAGCACGGCGCGATCTTTTACCTCTTTATAAGGCACTCGATGCAGGGTGGTGCGTTGGGTGTCACCCAGAGGTTTCTGCTCTGCTGACATTAAAATATCAACTCACACGCTTCGGTAAGTACCGAACGTAATATTCCTTCAATCTCATCGAAATGGCTCTGATCTGCGATAAGCGGTGGCGCTAATTGAATGACCGGGTCGCCACGATCGTCAGTGCGACAGTACAAGCCGGAGTCGTAGAGCTTCTTCGAGAGGAAGCCGCGTAGTAATTTCTCGCTTTCTTCGGCATTGAATGTTTCGCGAGTGGAGCGGTCCTTGACCATCTCAATGCCATAGAAGAAGCCAGCGCCACGAACATCACCGACGATAGGCAGGTCGTAGAGTTTTTCCAGTGTTGCGTAGAAATTTCCTTCATTCTCACGAACATGCTCGTTGATCTTCTCTTTCTCGAAGATATCAAGATTGGCGAGCGCCACAGCAGCACCAACGGGGTGTCCGCCGAAAGTAAAGCCATGCAGAAATGCATTGTTATCTTTTAGGAATGGCTCATAGAGGCGATCACTAGCAATCATCGCAGCCATCGGGAAGTAACCTGAGGTCATACCTTTGCCGCAGGTGATGATGTCTGGGGTAATCCCATAAAGTCGCGAGGCGAAATAATCACCGATCCGCCCAAAACCTGTGATGGTCTCATCGCAGACCATCATCACATCGTACTTATCGCAGATCTCACGGACGCGCTCCAAATATCCGGGAGGTGGTGGGAAGCAGCCACCTGAGTTCTGTACTGGTTCGACGAATACTGCAGCGACAGTGTCTGCACCTTCGAAGTTGATCATCTCTTCGATGCGATTGGCAGCCCACTGGCCGAATTCCATGTAATCATCGCGATGATTTAGTGGTGCGCGATAGAAATTGGTATTAGGAACTTTGAAATGACCTGCAATGAGTGGCTCGAAGTATTGTTTTGCTGCGGGAATTCCCGTGATTGAGAGCGCGCCTTGTGTAGTCCCGTGATACGCAATCGAACGAGAGATTACTTTATGTTTAAGCGGCTTGCCGGTCATCTTGTAGTACTGCTTTATCAATTTGATGGCGCTCTCGACGGATTCCCCTCCTGTAGCAGAGAAGAAGACGTGGTTCAGGCCTTGTGGCGTAAACGAGGTTAAACGTTCGGCTAATTCGATTGCTGGGGGATTTGCATATCCCCACAGTGGGAAGAACGAGAGTTGGCGCATCTGTTTTGCGGCTGCCTCGACTAATTCTTCGCGGCCATGTCCGACTTGCACGGTAAAAAGTCCAGCGAGGCCATCGATGATTTTCTTGTCACGATCGTCCCAGACGTACACGCCCTCACCGCGGGTGATTACCGGGATTGATCCGCCTTGTTCGTAATTGCCCATCCGTGAGAAGGCGAGCCAAAGATTCTGTTTCGCTCGCTCCGACCAATTTTCGTGATGTTCATCGTCATGATAGAGGACGACGTCTGCTTCACTTGTAGTTGCCATTTTTTTATGTTCCCCAGTTGTATAACTGCTTTTGCAGTTTCAGATAGACGAAGCTTTCCGTGCTTCGCACCGAAGGTATTGCCCTGATTCGTTGTAGTAGTTCTAGAAGGTGCTCATCGTCATCACAAATTGCTTCGACGAGAATGTCGAAGTTGCCTGCGGTGACCACTACATAGTCGACCTCGCGATACTTGCCAAGTTGATCAGCAACCGAGGTGATATCTCCTTCTACGCGAACACCAATCATCGCCATTCGAAATGACCCAACGGTGAGTGGGTCGGTGACGGCAACGATTTGAATCACACCAGAATCGATTAATTTCTGAACTCGCTGCCGGACGGCAGCCTCAGAGAGCCCCACGGCAGAGCCGATTGCCGCATAGGGCTTTCGACCATCTCCTTGGAGCTGCTCGATGATCGCCTTGGAGGCCTCATCAAGATGTACCGAACGATTCTTCTGGCGCATAGCGGCAACCCTCTCACGAGATGACCCCTTTCGCAACTGAATCCGTAGTTTTTAGGGCTTTTCCATACGATATCCGTAGATTATTTGGCCAAATTCGAGCCATATCGCAATTCACTCTCACAAGCGAAGGTCGCCCTGCGCTGGCCTGCTGGGCGGGCTGACGCGTACGCTCACGCCATGAAAACCCTCACCAATTTCATCAATGGCAAGAGCGTTGTCTCCACGTCGGGACAGACCCAAGATCTCACCAACCCCGCCACAGGTGAGGTCTTCGCAAAGGCGCCAGTCTCAAATAGCGCGGATGTCGATGCAGCGATGAACGCTGCTGCTGCCGCTTTTGAAACGTGGCGTGATTCGACTCCAGGTGAGCGCCAGCGTGCAATCAACAAGATTGCCGATGCCATCGAAGCGCGTTCTGAAGAATTGATTCGCATCGAATCAGAGAACACTGGCAAGCCCATTGCGATCACGCGACAAGAAGAGATCGGTCCAATGTTGGATCAGATTCGATTCTTTGCCGGCGCTGCACGAAATCTCGAGGGGCGTTCTGCCGCCGAATACATAAAAGGGCACACCTCTTTTATCCGCCGCGAACCCATCGGAGTCTGTGCCCAAGTGACGCCATGGAATTATCCAATGATGATGGCAGTCTGGAAGTGGGCCCCAGCGATTGCTGCCGGTAACACCGTCGTTCTCAAACCGAGTGATACCACCCCAGTCTCCACGCTATGGATGGCGGAGTTGATGCAAGAGTTTCTCCCCGAAGGAGTCATCAATGTCATCACAGGTGACCGTGAGACGGGCCGACTCTTGGTTGACCATGAGATTCCGCAATTCGTCTCGATCACTGGCTCTGTGCGCGCCGGCATGGAAGTTGCAAAAGAGGCTGCGAAGGACTTGAAGAAGGTGCACCTTGAATTAGGTGGCAAAGCGCCAGTAGTGATCTTCGATGATGCGAACTTAGAGGCTGCATGTGAATGGATTGCAGTCGCTGGCTATTTCAATGCTGGACAAGATTGCACTGCGGCAACGCGTGTGATTGTCGAAGCGAGCGCTTATGACGATGTGGTTGCATTATTGAGCGCACAGGCAAAGAACAACATCAAGGTAGGTATGCCTGATGAGGATGTGCTCGTCGGACCAGTGAACAATGCAAATCAACTCGCACGAGTCAAAGGATTCTTAGAGCGCGTTCCGGCGCATGCTCGAGTCACTGCAGGGGGCAGCCAAGTAGCCCGACCTGGATATTTCTGGACTCCCACGGTGGTGGCTGATCTCAAGCAGGATGACGAGATGATTCAGAATGAGATTTTTGCCCCAGTCATCACGATCCAGAAGTTCACCGACGAATCCGAAGCGGTTCGGATGGCGAACGGGGTCAAATATGGCCTGGCTTCTAGCGTATGGACCAAAGACCATGGCCGTGCGATGCGAATGGCAAAGGCCTTTGATTTCGGATGCGTCTGGATCAACACCCATATCCCGATGGTGGCCGAGATGCCCCATGGCGGTTTCAAGCACTCAGGCTATGGCAAAGACTTGTCGAGTTATGGCTTCGAGGATTACACCCGAATCAAGCACGTCATGACTAATCTACAGGCATAACTTTTCACTAAACCGAGAGGGTAAGTAATGAAGAAAGAACTTGCACCTGAGACCAAGGCGCTCATCAGAGCCCAACTTACCCGCCGCAGATTTCTTGCTGGTGCTGGAGCGGTCGGTGCAACTGCGGTGCTCGCCGCATGTGGCGGCGCCAAAGAGGAGTCGGGAAGTGCAAGCGAGAGCGCAGCAACTGAAGCCTCGGGCACAGTTCGATGGGCCAACTGGCCGGCGTATCTTGATTTCGATTCCAAATCCAAAAAATACCCTTCGCTTGAAACTTTCATCGCTGCATCAGGAATCGATGTGGTCTACAAAGAAGATGTCAACGACAACGATGAGTTCTATGGCAAGGTCCAAGGACAGTTAAAGATCGGCAAGGACATCGGTTACGACATTGTCACGCTGACCGATTGGATGGCAGGTCGATGGATTCGCCTCGGGTATGCGCAAGAATTCGATGAGGGCGCTATTCCTAACAAGGCGAACATCCTGCCGACCCTCGCAAACGTTGGTTTCGACCCAGGACGCAAGAGTTCACTCACCTGGCAATCTGGTTTCGCGGGTTTTGGCTGGAACAAGGAGCTTTTACCTGGCGGAGTGAAGAGCCTCGACCAACTTTTCGATAAGAGGAACAAGGGGCGGATCGAAGTGCTCAGCGAGATGCGCGACACGATGGGCATCATCTTGCAATACCAAGGCGTCGATCCTTCTCAGCCATTCACCGAAGACCAATTCATGAATGCAATAGATTTCTTAGAGAAGCAAGTTGCCGATGGCATGATCAGACAAGTGAAGGGGAATGATTACCTCGAAGATATGGTCAACGGCGATGCCATTGCCGTCATTGGCTGGTCAGGAGATATCTTCTCGCTTGCTAATGAGAATGATGGCAAATTCGAATTTGCTATTCCTGAATCTGGTGGAACTTTGTGGAGTGATAACACCATGATTCCGGTGACGTCAAAGAATAAAAAGAATGCTCAAGCAGTCATCAACAACTATTACGATCCTGCGGTTGCAGCCCAAGTCGCGGCGTATGTGAACTACGTATGTCCGGTAGTCGGCGCTCAGGCCGAGATGGAGAAAATCGATCCTGCTCTTGCGAAGAGTCCGTTCATCTTCCCTGACGATGCGACGTTGGCAAAAGTAAAGGTATTCCGTCCGCTTTCGCCGGAGGAAGAGACCACCTTCGCCGAAGCATTCGCCTCCGCTTCCGGAAATTAGCAGCGAGTTATGGTTGAAGCCAACTCCGGTGAATCCGGAGATTTACAACTTCACAACATCACAAAAGCCTTCGCCGATTTCGTCGCCGTAGATGATCTCTCGCTGACTATTCCCAAGGGTTCATTCTTCGCACTCCTAGGCCCCTCGGGCTGCGGCAAGACCACTACATTGCGGATGATTGCGGGATTAGAAGAGCCTACTTCTGGCACCATCTCAATCGGCGATACCGATATCACGCACACCAAGCCTTACAAGCGCCCAGTGAACACCGTCTTTCAGAACTATGCGCTCTTTCCACACCTCACCATCTTTGAGAACGTCGCATTCGGGTTACGCCGTCGTGGCATCAAAGATGTCAAGGAAGCAGTCGAGAAAGTACTCGCGCTCGTAGAACTCGGACACTTGAAGGATCGTAAACCTGGCCAACTATCGGGTGGGCAGCAACAACGGATTGCGGTCGCGCGTGCCATCGTCAATCGACCAGCGCTGCTCTTGCTCGATGAACCTCTCGGCGCTCTTGACCTCAAACTTCGTCGGCAGATGCAAATTGAACTGAAGTGGATTCAAACCGAGGTAGGTATCACATTCGTGCATGTCACTCACGACCAAGAAGAGGCGATGACGATGGCAGACACCATTGCTGTCATGAACAAAGGTCGGATTGAACAGATGGGTTCACCCATTGATCTTTACGAGAACCCACAGACAGTCTTCGTCGCCAACTTCCTCGGCCAGTCAAATCTCATCGAAGCTCATGTGCAATCCAATGCTGGGGCAGAGACAGCGGTAGATATTCACGGCCACCGGATACTCTTACCTTCATCCCGCAACAAGTCAGCAGCCAACAAAGTTCTTGTTGGCATACGCCCAGAGAAGATTAATATCCACGCCGGCGGAGCAAGCCCTGGGCGCAATGCGCTTGAAGGGGGAATCGTCACTGATATCTCGTTTGTTGGTGTGAGCACCCAATATCAGGTTGAGATGCCATGGAAGCAAGAGATTATGGTCTTCGAACAGAATGATGGTGGTGCACCAAATATACGTAAGGGAGATCACGTCACCTTGACGTGGGAGCCACATTTCACCTTCGCCCTCAATAGCGAGAGCTAACCAGAGCGCATCATGGCTATCGCTCACGTCGCTCCTGCTGCTGGTGCTGGTGCAGATTCTTCAGCAGCGCCACCAAGTCGACCGGGGCGTCGAATGCCATACCTACTCCTGCTGCCGGGAATGCTCTGGCTGATTCTCTTCTTCATCCTCCCCTTGGTGAACTTGGCCGAGACGTCGACTAAGACTCGCGCCGCATCACAAGAGACCGGCGAGTTTGTGCAAACCTGGCGTTTTGCCAACTACTTAGATGCCTTCAAGGAGTATCAACCGCAGTTCACGCGCTCATTCATCTACGCCTTGCTCGCTACTTTACTCGCACTTGCGATTGCCTATCCATTGGCTTACGCAATCGCATTCAAAGCGGGTAAGTACAAGAACATCCTATTGATCTTGGTCATCGCACCATTCTTCACCTCGTTCCTTTTGCGAACGATTGCGTGGAAGCAGATTTTGGGAGCCGAAGGCCCTGTGGTCTATCTGCTGCGAACGTTGCACATCATCGGTCCCGACACCACAATCACCGCAACTTCATTCGCTGTGGTGATGGGTATGACCTATAACTTCCTACCTTTCATGACGCTGCCAATATATGCGAGCCTAGATCGCATCGATCCGCGGTTGATGGAAGCATCAGGGGATCTTTATGCCAATGGCGCGACGACTTTTCGCAAGGTTACTTTTCCACTCTCGTTGCCTGGTGTGGTGGCAGGCACCTTGCTCACGTTTATCCCTGCTGCCGGTGACTATGTGAATGCCGCAATTCTGGGCAACCCAAGTACCAAGATGATTGGCAACGTGATTGATTCCCGATTCTTCAGAATCGTCGATTATCCAACTGCTGCCGCGCTCTCGTTCACATTGATGGCAACGATTCTTGTCCTAGTCACTATTTATATCCGGCGCTCTGGAACGGATGAATTGGTATGAGAGATATCTCGCGCTGGTTCTCGCGCAACCTCATCAGAATCTATGCTGCGCTTGCCTTCGTCTACCTATTCATCCCAGTTGCCTACACGATGGCATTCTCATTTAACGATGCCGGTAAACGGAATCTGATTTGGCAAGGATTCACTCTCAAGAATTGGGCGAATCCGTGCGGGGCGCCAGAAGTATGTACGGCATTAGGAAACTCACTGAAGATCGGATTCATTTCGACACTCATTGCGACGATACTCGGCACCATGATCGCCTTTGCTCTAGGTCGCTATAAGTTCCGTGGGCGAAGTTCGACTAATCTCATCATCTTCTTACCGATGGCCACTCCTGAAATCGTGCTCGGTGCCTCACTGCTGGCGATGTTCTTAAATCTAGGTATCAATCCAGGATTCTGGCCGACTGTTATCGCACACATCATGTTCTGTATCTCGTTCGTCGTAGTGACAGTCAAAGCCCGAGTTGCAAGTCTTGATCCCAAATTGGAAGAGGCTGCACGAGATTTGTATGCCAATGAATACGAGACCTTCCGGCGAGTGACCTTCCCACTTGTGCTGCCAGGCATTGCAGCAGCCGCACTCCTTGCGTTTTCGCTCTCCTTTGATGACTTCATCATCACAAATTTCAATTCCGGAACGGTCACTACATTTCCGAAGTTCGTCTGGATCTCCTCAGCGCGTGGCGTTCCGGCACAAGCAAATGTCATTGGTTCGGCGATGTTCTTGATCGCATTAGCAATCGTTATTGCTGGCCAGTTCCTTGGTAATGCGAGAGCGAAGCGAAACCGGTAGTATTTGGGCTAAGCCATTACGAAGAACCAATCGAAACTGGTTGGGGTAATGGGGTAGGAC
>CAZBCF010000017.1:0-28812 GCA_964490435.1 uncultured Bifidobacterium sp. | reverse complement strand
ATTGTGGGACTCGACATCGGGTGGATTGGCTGTTACGAGTGCGATGTAGTCCGCTTTCGCAGCCGAGTAGTGCACGAACTTGGCGTGGAGATCGATGATCTGCTGGTGAATTTGAGCCAAACCCATAAAGGGCCGCCATTTTGCATCCATGAGGCGCTTCGCGAAGGAAAGGAATTAGTTCCAGATTTCATTGAGAAAACCATCACTTCAGTCATTGATATCTGTCGGCAAGCAGCTGCATCGGCCCGCGAAGTTGATATCACGTGGGCGTATGGCAAATGCGATCTGGGTACAGTTCGCGATCTTCCAGTTGGCGAACAGGTCGTTGTCGGCTACAACCCTGCGCTTACTCCTGACGACACACTTGTGGTGGGGCGCGTTACTGATTTATCTGGTGCGAACGTTGCCACTTTGATTAATTACGGTTGTCACCCCACTTCAGTGGGTTGGGGTAGTGACTTAATTAGTCCCGATTATGTTGGTCGCGCGCGCGAGATTGTCGAGGAGGCAACTGGTGCGCCGATGCTCTTTCTCCTTGGCGCATGTGGAAATGTCGCACCTAAGATTCAATATGCTGCTGACGTCGCTGTTGCAGATAAAAATGGCGAGATGCTCGGGTTTGCAACGCTTGCAACGTTAGCGGGAATGTTGCCACCGGCAACCGAATATCACTTCACCGAGGTAATCACCTCCGGTTCTAACTTGGGCGGTTGGAGTCCAGTTCCAGTAGCGCCGAACTCGGCTATCAGTTCGAAGAAAGTCCTTGCAAAGTTGGCACACAAAGAGTTACTGGACGAGGCGACGATGCGCTCGCTCTGGGCGCCACTCACTGCGACCGAGTCTTTCTTGAACTTCCGGATTCGCAAACAATTCGAGTTGCGAATCGATTATGTGCAAGGAGACGGGACGGTCTTGCATCCGCTATGGATCTGGCGTTTGGGAGATGCGATTGTGGTGGCTCACTGCGGTGAGGCCTACCTAGAAATGGCTCGGGAGTTGCGCCACCGCAATCCCGACCTGATGCTTCTTTTCCTCGATATGACCAACGGGCCAGGCTATATATATGTACCCACTCGCGCCGCCTACGAGCAGAACACCTATCAATCGCAGCAGAGCCTGTTAGCCCCTGGAGGATTTGAACAGCTTCTTGAGATTATCGATCACGAACTACAGCGAATCTGAGAGAAGAAGTTTTCTCAAGGTCGCTCTGGAAACTCATCGGTTGAGGAGTAGGCCGGTCCCAAGACTGCCACGACATCTCCGATGTTCACCCTAGGAAAGCCGCGCATCACTCCGATAATTCCCGACTGTTGCGCTCTGACTTCGACCGCCGGAGTATCGGGATGGTCCATGTCGTGGATGAGGCCGATTACTTCACCTTGCGCAACTGCATCGCCACACCCCTTGATATTTTCATACAGACCGACATGGGTTGCCGAGTGGTAAGAATTCGAACCACGTAAGTCGAGAAAGATCGGAGCGGAGAGTCCGAGTTCTGCGCGCGACTGTGCTGCTCCCTTGATCACTTTGAAGTAGCGCAGGCCATTTCGCAGCCCATCTTTTGCGATGCGGGTGCTCTCGAAAGTTGCGTAGCCAGAGCCACCTAATTCGGTGGTGACGAGATCTTTGCCAAGTCTTTCAACGACTCCAGGGAGCAATGAAGTGGGATCAGTCCCCGGTTGCTCAGGGAAGACCAAGTGGTGGGTGGTGTTGAAACTCTTCATGCTCTCGATCATTCGATTACGTTGCTTGACATCATGTGCCCAGACCATATGCGAGCAAGGGATGAAATGATGGCCACGACCGCCGCTATGCAACTCGAATACACCATCAACCTGGGGGAAGAGTTCAGTGCTTAAGTAGTGGGCAAGTTTGCCATGCACCGCGCCGTTCTCATTGCCCGGGAAGATCCGGTTGAAGTTGGTGCCATCTGGCCAGAGTCTCGTGCCAGCTTTTGCTGCGGGTTGAGAAAGACACGGGATGATGATGATGCGACCAGTTACCTCATTGATATCGAGGTAGTTTGCCAAGTCACGCGCAGCAAATTGCCCTTCATATTCATCACCGTGATTGCCGGCGAGGACCAGGATGGTGGGACCGTTGCCGTTCTTGTAGGTGATGATGGGCACCATATAAGTAGCCCAACCGCTCTGATTCGTAGAATCACCGATGGTGAGGTAGCCAGCGTTCTTGCCTGGTGCATTGAGGTCGATGGAACACGAAACGGTGGTGCTCATGAGTTACCCTCGTGATTATCTGCTCGCACGATCTCTTCGATTGAATTCCATTTCTTGCCGACGACGCAGACGCAATCACCGGTGACAACTGGTGGGAAACCCCGAATGACGCCAACTATCCCATCAGATGCCGTGCGAACTGGAACAGGAGGGATGTCAGGGTGATCGACATCATGAATCTGTCCGACGATATCTCCTTGCTTCACTTCGGCACCGAGAGCAACTAAATTCTCATAGATGCCAGCTCGTGGTGCATTGATGAATTTGTTCCCTGAGCGAAAATCAACAATCGCTAGCGGTCCGCGCCCCATGTCAGCACGAGTACGCACTGCACCTTTGAGTACTCCAAATGCACGTAAGAAATTCTCAAGACCCTCTTTGATGATGCGCATGCTCTGGGGAGTTGTCATGCCTGCGCCGCCAAATTCTCCGGTTGAGACTGATTTGCCCTGCGCTTCGGCATTTCGATTGAGCAGTGAGTAGGGATCGGTATTTGGTTGCTCGCCACCAATCATGTGAACTTCGGTATTCCACGCCAACATGTTCTTAATTAATTTCTCGCGTTGCTTCGCGTCTTTCACCCATGTCATATTCGAACTTGGGATGAAATACATACTTCGACCACCTGAGTGCATATCGACAACGCCATCGCATTGCGGGAAGAGTTCCGAACTTAAGAAATGGGCAAGCTTTCCGTGGATAGCACCATTCTCGTTCCCCGGAAAGACGCGATTGAAGTTGGCGCCGTCATTCCAGAGTCGATTTCCATTACGCCCGGCCTCCATCGAGATGCAGGGAATGATGATGATGCGCCCTGTGACCTCTTCGAGTCTGAGCGATCGTGAGAGCGAAGCTGCGGCAATCTGGCCCTCGTATTCATCGCCATGCGTACCTCCAACGAGCAAAATCGTTGGCCCTTCGCCATTTTTGAAGGAGACGATCGGCACTTGATGACTGGCCCAACCACTCTGGTTGGTCGAATCGCCTACGACGATATAGCCAGCGCTCTTACCGGGCTGATTGATGTCAAAAGAAATGGAAACGGTTGCAGACACGTGGCCACTATAGGTTGCAGCGATGGTGCGGGAAAGGGTGCTCGGTAACGTTTATGTAAAGAACGAATATTGTTCGGACAGGGCGTATTTCTGCCTGTCGCGGCTCCGGGTTTTCCCATTGAATAGCCTCACCATTTAGGGGTTATGTAGAAATTTCAGCCCCTAGATTCACGCTACTAGAGAGATAGGTAATACATGAAACTAGGCTCAATCACCAAGCGGAAAGTGATTGGCACCGCGATTGCCGGCGCCCTAATCCTTTCACTTGGCAGCACTGTCGCACCTGCACAGGCTGCGAAGAATGAGTTAGTTGTTGGATCCACTCAAGGAATCCCGCAACTCAACCCAATCATTCGTACCTTCGCTTTCGAAGAGACGCTCTTCCCACTCCTATGGTCAAGTTTGACCACATGGAAACCCGATGGAACTGTCGGACCGCAACTTGCTAAGTCTTGGAAGGCTAACAAAGCAGCAACCCAATGGACCTTTACCCTTGTTAAGGGAGCAAAGTTCTCTGACGGCAGCGCGCTTGATGCCAAGGCAGTCAAGGCTGTCTTCGATTATGCGATAGATGAGAAGACTGTTACCCAAGAGCGAAACAAGATTAAGTCAATCACTAACGTCAAGGCTTCTGGTGACAATGTGATTTTCACGCTGTCTGATCCAAACGCCCTCTTCCCAGAGGCGATTGCCTGGATCAAGATGATCAAGGTGAGCGAAGTTGCTAACTTCAATAAGAAGCCATCAAGTTCCGGCCCTTATATGGTCTCGGCATTCAGCCCAAATGAATCATTGACGATGGTCGCAAACCCGAAGTACTTCGGCAAGAAAGCCAACGTGAAGACCATCAAGTTCGTTAAGGCTGCTGATCCAACTGCTGCTGTGACTTCACTTCGCTCCGGCGACATCGATGTTATGTATCAGTTGCCACTAGCCGATGCAGCCCCGCTGCAGAAGGACAAGAACCTTCAGCTTGTTAAGGCAAAGGTTTCAAGCGTCTCTGTCACGTGGGAGTATGACTTGACTTCGCCGCCATTTAACAACATCAAGGCTCGTCAAGCTGTTGCATACGCGACAGATCGTGCGAAGATCTTGAAGTCTGCTTACTACGGTTTCGGACAGGTCACCTCGTTCAACACCATCGTTCCTGACAAATCGCCATGGAACTGTGGTACTGCTGGTGGACTCACCAAGTACACCTTTGACCTTCAAAAGGCTAAGGCGCTCTTTGCTGAGGCGGGAATCACATCATTCACTTGGTGGGGTATCTCGGGCGCGTTACCTGAGTTCGACGCAATGGGTCAAGTTCTTCAAGCCGATCTTAAGACGATTGGTATTGACATGAAGATTGAGAATAACGAGGTCGGAACATGGGCCGCTAAGTTCTACCCAGCCGGAAAGACCTACCCAGGCCTTCTCCTTCCAAATTACCAATCGGTGCCCGGCGAGCCAGGCTTCTCGATGAACTTCCTACTTTCAGGACGTGCCGAGAGCAACTGGAATAACAAGGCATACGACGATCAATACACAAAGGCGATCGGAACTCTTGATGCTACAAAGCGTAAAGCTGAGTGGTGCAAGGCTCTCAAGATGGAGAATGAGCAACTTCCGCTCATCACTCCATTCGTCTTCGATGTTCTTCACGCAGCACGTGCGAACGTAAAGGGCGCATGGGTTGAGGGTGGCGGACAAATGCACCTCGAAGATGTCAAGATCTCCTAATTAACACTAATTAAATAGCGAAGGAGTTACTCTTAACTTATGTTGCGGTATTTGGTGCGTCGGGCGATATCAAGCCTTGCTGTCCTCGTGATCAGCGTGCTGCTTGTGTTCTTGACAATCCGAATACTCCCGGGGGATCCAGTATTGGCAAAACTCGGCGCAGCCACTGAAGTGACTCCTGAAGCGTTGGCACTAATGCGGAAAGAAGCGGGCCTTGACCGCCCGCTTCTTTCTCAACTCTGGACCTGGGTGTCTAATGCGTTGCAAGGCGACCTCGGCACTTCGTATTTCTCCCAATTCAAGGTAACTGAACTCGTGGCTCATCGGCTTCCGGTCACGTTCGAACTGACATTTTTTATTATCCTCTTTGCAATTATTTTCTCGCTGATTCTTGCGCCACTTTCAGTGCGCAAGCCAGGTGGGGCGCTCGACCGAGGCATCGGATACTTCACGTCGATTGGTTTATCAATCCCAGGCTTTGTAATCGGCATCGTTTTGATTCTCCTGCTCTCCCTTAGATTTCAAATTCTGCCTTCGCGCGGATTCACGCCACTGACTGAGAGCGTGACTGAAAATCTTAAGTTGATGATTTTGCCTTCAATAACTGGCGGGCTGACCGCTACTCCTTATTTGGTCCGTTATTTGCGTGCCTCCATGTTAGAGATTAAGCAATCTGCCTTTATTCGGACCGCAGAAGGAAAGGGATTAGCCGGACCGCGAATCATGTTCCGCCACATACTCCCGAATTCACTTGTTCCGGCATTAACCATGCTCGGACTTATTGTCGGCTATACGTTAAGCGGAGTTGTGGTTATTGAATATATGTTTGGATTGCCCGGAATTGGATCACTTGCAATCGAAAGTGCATTCAAACGTGACTATGCCGTTATTCAAGGCGTTGCGCTGACGATTATCACCCTCTTTATCCTGACGACTTTTCTCTTTGATTTACTCTGTGGCTTGGTTGATCCGCGTCTGCGGATGAATAAGGAGGAGAAGCTTGAAGCGTAAATTCTCCTTCAGTGGTTTTGTCGTGCTCGCAATCATGACCGTGTGCTTGTTATGCCCGTGGATATCTCCGTACGACCCCTACGAAATTGGCGCATCCGATCCATTCCTTGGCCCTAATAAGACAAATTGGCTGGGTACAGACGATCTTGGCCGTGATCTGCTCTCACGGATTCTCTACGGTGGTCGAATTACCATTCTGGTCGCAATTGCGGCCACGGTCATCGCATTGATCATCGGAACTGCTTGGGGACTTGCTGCTGGGGTGCGACGAGGATGGCTCGATGAGGCGCTAATGCGCACCGCTGATGCAACAATGGCGATACCGCAGATTCTCTTTGGTTTAGTCTGCATTTCTGCTGTGGGCGCGAGCGTAGTCTCGTTGCCGATTGTCGTTGGTTTCTTGTTATCGCCAACTACTGCTCGTATGGCGCGCTCGGCGGTGGTTACCGAACTCTCCTCTCAATATGTAGTTGCGGCTCAAGCATCAGGATTCACGCGAACCCGCTTGATTTGGTCGGAAGTGATGCCAAACATCGCTCCGCAACTTTTGGTGCAACTGAGCATTAACGCTGCAGCCGCTGTCATGCTTGAAGCAACTTTGAGTTTTATCGGGCTTGGCATTCAACCTCCGAATGCCTCCTGGGGAACCTTGATGTTGCAGGGGTACGCCAAGATTTGGAATACCTATTGGTTTGTTGCTTTTCCTGCCCTTGCGGTAACCATCACGATTCTTGCCTTCAATGCCTATGGCGAGCGAATCAGAAAGAACCTTGATGCGCGAAGGTCCTCTGTCCATGAGTAGCCTGATTGAGGTACGAAATCTCACATTGACCGTACCTTCCCCCAAAGGGCGCGTTCCCGTAGTGCACGATCTCTCTTTCTCAATCATCCAAGGCGAGAAGTTGGGTTTGGTAGGAGAATCAGGGAGCGGTAAATCGTTGACCGCTTTCTCGCTCATGCGATTGATAAAAGAGCCAGTACGTATCGAATCGGGCGAGATATTGATCTCTGGAGTTGATGTCCTCAAGTTAAGTGAGGAGCAATTCCGCAGATATCGAGGTAGTGAGATTGCAATGATTTACCAAGACCCGATGTCTGCTCTCAACCCAATCATGAAGATTGGCGACCAGATCATCGAGAGCATTCAATTACATAAGAAGATCTCCAAATCTGAAGCACGCAAAGTCGCGGTCGAGTTACTTGAGAGCGTGGGTATCCCTGAACCGCAGGAACGAGTGAATTCGTATCCATTTGAGATGTCTGGTGGAATGCTTCAACGTGTAGTTATTGCCATTGCATTGAGCGGTGAACCTAAAGTCTTGATTGCTGATGAAGCAACGACAGCCCTTGATGTCACTACCCAAGAGCGCGTTCTCGATTTGCTTAATCGCCTTGCAGCAGAACGAAACCTCTCAGTACTACTCATCACGCATGATCTAGGAGTGGCTGCGCAATTCTCCGACCGCATCAATGTCATGTATGGCGGACGATTAGTGGAACAAGGGAAAATAAAGGATGTTTTCACCGATCCTTATCATCCTTACACCCGTGCGCTTTTAGATTCCCGGTGCGACTACACCGTTGACGTGAACAAGCCCATCAAATCAATAGCCGGTCAACCACCGCGCCCAGATAACAGGCCGAGTGGATGTGTCTTCGCTCCACGTTGCGATCACGCAATCAATCAATGCACTCTTGAGGTGCCGGCTCTTCGCGAGGTAGCAACTCGTCATGTCGCGTGTATTCGAGTAGAAGAGCTTACGGCGGTGCGAAAATCGTGAGCAGACAGATCATTAAAGTTGCTAATCTCTCTCGCGAATTCAAAGGTTCTGGTGGAACCGTGCTGGCATTAGATTCAATCTCCCTTAATGTCAAAGAGGGAACCACTCTTGCGGTTGTAGGTGAATCGGGAAGCGGTAAAACTACTGCCGCTCGTCTGATTCTTGGTTTGGATAAGGCGAGCAAGGGTTCAATCACCGTACTTGATCAGGAGATCACTTCTCTGGGTCAGTCTCAGATGCGTCCGTTGCGTCGGGAAATCCAGGTGGTTCAGCAGGACCCGTTCAGCCAATTAAATCGACGTCACACCGTGAAAAGAGTCATTGAAGGACCGATGCTTGCTTTCAAAGTGGGAGATAAGGCATCACGCGCGAAGCGAGTCATTGAATTATTGGAGGCTGTGGGATTGGAGCAAGAACATCTGACCCGAAAGCCTCACGAACTTTCAGGAGGTCAGTGTCAACGCGTAGCTATCGCTCGCGCGCTCGCATTAGATCCCAAGATTCTGATTCTTGACGAGGCCGTCTCGGCACTGGATGTCTCAGTACGCGCGCAAGTGCTTAACTTGCTAAAGAAATTGCAGCATGATCGTGGACTCACCTACCTTTTCATCACTCATGATCTAGGGGTCGCTCACTACATGGCAGATGAGATTGTCGTTATGTTCCGTGGGCGGATCGTTGAGCGTGGTTCACGTAAAGAAGTATTCGAGACACCCCGCCATCACTACACCGCTGGCTTGCTCGCTTCAGTTCCTGTAGCCGATTTCACAATGGCTAAGCGGGTCGTCTCAGAAGTCGTTGCCCAGGCTAGCCCAGTCAAGAGCGATGCCTGCGCCTACCGCTCGCGTTGTCTAGTTGGTAAGAATCAGAGTGATTGCGCTACTAAAGAATTGACTGAGAGAATGAATAGCGAAACGCATGGCTGGATCTGTCATTTCCCCATCGAACGATAGGTGGTTTTCCAATGGTTAAGGATGTCGCGGTCGTAACTGGAGCAGGCTCTGGAATCGGCCATGCAATCGCGCTACGGCTCTCTCAAGACTATGCGCTCATCAACATCGATATCAACGGGGAGAATCTTGCAAAGGTCCAGCACGAGATTTCTGCACAAGGTGGTGATGTGCAATCAATCGTGGGCGACGTCTCAAAGCGCGATACCCACATAAAGGCACGTGAGTTAGCAACTGCCAAGGGCGCGCTCAAGGCCTGGGTTAATTGCGCGGGGTGGACGCGCGGCGCTGCGCTTCATAACTTCCCGAACGACCCGAAAGTCTTTGAGGAGTTAATGGGCACCAATCAGAATGGAACCTTCTGGGGTTGCGCTGAAGCGGTGCATTATTTTGTTAATCACAAAGTGCGTGGAGCAATCGTCAATATCTCTTCGGTGCACGGCAGACGAGCATGGCGTGATCATGCTGTATATGAGATGACAAAGGGCGCTGTTGATGCGCTTACCCGAAATGTTGCCGTCACCTACGGGCCCTACGGAATTCGGTGCAATGCCGTCGCGCCAGGTGCAGTAATGACACCAGCACTTGCACAGAGTTTTGTTGATGCGCCAGATCCAAAGGCCAGACGCGAATCTCTAGAACTTCTTACCCCTCTCAAGAGAATTGCGAATCCATCAGAGATTGCCGAAGTGGTCTCATTCTTATTATCAGACAAATCCTCGTACCTTTCAGGTCAGAGCATCGCGGTAGAAGGGGCATGGACATCTGCTTTAGGAGTAGGAGATATCGATCCAGAACTTGCGCGCAGTTATGGGTTAGATCCGAAAACAGGCTTGCCGCTAGGATAATTTGATGCGCGATCCTTTCTCGTCTCGAGCAATCGGTCACTTCGGAAGGTTGTATGCCTGGGAAGGTCACCAGATTCTCGAACTTAACTCCGCGCAATTGCTGGTGAAAGTGAGCATCACTCGCGGCGCGGAGATCCTAGAGCTCCGGGACAAGCGAAAAAATCTCGACATCCTCTGGCATAACCATGAAGATATCGTCCGCAATCGAGAGTTCATCTCGAGTCGAAATTCTGAGTTTGGAAACTTTCTCGAACATTTCTCTGGTGGCTGGCAAGAGGTACTTCCGGCTGCGCAATATCCGGTGGAGTACAAAGGAGTGAAAGTCGGTGGCCATGGCGAAGCCGCGCTGCTTTCGTGGAACTTTGAGGTTCTTGAGGATTCTGCAGATCAATTAAAGGTTAGGCTCTGGGTAGATCTTCGCCTCTTTCCGCTGCGCTTGACTCGAGTAATGACTCTTAAAGATGAGATGTTGCGCTTTGATGAGACTGTCGAGAACATGGGTGAAGAGGAGATCGAATTCCAGTGGGGACAGCATCTAGTACTGGGCGGGCCACTTGCCGATCCTGGCGCTGAGTTGATTGTCGAAAACGGTGAGCGTTTTGAGGTTCCGCATTATCCAAGTCCCACCTATCGATTTGACGTAGATCAAGTGGGGACATGGCCTAACGTTAAAAAGGTAGATGGCCAAGTGGAAGATGTGAGTCTCCTCCCGAAAAGTGATGGTACCGATGGCCATGTGATTCTGGGACCAATGCGTACCCCTGATGTCGCACTCGTCAATCGAGAGATCGGCATGAAGGCGCGGATGCGGTGGGGGCAAGAGACTTTTCCTTATTGCTGGATCTGGATGGTCTGGGGCGGTATTAAGCAATATCCACTCTGGGGTGCGCATCGCTTGGTCACCATCGAACCATTCTCTTCGCCAGTCATACCTCTAACGCAAGCAATCGAAACCGGAAGCGCATTACAGGTGAAACCTGCCGGTATCGTGTCTGCTTGGGTGGAGTTTTCCATTACTCAGTTGAGTTAGTTCAGGTTAAGGAGTACGCGGTGAAAATTACGAAGATATCGACCACTGTCATCAACGCAGATTTGCGAAATTGGGTGATTGTTCGTGTCGATACCGATGAACCAGGTCTTTACGGCTTAGGTGAAGCCACCGTCGAGTTCCAGACCGAAGCAGTTGTTGGCGCGGTGAAATCACTCGCTCCTTTGATCATCGGGCGAAACGCACTTGAGATTGAACGAAACTGGCAGATTGTCTATCGCCACCCATTCTTTAAAGGCGGGGTAGTTTCGATGTCTGCACTGAGCGGAATCGATCAAGCGCTATGGGATATCCATTCGAAGAATATGGGTGTGCCACTGTGGCGTGCGCTTGGTGGGTTGGCTCGCGATCGCGTGCGCCTTTATGACCACCTAGGTGGTGGGAGTTCTGAGGCCGTGTACGACTCAGATACGGCGCAATCATTCGCTGAGAAAATGCACGAAAGCAAAGAGATGGGATTCACTGCGGTCAAGATTCTCGCCGTGCCGCAAGCAGCCCCACTTGAGGGCGCAAAGAAGTTAAAGCATGCCGACACGTTGATGCGCGCTGCGCGCGAAGCAGGTGGCGATGAGATCGACATCATGGTTGATTTCCATGGTCGCACTTCTGCAGCGATGGCGATTCAATTTGCGCAAGTACTTGCCCCCTATAAACCTTTCTTCCTCGAGGAAGTTGTGCAACCTGAGCAATACGAGGCAATGAAGCGGGTTAAGGAGAAGGTTTCGATCCCGTTGGCAGCGGGCGAGCGCCTATATACCCAGCAAGAATTTCTCCCCTTTCTTAAGTCGGGCATCTTTGAAGTCGCCCAACCCGATGTCTGCCACGCAGGTGGCATTACCGGCCTACGCAAGATTGCCGCACTGTGCGATGCCTTTGGTGTGGTGATGGCACCGCACAATCCACTCGGCCCAATCGCCACCATGGTCAACGTCCATCTCGGATTAGTGACTCCTAATTTCTTGATTCAAGAAGTGATGCGCGCCGATGTGCCGTGGCGAAAAGATGTTGTGCAAGGCACGCCCGATATCGTGGCGGGACATATTTTGCCGCCATCAGGTATCGGAATCGGCGCCACCATCAATGACGTCGAAGCGGCAAAGCATCCGTATAAGCAAGATGCTCCGGCACAGTGGTTCCATAGCGACGGTTCGGTTGCAGATTGGTGAGAGTCAATCTCTCCCGTTGATCTTCCAGAGCAGATACCCTGCAATTGCCACTGGAATGAGGGTTGCGTAGCCCACGACATATCCTAAATTGTCGAAGACAATCGCAAGCACGAAGGGCGCAAAACCATATGAGAATGAAGTGCCCATCATGTAGCGCGATATTCGGTAATCAGCGTGCGAGAAGCCCTCTGAGACTCGGAATGCGCCTAACGCAAATAGTGGCGCGATTCCCAGTGCAGCTACGGTCAAGCCAAACATCGTGATAATGGGATCATCAAAGAGACAGACGATTGAAACTCCGATGATGATTGATGTGATGGCGAAACGAATCACAGAATGTTGTGGCGGCTGGATAAAAGCAAGTGAGATTCGCCCGGTCGCAATTCCATAACTGAGAATCGCAGAGCCGAGCGCTCCCAGGGCGACCGGAGCGTTGCGACTCACCAATAAATCCAGCGCCCAAAATCCGATTCCTACCTCAAGAATGCTGTTGACCGCGCCAAATCCGATTAGACGGGCTTGTAATTTTTTAGTAAACCCCGCTCCAAAATGTTCGTGGGTGATCTCGGGGACGATGAACTTCACTCGCCAGATGGTGTACAGCGAAATGGGAGTCAGAATCAATGCACCGAGAACGATAGGCAGTCGCCAACCATTATTAGCGTGCAACGATGCGCTGATCATCAAGATTGCGGTTGCGCCAACCACCGCTTGAACACCTGTTTGCAGGAACATCCGGCGCATCGACGGAGCGCTGTCGTGTGAGATTTGTGCCAGGCTGATGGCGTTGACGATAGTTTGCGAGAAGGCTGCTATCCCCACAGCGGGAATCGAGATCGTGATTGAGGGTGCAGTGACCAGCGCTACGACGCCAATGAACATCACAAGCAACATAGAACGCATGACCCATTCGCGACCGAATCTGTTGATTAGTGGGACAGCAAGTCGAGCGCCCAGGGTTGCGCTGATTCCGACGGCAACATTATGGAGCCCGGCTAGTGTGCGGCTGATGCCCAAATCGAGGCGGAGCAAGGGGATGGCGGCGCCTGCCGACCATAGGAGATACGAGCCAATTGCCGCCATGATGAGCAGCGCCCGAAAGTTATTGGGTTCCCGCCTCACTTGCCCGAGTTTATTACGATGCGTATAGGCGTTCCTAGAATATTTTGGGCAATCATCGAGACTTTATCGAGTCGATCAGAATTACGGATATAGGAAAAGTCATGTTCGGAAGCGAATTTCCCAGGATCGAGAAAATCAAGCGTGAGCGTGCCCTGAGAGAATTCTGAAAGTCGCGCATCGAATATTGCCAACCACAGGATTCGGTCGTGACGAAGAATCTCATCAAGCACCTCGTTCCAGCGAGATTTGATCTCTTCGAGGGTCATACTCACGCTAAGAATGAATAGATGATCGCAATCGCAGCAAGAACCACAATGAGAATGAAACCAGGACCCTTTGACAGCTTGGGATGGAGCGGCTTGATGAATGACGCAAGCAGCACGAGCGCACCTATGAGCATCGCGAAACTTCCGGCGCTGAAATCTATGTAGCGCCAATTGATGAGTCCGACCGCAAGCGAGGTGTATCCGATCAAGCGAACATTAGTCATGCCAACAACCTACCAAATGGTCCAGCCGCCATCGACGACCAACGCTTGGCCAGTAATGAACGACGATCCGGGCGCTGCAAGAAAGAGAATCGCGGTGCGAAGTTCGCGGTCGGTACCGATTCTTCCCATCGGGGTGGCCTCAGAGACTGCATCAAGAAGCGGGCCAGGGGAGAAGTACTCTCGATTGACCGGACTATCGAAACTTCCAGGGCAGAGGGCGTTGACCGTGACTCCTGATTTTGCCACTTGTGCCGCGAGGAACTTCGTCAAACCAATCAGTGCATGTTTGCTCGTGAAGTAGGAGGGCATATGTACGCCAAGGCCGGGGTAGCGCCGTTCATCTCCGGCGACTACACCATATATAGAGGAGATATTGATGATGCGGCCCCACTGACTTTCGATCATCCCAGGAAGGAAAAGTTGCGAGAGCCAGAATGGCGCCTCGACATTAAGCGTCATGATCCGCTTCCAATCGAGTGATTGCTCCTCCCACCATGGCGCACGATGGGCCAGCCCCGAACTATTCACCAGGATGTCGATAGTTCCGACTCGAGCGGCCAGTGATGTCACATCGTCGTAATCGGTGACATCGCATCTCTCGGCTGAGACCTTCGGATATTTGCCTCGCATCTGCGCCACAACGCCATCAAGGAATTCTTTCCTCCTACTTGCGATGATTACCTCTGCGCCGGCATCTAAGAGCGCCTCAGTGAATTGGCGCCCTAATCCATCACCGCCACCGGTGACAAGGGCGCGTTTTCCCGTTAAATCAAAATCAGGGAGAGTGATTGCACTGCGTGAAACCATGTCATCGACGTTAGCAGGAATTAAGAGAGAGCAGAAGTGGTTTTAGAGCGGCGCTTCGATATTTAATTACTGTTCTGACCTGCTGGCTTCGGTTGTTTTTGATCGTTTGGCTTATCGGGTTTTGTAGGTCGACCTGACGGTGCGCCTGGTCCACCGGGCTGGTTAGGTTGGCCGGGTTGAACTTGACGCTTACCCGCTTTGGGTGCGTTGGGATCAATTGGCTTAAGTGGTTCAAGTGGTCGCGGCGGGATTATCGGGCGCGCAGGCGGAGTCGGCGGCTCACCGAGCGCCTCGAGAGCAACTTGGCGTGCTGTGGTTGCAGCGAGTGTTGCAGAGTTGAGCGCATTACGAGCAGCTGCTTTTGCCTCGGTTGTGCGTGCACTTGCCCACGCAGTTCTAAAGTCAGCGCGTGCCTTATTGATATCGCTCTTGAATTCATCATTAATCTCAGCAATCAATTCACGATTTGCTTCATCCCACGCATCACGGGCAGTTTTAAACTTATCCATCTCGATTCGAAAGGCATCTTCAGCCGCCTTACGAGCAACATTCCACTTCTCGAGTGCGACAGTGAACTCCTCAAGTTTGATCTTGTACGCATCGAGTTGTTGCTGATACGTCTGTGGCGTGGCACTGGGCGAAGGAGTTGGGCTTGCCGTTGGGTTGGGCGACTGCGCGGGTGAGTCGGTAGCAAAAGTAGGAGTGAGCCCGGTAAAAGTGAGAGCACCCGCAATCAGCCCGGTGAATAGAGCGGCAGTCAACGGTTGCATGCCGCTCTTCGCCTTCGTTTTTGCCTCTCGCATGTCCGCAATTGTGGCGAATTTGTATGTGAAGATTCTGTGAAAACCTTTCCGGGAGCGTTGGAAAGTGGCTCGGCAGGCCAGATGCTCTCCTCATCGCAGAGCCGTGCCAGTAGCCTTGCGATATGGCGCTTCAGGGCTCAACCACCGCTCACGTACTCGTCGTCGATGATGAGGCGGGGGTCCGTGACCTGCTCGGCGATGCGCTGAGGGTGGCGGGATACTCGGTGTCAGCCGCCTCCGACGGCATGTCGGCGCTGACCGCCCTGCGCACCACCCCGGCCGATTTGCTTATCATCGATATCAATATGCCAGTCCTTGATGGCTTTGAACTCTTGGAGCAACTGCGAAAGAAGGGCGATCAGACCCCGGCTTTGATGCTCAGCGCGCGGGGCGATAAGACTGACATCACTCGTGGGTTACGGCTGGGTGCCGATGACTACGTGACTAAACCTTTTGGTTTAGAGGAGCTACTTCTGCGCGTGGGCGCAATCTTGCGCCGGACCAAGGCAGTTTCCATCGAGAATAGCGTGTTGCGATGTGGTCGACTCGCACTCGATGAGGATCAGCACAAAGTCTTCTATAGCGATGAGGAGATTGAACTTTCGCCCACCGAATTCAAATTACTTCAGGAGTTGATGCGAAATAAGGGGCGAGTATTGACTAAATCGACCCTGCTCCGTGATGTATGGGAAATTGATTTTGAAACCGAGACCAGCGTTCTTGATACCTACATTTCATACCTTCGCAAGAAACTCAATCGCGATGAGATTGAGTTTATTAGGACAGTAAGAGGCGTCGGTTATCAGATTGTTGAACCTGCGTGAGATTGCAGACTCGCTTTGTTTTAATTGCAGGTTTCATAACAACGTTGATCTCGTCATCAATCGGGTACTTTGCAATTACAACAGCATTTACATCAGAGCTACAACGGGTCGATTCTTTGATATCGAATGTGAGTTCTAATCTCGATCAACGTGACCCGCTTTCGAGCGCTGTCTTTCTTGCCGGCGAGAGCAATTCTCAATTAATCGTTGCCCTTCTTGACAGTTCGGGTGAGCTCATTACGGTGCGCTCTTCTACCGATGGCCAAATCCTTGAGCTCCCGGAATCTGCTGCCAAAGCGGCCCTGGATCGCATCGGCACTATCGGTGAAGATGTTCGTTATCGAGCCACCACAATTGCACTTGAGCAGGATTCATATCTTGTGCTTGCCGTTCCAATCAAGGAACTAGAAGGGAATCGGATCAGAAATATCGAGCGGCTGGCGCTATTTCTCGCAATAGCTTTACTCATCGCATTCTTTGCAACCCGATTATTAACTAGACCTGATTTGAGGAAAATCGAGCGATTAGCCATACGGGCTCGCGAAATCGCCAACGGTCGCAACTGGAGTGAAGAGATTGCTGAAAAGGGGAACTCCGAAGTTGACGATTTGAGTAAGGCGCTTAATCAAATGGTTCGATACCTTCAATCAGCGCTTGATGGTGAACGAAGAAATAGCAAGAAGATGCAGGAATTCGTCGGCGATGCCTCACACGAGCTTCGCACCCCTCTCACTGTTATCAAAGGGTATGTCGAATTGTTAAGCCGCAGCGATGGGCTCGAGCCTGATGCTCGAAAGCGCGCTATCGAACGACTTGGCTCGGAGATTGCGAGAATGGAGCGATTAATCTCAGATCTCTTGCTCTTGGCAGAGATAGGTGAACAACAGAAAAATCGCGCTGATGATGCGATTAATCTCTCAGATGTGTTGCGGATTCATTTAACCGACTTAAAGTTACTAGATCCACAGCGAACCATTGAGGACTCAATAACGCCCGAGGTTTTCATCGCGGGCTCGTTGCCGCATATTCAACAATTAATCGCCAATATCTTTTCGAATATCAGGCGTCATACATTAGAAACGGCTCCGGTCTATGCTCATCTTGGTTATGAGAGCGCGGGCGTGCGTCTGACGATCGGTGATGGCGGACAAGGGCTACCTGAAGAGGCTTACCAGAATGGAATCCAACAATTCCAGCGCTTTGATACCTCGCGTTCTCGCGAGAGTGGTGGTTCAGGGCTCGGCATGAGCATCATGCAAGCCATTGTGACCGAGCACCACGGCGAAATGAATCTACGGAAGAGTAAATTCGGCGGGCTCGAGGTGGACATCCTTTTCCCGCTCAGCGATAGCTAGTTAGCTAGCCAACCGCCTCGAACATCACTGCGGTGGCGCAGTATGTTCAATCGCACTTCGATCTTCCTCATTTGTCGTGATTCGGTTTGCAGGTGCGAGCAGATTTCGCCCCAGAATCAGGACCAGCACGCCAATCGAAACAGAGATCGTCGTCGTGAGCAAAGTCAGTCGCGGTGAGAATTCGCTCGCAATCACACCACCCAGCGCCGCGCCAAGAGCCATGAATGATCCATCAACGGTCCAGATCCACCCCAAGGCACTGACTGCAGTTCCTTGCGGTCGCACCGCTTCGAGAACTTCCCAGTAGAAGACTTGCACGGCACCGCCGAAGAAACCTATGAAGAGGGCGACTAGAGCCATGCTCCATCCGGGGTAGGTGAGCGCTAGTGGCACCGTTGCAATCATCCACAATCCATAAGTTCGAAGTAATCCTTTCAGCGCTGATGTCCTGCGCGAGATTAAACCTGCGGTTAACCCGCCGAGAACTGAAGTAAATGCCAAGCACGCAAAAATCGGACCGCTCCAGCCTGGGATTTTCTCAAGCGTTGCGAAGGCTGGGATACCAACATCGAATGCGCCCCAGCCAAATCCAACGAACATCGCTTCGACCATTAACAACTGCATGGCGGGAATACGCCAGACTGATTTGTGGCTAGCACTTCTCTTCTCTGGAATCCACTCGGAGGAGATCTTGGTGAAACCGAGGGAGAGTCCACCTACAGCGATGAAGATGGCACAAAGAATCAGGGCGCTGCTCGGAAACTTCGAGAGTGCAAGGGTTGATGCAAGAAGTGGACCGAAGACTCGAGTCGAGTTGATTACTGCTGTGTCAAGCGCGTAAGCAGTGCGCAAGGAATTTTCTGGGACTGCGTTCTTCCACAGCGGTCGAACTGAAAGGTTGATGGGTGGTGACACCAGACCCATGAGTAGTGAGAGTGGAAGAATCCATGTTCTACTCGTTGTGAATTCAAGAACTAAGACACCCGCTGCGTAGAGCGGGACGAGGATGCGAATCGGCCACTTCTGCCCCCACTTGTCGAGGATAGATCCCCGTAGGCCAGCGGTAATCGAATTGGCGAAGGTGTTGAGCCCGAGCGCGATGCCTGCGAATGCCACCGAGTCAGTCAATCGTTCGACTTTGAAGAAGAGGGCCAGGCCAACCATCGAGTACGCGACTCGAGCAGGAAAGGAGGTGATGAGGAGAAGTTTCGCATTTCGCAGCGCAAGTATCTCCCGATATTTCCTCACTTAGGTAAAGTACCGCTATGTTCTCGCGAATCAAACCATTAGCGGCAATCATCGGGTTGATTGTGGCGATTACCACTGCATCGAGCGCGCTCGCTGCGATCACGTACACAGTCGAATTTCGCGACCACTACGGAGTTGCCGGCGGCCTTGAGAACTCATACATCTCGAGCGGTGTACCTGGTTACAATTTCCAGGGAGAGCGACTTTGTACCTCATTGTCAGATCCATCATGTGCATTAACTGCAACAATCTACGCAGTGCTTCCCTATTGTCAGAGCGCTAGTGAAGCCAATTGCGTTGAGTCTCTCTCAGTCACGACGCCACGAGTCACTTCGGGTGCGGCGACATACCTTCGTACCGTCGGGACCAAAGTCTTCGACGCTGATCCAGCGTTGGGACTACCAGCAGGTGCTAACTGGTCGCTCTTTGACGTCCCAGCTTTAAAGAGCGCCGGATTTCAATCGACGTATGGCGTGAAAGTGCGTGTGGAATTACAGAAGATTCCCTTGGTCGGAGTGAAGGCCACTTCGTTCTCAGCAATCGTCACCCCGTATGAACTGGGCACGACCACAGCGGCAGACGGAGTGCTCTCTAATTACATCAATCCACTTGGCCAATCTGGTATTCGCGGTACCGGAGGCGATATCACCTGCCTTTGGGTGAAATCTGGCGAGTGTGGTCGAGAGAAAGCCTTCCCAGCCGATGCGAACATCACCGTGAAGATTCATATCGGCAATTACCTCACCTCGTGGCTACATGGCCGTCTCACTGATCCGACCGTATCTATCGCCAAACTCGATGATCGACAGAACATCCTCACAGTATCTGGTAAACCGGTAATCGTTCCTGGTGTGAAGAGCAGCGCTACCACTGAGATCATCCCTGGAAAGACGCCATTGCGCGATGGTGGTGCAATCAAATATGACTCTTCGCAAGATAGTTCGCTCGATCAATTCCTCTTCTTTGAACAGTTCTTCAATAAGAAGGCGACTGTTCTCGATGAAGTGTGGTCGTTTCGCTCGCTTGGTGTAGAGGCTGTTGCAAGCGCTGCCACCGATACTCTTGGTGTGAGCAATCCACTGGGTAGCATCTCATCGGTATTAGGTGGTGGTACGCCGAGTGCGGCCGGGATCACTAATCCGCTGACTTCGGGTAGTAAGTCGGTGAGCGATTTAACCGGACTAGGCGCTAGCGCTGCCAAATGTGTGCCTGAAGCAAGCCAAATTGTCGGTGCGATTCTTGGAACTGACTCAGTGAGTTCGCTCATCGGTTTAGTCACGACGAATTCACTCACCTATGCGCCTGGTCCTCCTAAATACACCGATGGATTCTTGAATTACAAAGTCGCTGGGTTACATAAGAATCCAGATGATTCAATCTTTCAAGGTAGTTATGACTTGGTCATGAGTTCGAAGATTGCACGTTGCATCTATGGCTTTGAAGGCAGTGGCCCTCTCTACGCCACTGTTTCTGTGGTCAATAGCGATGGCGGTGAGACAACCTTGGCGACTGAAAGCGTCAAAGAGGAAGGTGGCTGGCTCAAGTTAAAGGCGCGCGGCTTCACCTTCTCGTCACCGACGCTCAAAATCAAATTGACTCAGAATGCGCCGAGTGCGCCCACGCAACCCGCCAAGAGCGAGAGCGCAGTTCCGGCAACTCCCGAGAAGAGCGCGGGTGCAACAGCGGCTCCCGCTAAGCGAATCTCGATTACCTGCACCAAAGGAAAAGTGGTTCGAAGGGTGACAGGAGTATCACCAAAATGTCCGGCAGGATTTAAGAAGAAATAGATAGTGCAGCACTAGTCGTTGCTTCTACCCCTTGAGCGATGATCTGCTCAAGATATTTGACTGTGCTGCTCTTTAGGTCAGAGAGCGAATCAAGGGCACCTGAGAAGATCTTCGCGTCGCTGAAGAGTCGTTCCACGATCTCACTCGGACTCGCGCCATGTGACCTCAAAGCGGTTAAGTATTTAGAGTTGGGGTCTTGCATCGCACGTGCGATAGAGCCAGGTTCGAAATCTCTCGGTGGCGACATACATGCCAACCAAGCAGCGAGGATGAGCGCGGTCAGAGGCATGGGGGTCTTGCGCTCGCCGTGCCAGAGGCTAGTTTGGGTGATTCGCGGTGGGAGTTTGATGGAACCATCTGAACCGATTCGAGCAGTCGTGTCAGCGAGCACAGTGTTCGACCAACGCGAGAAGAGTTCGCTGATGTAGTCATCGATATTCACCGTGCTTGGCATGGTGAAAGTCGGGGCCATCTCGCGCTCCATGAATTTGCGGACTGCTTGCTCGATGAAGGGAGTGAATCGGGCCTCAGGGACGGTGGCTTTTCCGGCGAGGGCGCCGACATATGCGAGCAATGAATGTGAGCCATTGAGTAGACGCAACTTCATCGTCTCGAATTTGTCGACCTCGTTGCTAAAGAGCGCGCCGGCCTCCTCCCAGCGTGGTCGACCAGCGATGAAGTCATCTTCCATGACCCACATCGAAAACCTCTCAGCCGGCACGGGGATGGCATCGTAAATGCCCAACCTTTGAGCAACTAATTCGCGATGGCGTTCTTGGGTACTGGGCACGATTCGATCGACCATGGAATTAGGAAACGACATGGACGTGTCGATGTATGTGCGAAGTACATCTCGACGTTTTCGATCGAGGAGTTCGGCAAACTCGATGAGGACTCGCTTGGTCGTCGAGCCATTTGCCGTCAAGTTGTCACAACTGAGAATTGTTACGGGTATGTTGTGTGTACTTGCTCTGATAAGCAGGGCGTGAGCAAGCAGACCGATGACCGATTGTGGGTGTTCGAGTTCGCGCAAGTCGTGCACAATCTCGGGCCGATCCGGATCGAGGCCTCCCGTTTGAGTGGAATAGCAATATCCAGATTCGGTAATCGTCAATGAGATGATGCGCGTTCGTGGATCAATAAGTTTTTCGATGACTTTATCGAGGGCCTCAGGACCACCGGAGCCACCGATATGGATTCCGGGGATGATGGATCTCTCAGAATCTGGATGGATATCGACCACCGTATAAAGGTTTTCTTGTTCGTAGAGTGAAAGCGCGCTCTGATTACTTCGCAGTGAGTATGCGTATATGCCCCATTCGCCACCAGAGGCGAGAACTGCCTCTGCTGTGTAAACCGCTAGATGTGCACGGTGAAAGTTGCCGAGACCGATATGAACAATCCCTAATTCAGGCGGTCGTTTGAGGATGAGCACTTGGTGTGGAGCGGTAGCGCGCCTTAAAGGTGGCAAATTCGGCCCTACCGGATTCATACCCGCATCCGTATCTGAACTCACATGCGCATTCTTTCACAGCAGGGTTGCGCGGTATACCCTTCGGTGCATGTCGAATCAAGATGCGCGTGCCTTGCGTACTTATCGCGCCTTTGCAATTCGCGGTAAAGAAGATAGCGAAATCATCGAGTTGCCACTGCGCGCGCCAGCACGTGACGAGATTCGAATTAAAGTCGTATACGTAGGAATCTGTGGGTCGGATCTGCACTATTACTTTGATGGCGCTAACGGTCGATTTGTGATTCAGGAGCCATTGATTCCTGGCCATGAACTTTCAGGCGTAATTGATGAAGATCCCTTGGGAGAGTTTGCACCTGGCGCTCTTGTAACAGTCTTTCCTGCGCAAGGTGGAGAACCCATCGCAGGGTTGGCTGATCGACCACATCTTTGGCGCGGTGTTCGTTACCTAGGCAGCGCTGCAACATCGCCACATACGCAAGGTGCGCTCGCTGAGTACCTTTATGTGAAACGCGAGATGGTACGAGTTCTTCCGCCAAATCTTTCGCTTCAGATGGGAGTCTTAGCCGAACCTCTTGCAGTCTCAATGCATGGCTTAGAACTTGCAGGGTCAGTTGCGGGTAAGAGAGTTTTAATCTCAGGTTCTGGTCCGATTGGACTTCTCACAATTGTTGCGGTGAAAGATGCCGGCGCTGCGCACATCGCGGCAACAGATATTGTCGATCAAGCGCTTGCGCGAGCGCTGCGCATGGGCGCTGATGAGGTGATCAACGTGAACGGAAACACGTTGCCTGTAGATTCCTATGATGTCGTCTTCGAATGTAGCGGAAGCACTGTGGCGTTGAATGCGGCTTTGAACTCCGTGCAGCGCGGTGGAGTGATTATCCAAGTTGGCATGATCAGCGGTGGAGCACAACCCATCGAAATTGGATTACTAGGCACGAAAGAAGTGCGCTTGATTGGTGCATTCCGCTTTAACAATCAAAACCATGAGATGGAAAACGCGCTTGCACTCTTGAGTAGGCATCCAGAGTTAGCAGAGTGCATCACACATAACATTGCGTTAGACGATGCAGTAAGTGCGTTTCTCATCGCACGTGATGCAGCTCTGTCTGCGAAGGTTGTTATCGCGCTTTAGTTATTGTGCGCGCCCCATTTTTCCTCTTGATGATTGGGTGCAGTTCACCCCAGAGGCGGTTATCTACTCACGCTAGTTACTTTTGAGCGCTCCTACGAGGAATCGCGAGAGTTCATCGGCTGGCCTGCGTTGGCCTTGATGCTGACCATTGAAGCCTGCGCTGCCATCTTTGCCACAGAGCGCTTTGATGACTACTGCGCCTCCAGGATGTTTGTTAATCCATTGCGTCAGGTTGTAGACCTTGCCATCTATCGCGCTCCAGCAATCACTGGGGGAGTTGTGCGTTGCCACTTGAGCCATCGTGATCGTCCCAGAGGCGCTTCCGGTCGATACCGCATCGCTCTTCGATTGAAGTTTGCCCTGCCATACCGCCTCGGCTCCGGTGTGTCCGGTGATTATTGAGAGTCCAATCACTGAGATACCAATAATCCCCACCAATACGCCTAATGGATTAGTTCTGACGATTGATTTTCCACGTCCCTGTCGGTACCAGAGCGCGGAGACCAGCAAGAAGATGGCAGATGCGATGAGAAGGTACGTTCCTAAGTCTGCGTGTCGAACCGGCAGCCCAACTCGTTCGGCAAGTGCTTCACCAGATTGCTTGGCCACGAATGCGGCACCTGTGCCTAAGAAGACACCCAACACGCTTAATCCCAGATACCTGGTGCGTATTTTCGGGGAGAAGATTGAAACTATGACGCCAAGAGCGGCCAGTGGCAATAAAACGACAGCAAAATGAACGACGAGGGGATGGACTGGCAGCCCTGCGATCGTGTCAAAAACAGATTCCACGCCTCTATTTAATCAGGATTTGCATCAGGAGCGTTGACATTCAAATGAGTAGTTGGCGCGAATGTGTCGTCCGGCTGGGGGTTTGCTGTGAGCTGGCGAGAGCGATAGATACGATAGATTTATGAGGTGAGCGCCGTTATCTCAGCAGAGAATCTGACGAAGAAGTATGGCGAGTTGGTTGCCGTCGATCATGTGACCTTCGATATCCCTGCAGGCGCCATAACAGGCTTTGTTGGTCCGAATGGCGCGGGCAAGACCACGACTATTCGAATGCTCCTTGGGTTGGTTCGCCCTTCTACAGGGAGCGCACGAATTTTGGAGCACTCAATCGCAGAGCCAGAGACATACCTTCCTTATGTGGGAGCGATGATTGAAGGCCCGGCTTTCTATCCTGCGCTGTCTGGTCGAGAGAACTTGCGTGTATTGGCTCGGCTCGGGAATTTTCCTTATGAGCGCGTCGAGGATTTGTTGGCGTTAGTCGGTCTTGCAGATCGTGCGACCTCGAAGTTCAAGACCTACTCACTGGGCATGAAGCAACGTTTGGGCATTGCGGCAGCGCTATTACCAAATCCAAAAGTATTGATTCTTGATGAACCTGTGAACGGCTTAGATCCAGCAGGTATCCACGAGGTAAGAAATTTGCTTCGCTCGCTCGCAGATTCAGGAATTTCGATATTTGTCTCATCACACATTTTGAGTGAACTTGAAGTAATCGCTGATCACTTGGTTGTCGTCGATCATGGCAAAGTGCTTTTTCAGGGCGCGACCAAAGAACTCCTCGCTGCGCAAAAACCACGTCTGGCAGTAAAGGCGAGTAATGCATCTGAATTGACTGCGCTGCAAGAGATCGCTACTGCCGCGGGATTTCCCAGCGGGATTGCAGATGACGAGTTAGTCATCACCGCGCCCGAGAGATTCGCTGGCGATTTGAATAAGAGCGCATTTGCTAAGGGAATCGTGCTCACCCAGTTACAGGTGACGCGACCAACTCTTGAAGAGAGCTTCTTCGAGATCACTGGGGGCGAGAAATGATTCGTGTTTTTCGCGCCGAGTGGCGCAAACTTCGCCGGCCAACGCTCTTTGGCGGCACCTTGGGGATTGTCTTTGGCTTAAGCGTCCTTATCACTGCCTTGCTCTTTCTCTTGCTCGACTCTGAGGGCGGGAACGGACCTCGCGGTCGCATTATCACGCGCGACACTTTGGCGCTGCCTAGCGGGCTCTACTTGGGTTTCACCAACTTCGCAGGCTTGCTTGGCACTATCGCGCTCTCGGTCTTTGCAGCGCAGACTGCCCTTGAATACACCAACGGGACGCTACGTAACCTACTTGTCAGACAACCAAAGCGCCTTGTTCTCCTTGCTGGGAAATACGTGGCGATGTGTAGTTTTGCGCTGCTCACTGTTCTCGTAAGCGCTATCGGAAGTATTGGGATTTCGATTGCACTTGCGCCGACTAAAGACATCAACACTGATGCCTGGTTCTCAAGCGAATCGCTCCAACTACTCTATTCGAACCTAGGAAATGTCTATCTTTCGGCGATCGCATACGGCACGGTGGGAATGGCGGTAGGAATCATTTTGCGCTCGCCAATCTCATCGATTTCCATCTCATTGGCGTGGATTCTTATCTTGGAAGGGATTCTCTCGTTCACCGTCGACGGCTTGGATAAGTGGCTACCAGGTCAATTGATGAGCCTAATTTCGGAGAATTCGACTGGAGACATCAGCTATACCTACGCTCTGGTGGGCTCGGCAATTTATCTGACCATCTTCGGCGGAATTGCTACGGCGCTCTTTGCAAAGCGAGATGTCTCTAACTAGTTAGGGCAGGCTTTCGGGTGAGTTTCGCCATCAATTTCTCCATAGGTCCTTGACCGAATCGATTAATCCACCAGTGCGCGCCCCAGATCTGAAGCAACCAGGTAGCGATTCCAATGAGTAGGACCGCCCACATGTCGACCTTTTGGAAGAGACCAAGTCCCCATGGTGCAAAAATCAACATCTGCAGAAGTGATTGAATCAAGTAGGTGGTAAGTGACATTTGTCCAGCAGCGCGCATCCATGTCATCCTCGATGCAAAACGGGGGAGCAATCGCAAAAATGTGGCAATGTAAGCCATCGTAAGTAGCGGCGCTCCAACAAGTGAAACCAGGACAGAAATCAAGTAAATGGCTTCAGATGTATCGACGGCATTCTCATTGCTGAGATAGATCGTTCCAGCCACCAGTTGAAGCGGAATTCCATAACCGTAACCGATGAACATCCAGCGCTTGGTGTTAATGACGGCGGAGTCGCTCGACAGCGCAGAAGCCCGACCAGCACGTAACCCCAGCAGGAATGCAACGAATGCCAAGCCACCCAAGATGAAGACCCCTGAGCCAAAAAAACCAATTACCCACAGTTCCAGTCGTGGCGCGATCGATTCAAGGTACGTGCCAGTGCGCATTACTTGATCAAGTGCGCTAGGTGGTAGCGCTTCTAAAGTGGGGTCGCTTCGCTCGGCAAAATAAATCCCTGCGGCAACTAAGGTCAACAGAGTTGCCTGAACTGTGAAGATGCCAATTGCCCATCGTTTGATGGTCTTGTCTTGGCGGAAGAAGAAGAGTGCAAGTAGTAATCCAAAGAGCCCATAAGCAAAGAGGATGTCGCCATGCCAAAGGAAGGTGAAGTGGAGTGCGCCGATAATCATCAAGAACATGCAGCGCTTTAGCCAGCGCCTGCGATTGCCTTTCTCGCCCTGAACGATGTAGTGCGAGCTATAGCCATAGAGGAATGAGAAGAGCAGGTAGAACTTTCCTTGGAATAGTGCGAAGAGGATGAAGGAGGCACCTCCATTCGCGAATCCTTCGACCCACTGGCCGCGTGCGCCCTCGGCGCTATCGACTGCAAAGAACTGAATGTTGACTAACAGGATGCCAAGTAGAGCAAATCCTCTTAAGACATCAGGCGCTAGATCTCGCTCCTGTTTCATAATTGCCTTTCAAGACGCTTTGATTCGCGCCAGGCCATAATCAGCGAGGGAAGCATGTAGGCGTAACCGAAGACTAGCCAGAAAATCGCATTTATCTGTGGCCAGGTGAGGTCAATCTGATAGTTAAATCCATCTCCATCGTCAAAAAAGTCTGTTCCTACCGCGTAACCAAAGAGAGCTCCTGCTAATAGGGCAGATATTCCAAAAAGATACTGATATGCACGGTGATAGACGCTATTTCGCTGTTGAATCATTCTCTCATCAAGGGCCTTATCTGGAGCATCCGGAATCAAACGGACAGCAGTGCGGAGTAAGAACCAGAAGATGAAGAGGATTGCGATGTACAAAATTGTTAGGGCTGCCCAATCATTATCTCCAACTAGGAGAAGGAAGATTGTTCCTACCAGAGCAGTCGCGTTGGCGCTCAGGACCAAGAATTTGAGTGCGCCCTTTGTTCGAAGACCATCCCACTTTGTGTCAGCGAGCTGTTTCTGAACAGATTTCTCGCTTGCCATCTGAGTAAATCCAGAATTAAGCGCGAACATTTCGCGGTACTGGGAACCCAGTCCGCGAGCTTTGACATAAAAGTAGAAGAGAGGCAGTTCAAGCAAGGCATAACTAAGAATGGCAAATATCCACCAATTAGTATCGAAGACAAAGAAGGTGTAACCATTCGGGGAGTCCCAGTTAAACGGTGCAAGAACTAGTAAAAGCAGCCCACCGACACCGATGTCCAACCAAGCCAATCTCTTAACATCATTACCTCCATACTTCGGGTAGATGTATAGGTACGCGATTGCTAGCGCTACGAGATTGATGATAACAATCGATAGTTCCGACATTTATCTGCCTTTCTTGAATTGGGCGAGTGAGAACAGTTCAGAGATGGGGGTGTTGAGTGCTTCGGAGATGCGAAGGGCTAGGACTAGAGAGGGGCTGTATTCCTCACGCTCTAGGTAGCCGATGGTCTGGTAGTGGACCCCCACCTGGTCAGCGAGTTCCTGCCGAGTAAGCCCCAGGGCGGTGCGTGCCTGCTCGATCCGGTTGTAAACCGGCTCCTCGGGATTGCGGCTCATGTATGTAGCATAAATACTATGTAGCATTAATGCAACATCTCAAGACGTGTCAGTCATCTGTTGCACCCCGAGTGTTAACTTTGCTTGACTTAGGGCGTGCGCGCAGAAATCGTCGACTCTGGCAACCCATGGCTTGTGGGGGCTCGAATCGTCATTGAAGCCCCTGCAGCCAAGATCTTCGCGCTAGTGGCTAACCCGAAGATGCATCCAGTTATTGATGGTTCCAAGATGGTACAAGGTGAGATGGTCGGGCCTGAGAAGTTAGAACTTGGCTCGATTTTCTGGATGAAGATGCGTCGAGGTCTGCCTTATGTCATGAAGAACAAAGTGGTCGAGTTCGAGCAGGACAAGCTCATCGCCTGGACTCCTCTTGCCCGGAATATATGGCGCTATGAATTCAGAGCACTTGATGGCAATCGGACTGAGGTTACGGAGTGGATGGATGGGCGCACCGCACCGAAAATACTTATGAAGCGCGAAGTCGTTTGGTCTCCAACAGCAATGGCGAAATCTCTAGTTAATCTCAAGAAGTTAGCCGAGTAAGTCTGATTTAACTAGTCGCGGTGGTAATGCTCCAGGCTCCACGCCCGCACGCCACCGGCGACGCCGGCGGTATTAGG
This sequence comes from uncultured Bifidobacterium sp., assembly GCA_964490435.1. GTDB lineage: Bacteria > Actinomycetota > Actinomycetes > Nanopelagicales > Nanopelagicaceae > IMCC26077. Next base: position 491 of record CAZBCF010000017.1, on the reverse strand, counting down.
AACAACCACAACGTCATCACCCATGCGCTCTAGATCTGCTGGCCTTATCAATCGAGAGTTTCCACCACCGATGTACAGGCGATCCCACCTGAAAACTGGCCGTAGTTCTTCGACCATTTGCCGGACCCTGCGTGACCAGAAAATGTTTCCTAGACGCTTGCGCTCGTGTTCACCGATCCACGTATCGAATGTAGTGTTTCTTCGAACCGTGGCGTGTGAGAGTTCGAAGTGAGGGGCTAGTTTTCCTCCATAGAAAATGGCAAACCCGAGACCTGTCCCTAGGGTGATGACCACTTCATAGCCAGTTCCAGTAATGATGCCTGCACCATGCACTTCCGCATCATTGAGAACAAGTGCCGGTATTCCCAGTTTGGTAGAGATGGCACTTTGTGCATCGAACCCATGCCAGGCTTCTTGCAATGCAGGATCGAGTTTCGTGTTTGGGCCACCTACATTCACGTAATGCGGGATTGCGACCACTACACCGTTTC
>CAZBCF010000016.1:13713-29493 GCA_964490435.1 uncultured Bifidobacterium sp. | reverse complement strand
GGGGGCCATCGCCTCCCGTAAGCGGCGAGTGCCAACAACAGCCTTTGTTTCACGGGAAACAGTGGCGCTCATAGAGCGCAGTTAACCAGCCTTTGCTATGGAAATCACTCTGCATCCCCCGGTTGGCAAGGTTGGCTCGAGGATTTCCCCCGTGGCGCCGAAATATCGAGAGAGGGGAGTACTGGCAAGCTCTTCGGCTGCACGCTCTCCTTTTATTGCGTAAATGTGCCCCCCTGGAGCGAGTAAATGCCATGACCATGCGAGCAGTCGCTCCATTGGCGCGACTGCTCGTGCAGTCACCACATCAAATGTGCCCTGAAAATCGAGGGCCTTCTTCCGTTCTACAGTGAGATTAGTGAGCCCTAAGAGCGTGATCGCCTCACGAAGGAAGGTGCAGCGCCGCTCTAACGGCTCTAGGAGAAGGAGTGAGATATCGGGTCGGGCGAGGGCGAGGACTATTCCGGGTAATCCCGCTCCACTACCCACATCTACCACTCGTGCCTCCGGCGGAAGGAGTAGGGCGAGCGGAAGGCAGTTATAGATATGGCGTTCCCAGATCCGCTCCCCCTCTCGGGGGCCAATCACGCCACGCTCTACCCCGGCGCCTTGGAGTAATTCGGCAAAGGGAAGGAATGTTTCCCGTGAAACCCGAATCTCTGGGGCCATTACTCGGCAGGAAGTACGACGATGTAGCGCTCTGGCTCTTCCCCTTCAGATTCGCTCGAGAGGCCCAGCTCTCCAATCGCATCGTGGATGACCTTCCGCTCAAAGGCATTCATTGGCTTGAGCGCCACCGCCACACCACTCTTTTTTACCTCTTCAGCGGTGCTCTCGGCTAGGGCCCGCAAATCATCCTTCTTTTTGGCACGAAAACCTTCAATATCGAGCATGAGGCGTGAGCGCTCTCCGGTTTCGCGTTGGACAGCCATCCGGGTCAACTCTTGGAGCGCCTCCAGCACCTCACCTTCGCGCCCGATCAGATGGGTCAATTCGCCGCCGACTATCGCCAAAGCTGCTCGATCATTCTCTACATCAATATCAATATCGCCTGGTAAATCCGCAATATCCAAGAGCGCCTCCAGGTAATCGGCCCCTCGGTCGCCCTCTTCCTCTAGGCGCGCAATCAGACTCTTCTCTGCCATTGCCATGCTCCAAACTCCCATAACTGGGGTAAATGCACACTTTTGTTATGTTTTGGGGGTATTTAGGGTAGTTCTCTCTTTTAACGCTTCTTCTTTTTCTTCTTCTCCCGCTTGGGTTGTTGTCGCTGACCCTTCGGTTCCTCGGTGGCTACCGAACCAGTGGCGCCTCCCGAATCTGAATTGTTCGAACCTTCGGGTGAACTTTCCGGATGTACGCCCGCCTTCTTTGCACGCTTAGCTTCCAACTCGAAGTATGCCGGTGAGCCTGGCGTTGGGTTCCTTTTGATCACATAGAACTGCTGTCCCATGGTCCAAAGATTTGTCGTCAACCAATAAAGGAGCACGCCGACGGGAAAATTAATACCAGTTACAGCAAAAATAATCGGGAAGAGATATAACAAAATCTTTTGTTGCTGCAACATCATGTTTGGTTGTCCATCATTCTTCGGCATTCCCTTGACCATGAGTTGTCGTTGGGTGAGAAATGTAGAAGCAGACATCAAAAGAATCATTACTAATGTGATGGCTTTGACGGTTCCTGGAGTACCACCTAATTTTTCAATGTCTTTAGCGCCCATCAAGAAAGTTGCGGCAATAGGTGCACCAAAGAAACCAGCGTTCGCTGCGCTATCCACATCTGCTTGCGTTAACACACCTCTAGGCACATCTTGTGCAATTCCGTTGAGTACCGTGAAGAGGGCGAAGAAGATTGGAGCCTGCGCTAAGAGTGGGAAGCATGATGCCAGTGGGTTAGTTCCATGTTTCTTATATAACTTCATCATCTCTTCGGATTGCTTTTGACGATCGTCTTTGTACTTTTGTTGGATTGCCTTCATCTCTGGTTGTAAAACCGTTAGCGCGCGCTGGCTCTTGATCTGTTTGACGAATAGAGGAATCAAGATGATTCGAATGAGTATGACCAGACAAATAATCGAGAGCGACCATGTCACACCACTGTCCGACCCGAAAAGTGGTTCAAAGAGCGAATGGAAACGAAGAATGATCCATGAGATCGCATCGTAAAGCCAGTTGAAAATACCCACTATTTGCCTACCTTTCTAGCTATTTGATCTACTCGTTCGCGCTCGTCCGCCGCCATAATCTCGCGCCCACCCGGTGGGTAATCAATCCCGCCCATAGACCATGGATTACACCGAAGAAGACGCCAAAAACTCAATGCTGTACCGATTACAACACCTTTACTCCGAACGGCAAGGAGCGCGTACGCTGAACATGTTGGGTAGTACTTGCACCGAGCTGGAAGCGCAGGAGAAATCCACCGTTGATAGAGCCGAATTAAGAAGATCATTGAGCGCTCGATGCACGACGAGAGACGTATTTTGAGACAAGAGAAGAGATCTCTCCGGACAAGTTCTTATCTGCAGTTCGAGCAGCGCCAGGGTGAGCGCGAAAGAGCAACAACGTTCCGTCTGGGAATTGTGAAAGGTGAGGGGCAATTGCATGTCGAATTTGGCGCGATACTCGGTGTCGTACCACTGAACCGCCAACATTCTTACCCACTATGAGGCCCACCTTCACCGGTGCTCCGGCTGCTTCACCATCCCCTGGTGTCGCAACGTAGAGCAGAAAATTCTCTCCCGATACCCGCACTCCTTTACTTGCAAGTGCGAATTCGCTCGCTTTTCGAAGGCGATTTTTTTGCGCCAACATCAGCGTGCGCCGTTAGTACGCGTACTTAAAGCCAGTGCTTATGCCGAGATGCGCAAGCGCCCCTTGGCGCGACGCGCCGCAAGGACAGCGCGACCTGCACGGGTAGACATGCGCGCGCGGAAACCATGGGTCTTTGCCCGACGACGATTGTTGGGTTGGAAGGTCCGCTTCACGTGTATCTCCTAAAGTGCGCTAATCGAGGAAGTTAACTTGAGCACGAGAGCACGGGCGCTTGTGCAGGAGGTAAACGGTACGGAAGGTGTGGCGCTGCGGTCAAACCCAGAGAGGGGCAGAGGGGTGGCCCGAGCCTACGAACCTAAACTAGGAGTTTAGAGTTGTGGATAACTGTTTGCTTTTTCCAAGATCCCAGAATAAGGTCGGCCATCTTCCACAGAAGTGGCTACTTTCCCCGGTAGATATTGGTGCAATTCGGACAAATATCCACTAGTTAGCCCACAGCCTGTGGATATCTCTGGGGAAAACCGGTGGGTAACCGGTGTGGAAAGGATTCCAAATGGCAGATGAGAGCGCGCTCCTTGATATTGAGCTCCCCCAACTGTGGCAAAGCGCCATTTCAACAATCGCAACTGATTCACCACAACACCGAGCCTTCTTACAACTAACGCAACCAATGGGTTTGGTCGATAGTAATGGCAGTACAACATTGCTTGTTGCAGCGCCTAATGCATTTGCTAAGGATGTTCTCGAAACACGGTTGCGATCCATCATTGCTGAAGTTCTCACTTCGACATTGGGGCGCGAGGTGCGCGTGGCTGTCACTATTGATGAAAATCTCGACAAAGTCATACCAGGCGAAGTAATAACAGAAGTAGAAATTCCCCGGCCCGGCACTGGTCGCAGCTCTGAGGCTCCGGTAATCAATGAATCTGGCGCGATGAGTATGAATCCGCGCTACATCTTTGAGACCTTCGTTATTGGTTCATCTAACCGTTTCGCGCATGCTGCCGCGGTTGCAGTCGCAGAAGCGCCCGGTAAGGCATACAACCCACTTTTCATCTACGGTGAGTCTGGTTTAGGTAAGACCCACTTACTTCACGCCATAGGTGCATACGCAAAAGAACTTTATGGAAATTTGCGCGTGCGGTATGTGTCGAGCGAAGAGTTCACCAACGATTTCATTAACTCGATTCGTGACGACAAATCTGCAGTGTTCCAAAAACGCTATCGTGACGTGGATTTATTGCTAGTAGACGATATTCAATTCCTTGAGAATAAAGAGCGAACACAAGAAGAGTTCTTCCATACTTTCAACACTCTCTATAACGCAAATAAACAAATAGTCATCACGAGCGATCGCCCACCAAAACAATTGGCAACACTCGAAGATCGACTTCGTTCTCGTTTCGAGTGGGGATTAATCACTGACATCCAACCTCCCGAGTTAGAGACACGTATCGCAATTCTTCGAAAGAAGGCTGCGCAGGATCGACTCAATGCCCCCGACGACGTTCTGGAGTACATCGCAAGCAAGATCTCGACAAATATCCGCGAACTCGAAGGAGCACTCATTCGAGTGACCGCTTTCGCAAGCCTTAATCGTCAAGGCGTTGATCTCTCGCTCGCTGAGATTGTGCTAAAGGATCTAATTCCTGATGAGTCAGGGCCAGAGATTACGGGTGCAACAATCATGGCTCAGACTGCTGCTTACTTCAGTCTCACCATCGATGACCTTTGTGGCACATCGAGATCACGTGCCCTTGTAAATGCGCGTCAGGTTGCGATGTATCTTTGCCGTGAATTAACTGACCTCTCTCTACCTAAGATCGGTCAGACTTTCGGCGGGCGTGATCACACCACTGTGATGCACGCTGATCGAAAAATCCGTCAGCTCATGGCAGAGCGTCGCTCCATCTATAACCAGGTCACTGAGCTCACCAACCGAATTAGACAACAAGCCCGTAACCAGGGGTAACCCGCTCCCTACCCGCTCCACACTTGGGGATAACCTTGGGGGTAAACCCCTCCTTGAGAGTTTTCCGTGTGGGTAAATCCCCCTCGAGCCCGCTATTTATCGACTTCTCCACACTATCCACCGGTTTATCCACACCTTGCGAACAACACAATAACCCCTTTTAACGCTCTGACCAGCGTAAATACTAATTTTCCCCATATTCCACACCACTTACTTCTACTACTATCTCTTTTCTTTATACCTTCACAAGTTACCCGGCCGACTACCAATTGGGGATAGTCACAGATCCGGAATAGTCCCTTTTGGTGATCCCACTAGGTGGGTATGGGTATCCCAACCACAGAGAAGTGAGAGAGGATAGCGAAATGAGATTTGTTATTGAGCGCGACGCCCTCTCTGATGGTGTTGCATGGGTATCACGATCTCTCTCGTCGCGACCGATTATGCCAGTGCTTTTGGGTGTAGTTATTGAAGCTCGCAAAGACCAAAAGAGTGGCGTACATCTAGCTGGTTATGATCTTGAGACCTCTGCTAAGGCTGAAGTAAGTGCTGATGTTAAAGAAGAGGGAAAAGTTTTAGTTCCCGGTCGTTTACTTTCAGATATCACGAAATCATTACCCAACAAACCTGTGACAATCTCACTTGATGGTAATCGCGTAAGTATCGTGTCAGGGTCAGCAAAGTTCGCGCTACCTACTCTTCCGGTTAATGATTATCCAAACCTCCCTGAGTTGCCTAGTGAGACTGGGCGACTCTCGGGTGAATTATTTGCACAAGCCGTACATCAAGTCGCGATTGCCGCTGGTAAAGATGACTCCCTTCCTGTCTTAACGGGAGTACATGTAGAGATTGAAGAGAATAAATTAACCCTCGCCGCAACGGATCGTTATCGATTAGCTGTTCGTGAATTATCATGGGAAGCACCTCGCGCTAGCGCATCTGCTCTTATTCGCGCACGAACTCTTCATGATGCATCCAAATCGCTCGTTGGTAGCGAACACGTCAGTCTTGCTTTAGCCGCAGCAACCGCACAAGAGCGATTGATTGGTTTCTCAACGCCAGGAAAGTCCATGACTTCTCGGATGCTTGATGGAACCTTCCCTCCGTATCGACATCTTCTACCAAGCGATCGAAGCGCGACCGCAATTATCGAAGTAGCACCACTTCTTGATTCGGTTCGACGAGTGGCAATCGTGGCCGATAAGACAATTCCGCTTAGGTTAACTTTTGCGCCCGGATCGCTCACGCTAGAAGCTGGCGCTGGCGAAGAGGCATCAGCTACCGAAGAGCTTGAGATTGCCTTCGATGGCGAAGGTTTCACCATAGCCTTTAATCCAACATATCTTGTTGATGGCTTATCAGCTTTAGGTACGGCATATGTAGATATGGCGTTCACTGGCGCGAGCAAGCCGGCCGTGCTTTCAGGTCGCGAAAGCGCCGATGGCCAGAGTGATTCGAGTTATCGCTATCTGCTTATGCCAATGCGGTACGCCTCGTAATCTCGTGTGATCAGTGTTCCTATCATATTTACACCTCACAAACTTTCGTTCTTATGAGAACTTAGAACTTGATTTACGTCCTGGAATCACGACATTCGTTGGAAGTAACGGTGAAGGAAAGACCAACATCATCGAGGCAGTCGGCTTTCTCACCTATCTGCGATCACACCGCACTGCATCTGATAATCCATTGGTAAAACTTGAACAAGAAAAGGCATACATCCGGGCAAAAGTGAACACCGGCGAGCGCACTGAGCTTCTTGAAGTCGAAATAAATCAAGGTAAAGCAAACCGCGCCCGAGTTAATCAACAACCCGTACGGTCTACACGCGAATTGCTCGGTCGGTTGAAAGCGGTTCTCTTTACGCCGGAAGATCTCGCTCTTGTCAAGGGCGATCCGACGGAGCGACGAGATTATTTAGATACATTGTTGATATCTCGAACGCCACGATATGCCGGTGTCATAGCTGATTACGAAAAGGCTCTCAAGCAACGGAATGTCCTTTTGAAGAATCGGCCACACGACCGAGACCTAGCACCATGGGATGAGCACATCTCTCGTTATGGATCTCAGTTGATTGCTGCCCGCCTTCAACTCATCGGTGACTTGATGCCTTATGTCATCGAGTCATATAAAAGTATCGCGGCGGGCGATTCAATCAGCGCTACATATAAGAGTTCTCAAGATCTACAAGGCACGAGTGCGCAAGATTTAGAACGCGAAATCTCCGAATTGATTCCTAATCTTCGTAGAGCCGAACTCGACCGGGGTGTGACGCTCATTGGTCCACACCGAGATGATCTAGTCCTCTCTTTGGGGCCATCGCCGGTAAAAGGGTACGCCAGCCAAGGTGAATCGTGGTCCTACGCGCTTGCACTACGAATGGGGGCTTACCAACTCTTGAGCGCCGAAGGTTCGGGAGAGGGAACTCAACCGATTCTAATACTTGACGATGTCTTTGCTGAGTTAGATAGTTTGCGCCGAGAAGCGCTGCTCGGATTGATTAATGCGAGCGAACAGGTTTTGGTAACGGCTGCGGTCGAGGATGATTTGCCTACAGAGTTTCACGACCGCAGGTTGTACGTCAGCGAGGGGAGCGTGCGCGAATGAGTGAGAATCGTGATTTAGCGCGCTCATTGCTCGCTGCTGCCCGCAGGCGTGCCAATAAGTTCACTCGCGAGCGCAAACCCATTGCTCGTGACGAACGGGGTGAGACCAAAGAATCCGACAGCGATTATCAGGGACCACAGTTACTTAATGAATCATTGGAAGAATTGATTTCACAGCGTGGGTGGCAAGCGAAGATGAAAGATAGCGACCTCTTTGTGAAGTGGTCAGAGATTGTTGGGTCAGAGATCGCAGATCATGTTCAACCGCTTAGTTTTGCTGGCGGCACGCTCACATTGAAAGCAGAGAGCACCGCGTGGGCAACTCAAATTCGATTGATTGAGGAACAGATACGAGGTGCGTTATTGCGCGCACATTTTGAGGTATCCGAAGTGATCGTCAGAGGCCCCCACGCCCCGTCATGGCGCAAAGGTGGTTGGGGCGTCAAAGGCGGCCGCGGCCCCCGAGATACGTATGGCTAGAGCGACTTGGTAGGCACGGGAACCTGTAGGGGTTTACTCGATTTGGGGGGTCAAGCCCTCAGCGGCGCCCACAGGTACTTTTTCGGGGTATAGCCCTCGTCAAAATCCCCTAGGATTATGGGCTGGGCTTCCCATTGGAGCCACCTGCACGGGATTAGACGAGGGATAAGGCGGTCGAGCCGAGTGGCTGAGACAAGTTCCACCAGCAGCGAGAGCAGAGAGAGCAGCAAGGGGGGCAAGAGCGCTCCTGCCTCCGCCACCTATGACGCGAGTGCCATCCAGGTTCTCGAGGGTCTTGATGCTGTTCGTAAACGTCCTGGTATGTACATCGGCTCAACAGGTGAACGCGGGTTACACCATCTGGTGTATGAGATTGTCGATAACTCTGTCGATGAAGCGCTCGCCGGATTCTGTTCTGAGATCAACATCGTCTTGCTCTCAGACGGGGGCGTGAGCGTCAAAGATGATGGACGCGGAATCCCTGTTGATGTCGTCGCAAGTGAAGGTAAACCCGCAGCAGAAGTTGTCTTTACTGTTTTACATGCCGGTGGAAAGTTTGGCGGCGGCGGATATTCGGTCTCTGGTGGTCTACATGGTGTTGGTGCGTCAGTGGTCAACGCGTTAAGTACCAAACTTGAAGTAGAAATCGAGCGCGATGGCGCTAAATATTTTCAAAGCTATACATCTGGAGTGCCCGATGCGCCCATCAAATCAATTGGCAAATCCGAAACTTCAGGGACGCATGTTTCATTTTGGCCTTCTGCGGAAATTTTCGACACCACAGTTTTCTCATTTGAGGTTCTCTCGACACGTTTTCGAGAAATGGCATTTCTCAATCGTGGATTGACAATCACACTCACCGATGAGCGAGCCGGGCACGTTGATGATAAAGGAGAGCCATTAAAAGTCATTTATAAATATGATGGTGGCATCTCAGACTTCGTTCGCCACCTAAACGCGACAAAAGGCGAAGCACATAAGAGCGTCGTAGATTTTGAGGCCGAGGATACGAAGCAGAAGATATCCGTGGAGATAGCCATGCAGTGGAGCGCTGGCTACACCGAATCGGTCTATACCTTCGCCAACACCATTAATACGCAAGAGGGTGGAACACATGAAGAAGGATTTCGCGCCTCATTAACTTCGATTGTCAATAAGTACGGCGAGGAGTGGGGCCTTATCAAGAAGCGCGAAGATCGCCTCACTGGTGACGACGTTCGTGAAGGTTTGACAGCAATCGTCTCGGTGAAGATTGGTGAGCCACAATTCGAAGGTCAGACCAAGACCAAACTCGGGAATACCGAAGCAAAGACATTTGTGCAGAAGATTGTTAACGACAAGCTCGGCGATTGGTTTGCTGCTAACCCCTCGGAAGGGCGCGATGTCGTTCGTAAATGTATCGATGCAGCAACAGCGCGGGTCGCTGCTCGGAAGGCGCGTGAGCTCTCTCGTTCCCGAAAAGGACTCCTCGAAGGGCGCGGCATGCCAGGAAAATTGGCAGATTGCCAATGGACTGACCCTGAGAAGTGCGAGTTGTACATCGTTGAAGGTGATTCGGCGGGCGGTTCGGCAAAGGGTGGTCGCGATTCTAAATTCCAAGCAATTTTGCCGATTCGAGGCAAGATTCTTAACGTCGAGAAATCACGAATCGACCGAGTATTACAAAATAATGAGGTTCAAGCGCTCATCACAGCTTTAGGCACAGGTGTGCATGACGAATTCGACATCGCGAAACTTCGTTACCACAAGATCGTTTTGATGGCTGATGCTGACGTTGATGGTCAGCACATCCGTACCTTGCTGCTTACTTTGCTCTTTCGATTTATGCGTCCACTTATCGAGGGTGGCTATGTGTATCTAGCGCAACCGCCACTTTATAAATTGAAGTGGGGCGGCAAAGAATCGCCACAATATGCATTTTCTGACAGAGAGCGAGATGCGTTCATCAAGATTGGTTTGGATGCGGGCAAGCGGCTACCTAAAGAAGATGGAATTCAGCGCTTCAAAGGTCTCGGCGAAATGCCTGCGAAGGAATTGTGGGACACCACGATGGACCCAGATACTCGAGTGCTTATCCGAGTGACTCTCGAAGATGCAGTTGCCGCCGACGATCTCTTCTCTGTGCTTATGGGTGAGGATGTCGAGATGCGACGAAGTTTCATTCAGCGCAATGCCAAAGATGTTCGGTTCTTGGATATCTGAGGAATATTTAGCGGGACACATACAGAGATATTGGGAAGGAGTGCACAGTGGAGAATTCAGCAGATCGCATTGAACTAGTCGATCTACAAGTCGAGATGGCGCGTAGTTATCTTGATTATGCGATGAGCGTCATTGTCGGCCGCGCACTTCCAGATGTCCGCGATGGTTTGAAGCCGGTGCATCGTCGCGTGCTGTACGCGATGTTCGACGCGGGGTATCGACCAGATAAGGGATACTACAAATCATCTCGTGTTGTTGGTGATGTGATGGGTAACTATCACCCACACGGTGACACAGCTATTTATGACACGTTGGTTCGTTTAGCGCAACCTTGGTCACTTCGTTACCCGTTGGTCGATGGCAACGGGAACTTTGGATCACCGGGGAATGATCCGGCGGCGGCGATGCGTTACACCGAAGCACGCCTTGCTCCTTTGGCCATCGAGATGATGCGCGATATCGATGAAGAAACTGTAGATTTCACTGATAATTACGATGGTCGCTCCAAAGAACCAGTTGTTCTTCCAAGCCGGTTCCCAAATCTTTTGGTCAATGGAAGCGCGGGAATCGCAGTGGGTATGGCGACCAATATCCCTCCGCATAATCTTAACGAGGTTGCTGAAGGCATTCAGTGGTCACTGAAACATCCAGATGCGAAGCAAGAAGAGTTACTCGAGAAGCTACTTACTTTTGTTAAAGGCCCAGATTTCCCGACAAAGGGTCTGATTGTCGGCCGAAGTGGAATCGAAGAGGCCTATCGAACAGGTCGTGGATCTATCACGATGCGAGCGGTTGTCGAAGTCGAAGAGATCAATGGGCGTAACTGCCTTGTTATAAGCGAACTTCCATACCAGGTTAACCCAGATAACTTGGCGCTGAAGATTGCTGAACTTGTCAAAGAGGGCAAGGTTGCTGGTATTGCCGATGTGCGCGATGAAGGAAATGAGCGCCTTGGGCAACGATTAGTAATCGTGCTAAAGAAGGATGCTGTTGCAAAGGTTGTTCTGAATAACCTGTACAAACACACTCAACTCCAAGAGACATTTGGTGCCAACATGCTTGCTCTTGTTGATGGTGTGCCGCGCACGCTTCGACTTGATGAATTCGTGAAGTTTTACATCGACCATCAAATCGAAGTTATTATCCGCCGCACCAAGTTCCGCTTGGCCGAGAAGGAGAAACGAGCACATATCCTTCGCGGATATGTGAGAGCCCTCGATGCACTTGATGATGTCATTGCGTTGATTCGAAAGAGTGAAAGTACTGATGATGCTCGTACGGGGTTGATGAAATTACTTGACGTTGATGAAGTGCAGGCCAATGCGATTCTTGATATGCAGTTACGTCGCCTCGCGGCTCTGGAACGGCAGAAAATTCAAGACGAATACGACGCGATTATGAGAGACATCGTTGAGTTAAATGAGATTCTGGCGAGCCCGAAACGCCAGCGTGAGATCATCTCGGCTGAATTGGCTGATTTAACTGGGAAATATGGCGATTCGCGTCGAACTCAAATCATTGCTGCCGAAGGTGACTTTGCTGCCGAAGATCTCATCAAGCAAGAGGATGTCGTCGTCACAATCACCCGTGGCGGATACTCCAAGCGCACGAAGGCAGATTTATATCGCTCACAAAGACGTGGTGGGCGTGGCGTTCGAGGCGCAGCGCTCAAGCAAGATGACATCGTCGAGCACTTTTTTGTGACGACGACACATCACTGGATCTTGTTCTTCACCAATAAAGGTCGGGTCTACCGAGCGAAAGCGCATGAATTGCCAGAGGCTGGGCGTGATGCACGCGGCCAACATGTTGCGAACCTATTGGCGTTCCAACCGGATGAGAAGATTGCTCAAGTTTTAGCTATCGAGAATTACAAAGCCGCAAAATATCTGGTGCTTGCAACGAAGTCAGGTCTGGTGAAGAAGACTCCGCTTGACGAGTATGACTCAAATCGAAGCGGTGGTTTGATCGCAATCAACCTTCGAGATGGCGACGAGGTGGTCTCGGCAGTGTTGGTTGGTGAGAAGGACGACATTCTTCTTGTCTCTAAGAATGCGATGTCACTTCGCTTCACTGCTGATGATGAAGCGCTACGTCCGATGGGGCGGGCAACAAGTGGTGTGATTGGCATGAAGTTCCGCTCAGGTGATGAACTTCTTGCTATGGCCTCAGTCTCTGATGTGGCAAACGCATTCGTCTTCACTGCGACTGATGGTGGCTTTGCTAAGCGCACCCCCGTCATCGAATATCGACCACAAGGTCGAGGCGGCCTGGGAATTAAAGCGGCAAAAGTCGACGAGGCGTCGCGCGGTGTTCTCGTTGGCGCGTTAATAGTCACCGAAGAAGATGAGGTACTAGCAATTACATCTGCTGGCACGGTCATGCGAACACGAGTCGATGAAGTTCGACAGACTGGCCGCGACACCATGGGTGTTCGTTTGGTCAACCTCGATCCAGAGACAGTTGTCGTTTCTATCGCGCGTAATGCCGAGGGAGATGGCGATTAGCCTCGGGTTTAAACCTTGGGGTACCCTTTCGCTTCTTGGAGAAATGGGCCTATAGCTCAGCCTGGTTAGAGCGCTTCCCTGATAAGGAAGAGGTCGGTGGTTCAAGTCCACCTAGGCCCACGTGATTTCCCTTGGGATGTCGCGGTCACGAGAACAGGTGGTGGTTAGATGTTCAAGAAACTTCTGGCACTATTTGCTGTTGGCGTTGGCGGGTATGCACTCTTCAAGCGCTACAAACAAGTTCAGAATGAAGAAGAAAACTGGTTGGATATGACGAGTTCTGAAGACTCACTTGAGGATTCGGAAGAGTTCTAACTAGATAACTAGATAACTAGATAGGGGACTTAGCTCAATTGGTAGAGCACCTGCTTTGCAAGCAGGGGGTTAGGGGTTCGATTCCCCTAGTCTCCACACGTTATTGAAGTCAGCGGGTCACTTGTTTCGCCGGTCGCGCCGGGCAAGCAAGAAGAAGGTAAGCGAAATAATTGATGCTGGAATTGCATTCGTTTGTTCTTCAGGCGAGCGTGATATTAATTGGACAACCGTACTTGCGATGAATACATAGCCGATTATTCTCGATAAGCGAATTCCTGCTTCATCTAAAGGGATATTGCGATATCGCCACAAGAGCAGCATCAAGAAAATCATGCCAAAGAACATGCCACAATAGATAAGACGAATCCCAATGGGAAATGTTTCGAACTGCCCCCCTGCGGCGCGAGGTTTGGCCCAATCTAAGTTCAATGTGACTGAAATGAGGATTGCGGCGTTGTATAGGAGCGCTAACTCTGCAAGGTAGATCAGGTTGGTGAGTAGAGGGCTATTCGCTCTCTTGGGCTGATGCGCCATGGGATTACCTCTTCTGTATAACACGATAGGATAGCGCTCTCTAAAAGCTAAGGAGCTAATTGATGTCAAACAAAGCAACGCTACATACCAACATGGGCGACATCGTTATTGATCTCTTCCCACATCATGCACCCAAAACAGTGGCAAACTTTGTTGAGTTAGCTACCGGACAACGTGAGTGGACTCATCCAAAAACCGGCAAGAAGAGTAAAGATCATCTCTATGACGGAACTGTTTTCCACCGAGTGATATCAGGATTCATGATTCAAGGCGGCGACCCAGCCGGAAATGGCATGGGTGGTCCCGGATATAAGTTTGCCGATGAATTTCATCCAGAGTTGGTTTTCGATCGCCCCTACTTATTGGCGATGGCAAATGCCGGACCGGGCACGAACGGTTCGCAATTCTTCATCACCGTTGCGCCGACGACCTGGCTCAATCGCAAGCATTCGATCTTCGGTGAAGTAACTGATCCAGCGAGCCAAGCCGTGGTCGATGCGATTGCTGAAGCCGAGACGGGCGCTCAGGATCGGCCAAAGAGCGAGATAAAAATTAATTCGGTGACGATTTCCTAAGTCTCAAGAAGTTATCCACAGGTATTACCCACAGAGTGGATAATTACATGAGTGTAATTAGAGGTTAACGCCAGCGGGTCGCGAGGGCAAAGCCGATGCCCACCAGACCGAAGCCGATGCCCATATTCCAGGCCCCAATGTTGGGGATGGGGTAGCGCGTCTGCGAGATGTAATAGGTGACGATCCAGGCGAGGCCGATAAGAAATCCGGCAAGCATCGCGGGTGGGAGCCACTTCGGGCTCTCCTTTGGCGCGGCCGGAGCGCTCGCGACCTTATCTGGAACGTACTGCTTCTCTCTTTTACGAATCCGAGACTTTGGCATGTGAGCAAGCGTACCCCACTCGGGCAGGATAGGCACATGGCGACCAAAATCCTCGTAGTCGATAACTACGACTCATTCGTCTTTAACCTCGTCCAATATCTGGCGCAACTAGGTGCGCAGTGCACTGTGCGACGCAACGACGAGGTATCGCTAGAGGATGCTCGTAACTTTGATGGGGTACTGATCTCTCCAGGACCTGGCATACCTGAAGAAGCTGGGATAAGTATTGAATTGGTGAAGTTCTGCGCGCGCGAACGCATTCCACTTCTCGGTGTTTGTCTAGGTCACCAGGCAATCGGTGTTGCATTCGGTGGTGTTGTGTCGCGAGCTCCTGAATTACTTCATGGAAAGACCTCTCAAGTACATCACAACAACACAAGTGTTCTACATGGCCTACGCGATGGTTTTACCGCAACGAGATATCACTCGCTTGCAATCGAGCGTGATTCGATTGCGTCAGACAATTCTGATTTAGCAATCACAGGGTGGACAGAGAGCGGAATCGTGATGGCGGTATGCCATAAGTCGTTGCCAATTCACGGTGTGCAATTTCATCCCGAATCAGTATTGACAGAGGGCGGACACCAACTGCTTGCAAATTGGTTGGTTATCTGCGGAGATCAGGAAGCGCTGAAGAAATCTGAGGGATTAGCGCCGGTCATTGGTCGTTAAACTTAACTTGTCGCTGGGCTTGGTGATGGGGCAACTTCACCTTTATATGTGTTGACGGTGATAGTCACTGATGATCCAATCTTCGCACTCTCATCGGCGGCTGGTGCTTGTGCGAGTACGACTCCGCTGGGTTGTTCAGCATCCTGTGTTTCAATAACGTTTGGAATAAAACCAGCCTGAATCAAGATTGTCGTTGCTTCGATTTTTGATATACCCAGCACGTCAGGGACAAAAACTTTTCCACTAGCGATGTTCAAGACGACACCGCTTCCTGCGGCTACTGTCGAGCCAGGCTCAGGCACCACGCCAACGATTGTTCCTGGTGCTTCGCTCGATTCAACAGCATTTGTTTTGGCAAGTACTAGGCCGGCGCTATCGAGGATTGGTTTTGCCTCATCTAATGTCTTTCCGATAAGCGTTGTGGGAATTGATGTCTTCCCAGGACCATCAGAGAGGATGATCTGCACCTCACTTCCGGGAGCGATTTTGGTTCCGGCGGCTGGAGTTTGAGATGCAACTCGGTCGGCAGGGATTCTGGGGTCAGGCGCACGTTCGACCGCAATTGTAAATCCAGTTAGGGCTGCGCGTGCCTGCGTTTCGGTCAGACCTGATACATCAGGTAGGGCGACAAGCGAAACCGATTGAGGAATCTGTGAAATGAGATAACCTCCCGATGAAATCAGGACAATGGCGGCGACAAGCGCGCCAATAATCAGCTTCCTTCGCTTGGGATTTCGAATCTTCTTCTTGACTTCTTCACCACGATCGAGCCGATTGATGTCTTCAAGCATCTCGCTCGCGCTCTGGTATCGAGCAAG
>CAZBCF010000016.1:0-13613 GCA_964490435.1 uncultured Bifidobacterium sp. | reverse complement strand
GCGTGAGTAACAGTTGCGCTGGCATCATCGAGCGCACGAGCGATTCCAAAGTCCATGACTTTCACATCGCCACCGGCAGTGAGCATCACGTTTGCTGGTTTGATATCTCGATGAACAATTCCATTGCGATGTGAGTATTCGAGCGCCTCAAGAATGCCACGGATCACTGAGATAGCGCGTCCGAAAGGTAAGCGCTCGCCGCTGCGAATCACTTCGCGGATGGTTTTGCCATTTACTTGTTCCATGACGATGTAAGGAAGAACACCGTTATCCGTGCTTTCTTCACCAGTGTCATACACGGAGACAATTGCTGGATGATTGAGACCAGCCGCCGCCTGCGCTTCACGCCGGAAACGAGCTAAAAATGCAGGATCACGCGCAAGGTCGCTACGGAGAATCTTGATTGCAACTGGCCGGGATAATCGAGTGTCGCGACCTTCGAATACATCGGCCATCCCACCGGCGCCAATGAGTTCCCCGACTTCATAGCGGTTCGCAAGGATTCTGGTCATGCGACACCGCCTTGTGCTGCGCCAATAAAACCGGGATGAGGTTTTTTGTTAGAGCTAATGGTCGCAACAATAATGGTGAGATTATCGGGCGCACCTTTTTTAAATGCCAGGGCTTTGAGTTCACTAAGCGTCGTTCCACTGACTCCATGGGTCTGGATCACTTTCACAAGCTTCTTCTCATCGACGATACTCGCTAATCCATCTGAACACAGGAGCAGGAGGTCTCCCTCGCTCAAAGTCAATTCGACAAAATCTGGACGTTCGTGTTGGGCAGAGCCCATAAGTGCTTTTGTTACGAATGAACGTTGCGGATGGCTGTCGACTTCATCAGCAGAGATCCGCCCTTGGTCGAGTAGTTCTTGTACAACTGTGTGATCTTTAGTCAGCTGGGACATTTTCCCATCGCTGACCAAATATGCGCGCGAGTCCCCTAGGTGAGCGAGAAAAAAACTGTCCTTACCGATGAGAACTGTCGTGAGTGTCGTTCCCATTCCTCGTAATTCGGTTTTACTTTTCATTGCGGAAGCAAGTGAATTATTTATCTCATAAAAAGTGTCAACGAGCGTTGTTTCGGCATTGCGTTGAGTCAAAGCGATCTTTTCAAGCTGAGCAATTCTCTTAATCGCTAACGAAGACGCGATTTCTCCAGCGGCATGCCCACCTAAACCATCAGCGACGGCGAGCACTTTAGAGCCGGCCCAACCCGAATCTTCATTCTCGGTTCGATGTAAGCCGACATCTGAGAGCGCAACGCTCAGAAAATATTGGCTCATACAGCCATGTTACTCGGGGTCTCTAGCCCCCTCCGACACTCCAAATCGCGTAGAGTTTTCATATGTCCCGCTATACCTATCTCGGTCCAGCCGGCACTTTTTCTGAGGCGGCGCTTGCCCCGCTATTAAAGAGTGGCGATAGCGCCGAGCCTGCAGCGAACGTGACAGCCGCGCTCGAATCTGTCCGTACCGGAACAAGCGACTTTGCTTTAGTACCCATCGAGAATTCGGTGGAAGGAGTCGTTGCCCGCACACTTGATGAATTGGCGGTGGGTGAACCGCTGATGATCATCGGGGAGCAGGTTTTGCAGGTTTCATTTGCACTCATGGTAAAGCCAAGAACTTTATTGCGAGATATCAAGCGCGTTGCTACACATCCGCACGCTGAAGCACAATGTCGCGAATACATCGCAAAAAATCTTCCGCACGCTGAAATCGTTATGACTAATTCGACAGCAGCGGGGGCAGAGAGCGTTGCGAAGGGTGATGCCGATGGTGCGATAGCTGCTGAGGTAGCAGCGAAACATTATGGGCTTGAAGTGTTAGAGCGAAATATCGGAGATCGCGAGGGTGCGGTCACACGCTTTGTCCTAGTTTCAAAACTTGGTGCGATTCCATCTCTAACCGGCCACGATCGAACATCCTTAGCAATCTTCATTGCTGCCGATCATTCAGGAGCGCTCCTGGAGATATTGACGGAGTTCGCAGTTCGTGGCGTGAACCTCACCTTTATTCAATCACGACCCACCGGAAGTGAACTTGGTCAATATCACTTTATCGTCGATGCCGAAGGTCATATCTTTGAGGAGCGCGTTGGCGATACCCTAAAAGCGCTCCATCGAATCTGTGCAGAGGTGAGATTTCTCGGCTCCTATCCTCGAGCCGACAAAATCGCGCCAACTTCCACCAAAGGAATGACTGATTCTGCGTTCAAATCTGCTGAGACGTGGTTGCAAGCAGTACGAAAAGGTGAGCGGGCTTAGATGATCGACCTCAAGATACTTCGTGATCAGCCTGACCTGGTGCGCCAGTCTCAATCGGCTAGAGGTGCGAGCGTCGAACTTGTCGATCGTGCAATAGCAGCCGATCAGCAACGACGAAACGCAATCGTTGAGTTCGAACGAGTGCGGGCAGAACAGAATGCACTTTCAAAGAGTATTGGTGGCGCCAAAAGTGACGAAAAGAACGCCTTGCTCGCCAAAGCAAAAGATCTTGCCGCAGCGGTTAAGGATGCTGATGCCAAACGAGCTGATGCCGAAGCCCATGCCGATACTGTGTTAGGGGAATTAGCAAATATTGCCGATCCGCACGCGCCAATCGGAGGCGAAGCAGATTTTGTTGTTCTTGAAGAGATTGGTCAACCACCCACCTTTTCTTTCGCACCAAAAGACCATGTCGAGTTGGGCAAGATCCTTGGCGCTATAGATACAGAGCGTGGTGCAAAAGTCTCTGGCTCACGCTTCTTTTATCTGACCGGCAATGGAGCGCTACTGGAATTCGCGCTTATCAATTTGGCAATCTCAAAAGCCGTTGCTGCAGGCTTCATTCCAGTCGTACCGCCTGTCCTAGTGAAACCACATGCTATGGAAGGCACTGGGTTTCTGGGCCAAGCTGCGGAGAATGTCTTTCATCTTGAGGAAGATGATTTCTATCTAGTGGGAACGAGTGAAGTGCCACTCGCTGCTTATCACATGGATGAAATCCTTGATGGTTCGAGTTTTCCGCTTCGATACGCAGGCTTCTCTTCTTGTTTCAGGCGCGAGGCGGGAACATACGGCAAAGACACCCGAGGAATAATTCGCGTTCACCAATTCGATAAAGTCGAGATGTTCTCGTTCTGTGCTCCAGAAGATGCATCGGCAGAGCACGAACGACTACTTCAATGGGAGAAGGAGTTTCTTGATGCGCTAGAAATCCCATATCGAGTAATCGATGTTGCAACGGGAGATTTAGGCGCTAGCGCGGTACGAAAATTCGATTGCGAGGCTTGGATTCCTACTCAAAATGCGTATCGTGAAGTGACAAGTACTTCAAATTGCACCGAATTTCAGAGCCGAAGGTTAAATATCCGATACAAAGATGGCTCCGGAACTCGTCCTGTAGCAACGCTCAATGGGACCTTATGTGCAATCCCACGAATCATCGTCGCGATCCTTGAGAATCATCAGCAAGCGGATGGTTCAGTGATTATTCCCAAAGCGCTCGTGCCATTCTTAGGTAAATCACGATTTGAACCGGTGTGATTCCCGGCTTGAAGCGACCTAAACTCATCGGCACAGATCTTGATGGCACAATCATTCCTTTCGATCGACCGATTTCTAAACGGACCATTGAAGCTTTCACTGCTGCTCATGAATTAGGAATTGCGATTTATTTCGTGACTGGTCGTCCACCACGGTGGATGCGCGAGGTAAGAGAAAACTTCGATTTCGGAACAGGAATCTGTGGTAATGGTGCCCTGCTCTATGACTTTCGGGCAGAGACGATTATGCAATCGTGGTTGATTGAACCAAGTGCTTTGGCACATGGGGCGCAATTGCTCCGCGAGGTCATCCCAGGTGCCACATTTGCGGTCGAGAATTTTGATGGTTTCCATCGCGAGCGAACATATAACCCACGATGGGACAAGGGTCAGGATGATCGTGGTGTTTCACTTATTGAGGAACATTTAAGTCAACCAGCGATTAAATTCTTAGTACGTAGTCGAAGCGATGCGCTATCAGCCGATGAGATGCTTGCTCTGGCTGATGCTAGCGTCGGGGAATTCCTCACTGTGACTCATTCGAATCCACACGAATCATTATTGGAGATCTCTGCACATGGGGTGAGTAAAGGAAGCACGCTGGCCAAAGTCGCGGCTGAATTGAATATTTCGGCGGAGGACGCCGTCACATTCGGCGATAATCCAAACGACCTGTCGATGCTCGTTTGGTCAGGAAGATCCTACGCGATGAAGACGGGGCATCCCGCAACGCATGCTATTGCAACCGGAATCGCTCCGGAATGTAATGACGATGGGGTAGCGCAGGTACTAGAGGATCTGTTGAAATTACCTGAGTGATCTCATTCAATCTTGCTGCTTAGTTGTTTTGAGATAGCCTTCAAATTGTCACCAATAATTCGGATTCGCTCGGTGGTCATTCGGGAGGCTGGACCGGTAACGCTGATTGCGCACACCGGGTTCCCATTGCGATCGGAGATAGCAACGGCAACGCATCGCGCACCAAGTTCATTCTCCTGATCATCGATAGCAAATCCGATCTTTCTTGCTCGGTTCAGCGCTGAGAGAAGTTCTCGCTCCGAGGTGATGGTCTTATCTGTCTGGGTTTCAAGGTGTAGGTTACGAAGTATCTTCGGTAGTTCATTTTCTTTGTAGGCGCTGAGTAGCGCTTTACCGAGTGCGGTTGAATGAACGTTATCTCGCTCTTGGAGCGAATTTCCATATCGCAATCGCTGACTGCTCTCGATTGAATAAAGGTATTTAATCTTGTCTCCCTCTATGACACCTAAATTCACAGTCTCATTAAATTTCTTTTGGAGCGCTTCCATATAAGGTTTGATGATGCGTGGCAGATTGATGGCTTGATCATGTCGACGGGATAGCTCAGTGAGAAAATTTCCTAGAATGTATTCGCGCCTTAGTTCATCTCGCTCC
Organism: uncultured Bifidobacterium sp.; assembly: GCA_964490435.1. Taxonomy (GTDB): domain Bacteria; phylum Actinomycetota; class Actinomycetes; order Nanopelagicales; family Nanopelagicaceae; genus IMCC26077. The sequence goes on along the minus strand of CAZBCF010000016.1, from coordinate 8,673 downwards.
ACAAAATTCTGCTCTTCGAGCGTGTGCAAAATTCGATAGACAGCCGGTTTGGTGACTCCGGTACGATCAGAAATCTCCCGGACTGAACTAGGGCCTTCAGCGAGCAGCCTCAAGATATCCATAGTCTTTTGGAGTACTTGGATTCGATCTCGCTCAGTTGCGCTCACGATGCCAAGCATTACAAATCAAACCCCGCAATTGGGTAAAAAAGTACAAATCGTTCCGCATGGCGGAACCGACTCCAGGCTTGCTGTGCGCCACCATTTGTCGCAGAGTAGGCCGGTGAGTTCACCGAGGACCTCTGCAATCATCACGGGCGCCTCTCGAAACATCGGTGCTGCTATCGCAATCCGGCTCGCATCCGACGGATATCCGGTTGCAATCAATTATTACTCTGAGAAGGAACGCGCTGATGCGCTGAGTGTAAAAAGTCAGATTGTGGATTCAGGTGGCAGAGCAGAGATCTATCAATGTGACGTGTCAAAGTCAGATCAGATCGAGCGTATGTTTGCATCAATCACAGCAGATCTAGGTGCACCAAGTGTGTTAGTGAATAACGCAGCGACATCAGTTGCATCAGCGATTACGTTTCGCGAAATTACTGAGCAAGCGTGGGATGAAGTGAGCGATACTAATTTAAAAGGAGTTTTTCTCTGTTGCAAAGCATTTGATAAATTCAGTATTCCACAGACACATCGAAGCATTATCAACATCTCTTCGATTAGAGTATCAATCGGTATGACAGGTAATAGTCACTACACTGCGGCAAAGGCTGCTTTAATTGGGTTCGGCCGCGTGCTCGCCCGTGAATTAGGAGAGTCTGAGATCCGAGTCAACTCGATACTTCCAGGTGCGATCACAACGCCAGATCAAGCCGCGTACGGTGATGTGGCGGCTTTACATAAGATGATTTTGGATTCGCAATCTCTAAAGCGTTTGGGTATGCCAGTAGATATCGCCAACCTGATCTCCTTCCTTGTCAGCCCAGATGCCGCGTTTATCACCGGTCAGTCAATCCTCTGCGATGGAGGCTGGGCTTTTCAGTAGGTGATTCGCAGCCCTCGCGTCACATCCGGTAGATTTTGAGGTGGAGGGCTCGCATAGCGGCCGAGTGCACCGGTCTTGAAAACCGGCAAGGGAAACCTTCGAGGGTTCAAATCCCTCGCCCTCCGCCAGAACCTTCCCACCTGTGGGCAACTTCACCTTGAGTGGACCCACCCTCTGTATGGCGTAGACCCCCAAAAGCGCGAGAAAATAGCGGCATTCCGATGCTGGACTAGGGATGAGAGCACGACTCGAGATATGGGGTAGGTACAAAGATGGCGGGAGTTCACGCTGAACACCGAGCTTCGATAGCAGAGCGCACGCTTCGAACGGATCGTTGGTGGTTGCAACCTGCGGCAACAGTTCTCGTGCTCGTCAGTTTCATTATCTATGCGACATTCCGCGCGTTCGAGAACAAACATTATTTTGTCGAGAAGGGTGAACTGATCTCACCTTTCTATTCACCGTGCCTCTCTGATGCCTGTGTACCAGGTTCGCAACTCTTCGGATCACTCGCGCCGGCTTCTCTCTGGGGATTTGCGATTTCGCCAGCGCTATTGATCTTGATCTTTCCGCTCGGATTCCGCCTTACCTGTTACTACTATCGCAAGGCGTACTATCGATCCTTCTGGCAATCACCTCCGGCATGCGCGGTGGCTGAACCCCACAAGAAATACTCAGGAGAGACTAAGCAGCCGCTGATCTTGCAGAACGGACACCGCTGGTTCTTCTACGCCGGATTGGTGTTCAACGTGATTTTGACGTACGACGCATTCCTGGCCTTCCATGGACCAAACGGTGGGTTTGGCATGAGCGTTGGCACGTTGGTCTTACTTGCGAATGCAACGCTGCTCTGGCTCTATTCGCTCTCGTGCCATACCTGTAGACACACAGTTGGTGGTCGACTTCGCCATTTCTCGAAGCATCCACTTCGTTACAAACTGTGGACACGCATCTCAATCCTTAATCACCATCACGCAAAATTCGCTTGGGTCTCACTTTTCGGTGTGGCGCTCGCTGATCTATACGTTCGTCTGGTTTCAACTGGCGCAATCACGAACTACTTCTTCTTCTGAGAAAATCGAGGCCTATTAAATGAGTATCGAACGTTATTCATACGATGTAGTCGTCGTAGGTGCCGGTGGTGCGGGGCTGCGCGCTGCTGTTGAGGCTCGCGAAGCAGGCTTTAAAGTCGCGATTATCTGTAAGTCACTTTTTGGAAAAGCACATACTGTTATGGCAGAGGGTGGAATTGCCGCTGCAATGGGTAATGTGAATTCATCAGATAACTGGCAGGTTCATTTCCGCGACACCATGCGTGGCGGCAAGTTCCTCAATAACTGGCGAATGGCTGAGTTGCACGCCAAGGAATCCCCTGAGCGAGTCTGGGAACTTGAGATGTGGGGTGCGCTCTTTGATCGCACCCAAGAAGGAAAGATTTCGCAGCGCAACTTTGGTGGCCATGAATATCCACGACTTGCTCACGTCGGTGATCGCACTGGACTCGAGTTGATTCGCACGATGCAACAACGAATCGTTGCGCTCCAACAGCAAGATGGTAAAAACCATGGAGATATGGAATCTCACATTCGGGTCTTTGCTGAAGTCACCATTACCGATGTACTTGTCGAAGATGGCAAGGCCGCAGGTGTCTATGGTTATCGTCGCGAGAGCGGATCTGAGTTGCTCTTTGAGGCTGGCGCGGTAATTCTCGCAACTGGTGGAATTGGAAAGAGTTTCAAGGTGACCAGTAATTCCTGGGAAGGTACCGGTGATGGTCACGCTCTAGCACTTCGCGCTGGCAGCAAATTAATTGATATGGAATTCGTCCAATTCCATCCAACTGGAATGGTGTGGCCACCTTCAGTCCGTGGAATCCTTGTCACTGAATCAGTTCGCGGTGATGGTGGCGTGCTCACCAACTCTGAAGGCCGACGATTTATGTTCGACTACATTCCCGAGGTATTCAAAGATAAATATGCGGACACCGAAGCAGAGGCAGATCGTTGGTACAAGGATCAAGCCAACAATCGCCGTCCGCCGGAGTTATTACCTCGTGATGAGGTCGCTCGCGCCATTAACTCTGAGGTTAAAGCCGGTCGTGGTTCACCACATGGAGGAGTTTTCCTTGATGTTTCGAAGCGACTTCCAGCCGATGAGATCAAACGCCGGCTACCTAGCATGTGGCATCAATTCAAAGAATTAGCCGATGTGGACATCACCGAACAACCCATGGAGGTTGGCCCAACCTGCCACTATGTGATGGGCGGTGTCCAAGTAGACCCAGATACTGCTGCGACAGTTGGCGTGCACGGGCTCTTTGCCGCGGGTGAAGTCGCCGGTGGTATGCACGGCTCGAACCGTCTTGGTGGAAACTCACTCTCTGACTTGTTGGTCTTTGGACGTCGAGCCGGAATGGGAGCAGTTGCCTACTTACAGAACACTCCAGTTAAGCCCTCGCTTTCGGATGCAACTGTGAAAAAGGCGCAAGAGCGTTTGAATGCGCCCTTTACTCGGACCGGTGGTGAGAATCCATACACGATTCATCATGAGTTGCAGCAGACCACCAATGATCTCGTTGGCATCATTCGTACAAAGAATGAATTGTCAGAATCCCTTGAGAAGTTAAAAGCCTTCAGAGCGCGAATCAAGAACGTTTCAGTCACTGGCGGGCGTGAATTCAATCCCGGATTCCATCTTGCGCTTGATCTTGAGAACATGCTTCTTGTTTCTGAAGCGATGGCGCGCTCGGCACTCGTCCGTGAAGAATCGCGCGGGGGCCATACTCGTGAAGATTTCCCCAAGATGGATTCGAAGTGGCGTCAGGTCAACAATGTCACCTCGGTTGATGGGGATTCGATCAAGTGTGAGCAGCTGCGTGCGAAGTTGCTTCCGGACGAACTCTCGAGCCTCTTCGATAAGAGTGAGTTGTCAAAGTATTTCACTGAAGAAGAGTTAGCCGGAATGAAAGGCGGGTCCAACTAATGGCACGTCCAATTAACCTACGCATCTGGCGAGGTAACAAGAATGGTGGCGATTTCCACACCGTCACCGTCGAGGCTAACGAGGGTGAAGTTGTACTTGATGTGATTCATCGCGTTCAGGCTACCCAACTCCCGGATCTTGCGGTGCGTTGGAATTGCAAAGCAGGAAAGTGCGGCTCTTGCTCGATGGAAATCAATGGCAAGCCACGTCTTGCATGTATGACTCGGATGAATATGTTCGAGGAGGGCGAAACCATCACGGTCACCCCACTTCGCGCCTTTCCGGTTATTCGAGATTTAGTCACTGATGTCTCTTTCAATTACAAGAAAGCGATGGAGATTCCTGCATATGCGCCGCCAGCAAATTTGAAGCCGGGCGAAGCGCGAATGGAACAGATAGATGTCGAACGCAGCCAAGAGTTCCGGAAGTGTATCGAATGCTTCCTTTGTCAAGATACTTGCCATGTCATTCGCGATCACGAAGAGAACAAGAAATCCTTTGCTGGTCCGCGTTTCTTCATCCGGATAGCAGAACTAGATATGCACCCATTAGATACGTTGCGAAATCGTAAGCGAACCGCGCAAGAGAACCATGGTCTAGGAATGTGTAACATCACTAAGTGCTGCACTGAAGTGTGCCCCGAACATATTCGCATCACCGATAACGCGATCATTCCGATGAAAGAGCGGGTAGTTGATGTGAAGTACGATCCAGTTCGCTGGTTGGGTTCGAAGATTCGTAAGCGCGAGGATATTTCTTAAGTGGAATCGCCACAGCTCCGCCACCTCCTGTTGGTAGGGGTTGGTGGGGTTGTGGGTGCCTTGGGTCGTTATGGCACTGACGAGATCTTTGGGCAGATTGCATTAGCAACCTTCATCGTCAATCTTTTTGGTGTCGCTGTCGCGGCTGTTTGCACGTATCGCCTTACGCTCACAACTGAACAACGTCTCGTCTTGGTGCCAGGTTTTGCGGGAGGGTTCACGACATATTCTGCGTTCGCGCTTCTTTTGTACGACCTAAGCCTCGCGCAGGCAGGCCTCTATATCGCAGGTTCGCTTCTTCTTTCGCTTGCGCTCATTCGAGTTATTCGGGCAGGTGTTCGATGAATACGGCGCTACTCATTAGCATCGGTGCGTTTGTGGGTGCACCGCTTCGATATTACGTAGATCATCAGTTTCGTCGCAGGTTCTCATTTCCAGGCGGTATTTTGCTGGTCAATGTGGCCGGTTCGTTTCTGTTGGGATTCATCTCGAAGAGTTCAATCGATGCAGTAGCGATTCTCGGCGTTGGTTTTGCAGGCGCTTTCACGACGTGGTCAGCTTTTGCACTAGATCTCAACAAGGATCAGCGCCATCCCCGCAGATTTATCATGAATCTTTTTGCGACACTCATATTCGGAATCGTGGCTGCAGGGGTCGGGCGTTCGCTTGCTGGCTAACATATATAGGTGAGCGCGAATAATCATATGCCTTGCGATTTCTGCGGCGTTGCCTATGATCCGGTGGCAACTCGCTGGTTATGCCCGCATTGCCATATGAAGACCAATTGTTGCGATGGGGCGCCTTGCCCGGTCCCTAATCAAGAGATTAATGGAGTAGTGATGCCATCCACGATTCAATCGAATCTGGATCGCGCGGAAGTTCGCGGCTAAGCACTTCTACGCCATCTTCAGTTACTAAAACGTCATCTTCTATTCGAATGCCAATTCCACGATATTCCTCCGGAAAAAGTAGGTCATCCGGCTGGATATAAAGCCCCGGTTCAACGGTTAACACATGCCCCACCGTTAATTCACCATCGAGATACTGGTCACCGCGTGCTTTAGCGCAATCGTGAACATCGATACCAAGCATGTGGCCAGAGGCATGCACGCTCCAGCGACGATGTAAGCCAACGTTGGGATCTATGGATTCTTGTGCGCTCACCGTTAGTACGCCAAGACGTTCTAGACCCTCGGCGAGCACTTTCATGCAGGCATTATTTATGTCTCGGTATCGAGCCCCTGGTTTTACCGCACGAATACCCGCCTCTTGTGCGGCAAGCACAATTTCATAGATCTCTCGTTGCGCTGCTGTGAACTTCCCATTGATTGGAAGGGTGCGGGTGATGTCAGCGGTGTAATGGCTCTCGACTTCGACGCCGGCGTCGAGTAACAGCAAGTCACCAGCGAGTGCAGGTCCATCATTTCGAATCCAATGGAGCACACAGGCGTGCGCACCTGCAGCCGCAATGGTGTTATAGCCCAATTCGTTTCCGTCACTTCGTGCGCGTTTGTAGAAAGTTCCATCGATAATTCGCTCACCACGCGGATGGGAGATTGCCTCGGGGAGAGATCTCACAACATCGGCAAACCCCCGAATGGTCGCACTGACCGCCTTACGCATCTCGCCAATTTCATATTCGTCTTTGATGAGCCGTAGTTCAGAGAGCGCAATTGTGAGTTCATAATCTTTTTCATGCTCTGAGATAGCGTGATCGAATTTTAGATCTTCACCTCGATGCGTTAGCGTCTCTTTCTTGGTTAGGATGAATTCGTCGAGTTCTTTGATGTTGCGGGCATTGATCTGATACTTCTTTTTGAGTTCAGCAAGAGATAGATAGCGCCCAACCCAGAATTCCCCATGGCGGCGATCGCGATAGAAGCTCTCAAGATTTCGATCATTCATTGGATGGACAAATAACAGAACGTCATGGCCGGTCGAAGTAGGTTCAAAGAGCAGGATTGATTCGGGGACGATATCGCCAGCAACCATTCCGGTGAGATGGATGAATGCTGAGTTGGCTCGGAAGGTGTAATCACAATCATTGTTCCGAACTTTGAATTGACCGGCAGGAATGAGAAGGCGCTTACCAGGAAAGCGAGCGCTCAGCCGAGCCCGTCGCTCGCTTGACCAGGGAGCGCTTTCGTGGGCGGTTGCGACCTCGTTATCTCGTTCACCCCAGCCTCGTCTCATCAGCGCGCGGAGCGGTTCGGTCACTGGCAGGTCGTAGGAGGTCGTGACTGGTTTATCGCCGTCAAAAGTCATGTGAGATGAACCCCCTACAACTCAAGTTTATCCCTACCCCTGAACTTGGCTAATCTGCTCGTATGAGTCGAGTAATCACAAGCACAAGCCCACAAAAACCAAGCGATGTCATCCTGGAATCCCCGGCGCTCACTGCCCCTGAGGTCGCCGAAGCGGTGCTTCGCGCACGGATCGCACAGAAATCATGGCGTGAGAATGCGATGGCTCGCACTGCTGCACTTCGCGGCTGCGCTGAGGGATTGCGCGCACGCAGCGCCGAAATGGCTGCGTTGATTACGCGCGAAGTCGGTAAGCCAATCGTTGAGGCAAAAGGTGAAGTGGCGCGTGCAATCGCGATTTTGGATTACAACGCACAAGCTGCAATCGACCCGATCGGAACCGTCATTCCACCCACGACTCCTGGTTATCTATTAGCGGTGCGCGAACCATATGGTGTTGCTGGGTTGATAACCCCATGGAACTTTCCCATTGCGATTCCCGTATGGAAGGCAGCCCCTGCGCTCGCCGTAGGAAATGCTGTTGTGATGAAACCAAGTGGTATGGCAATTGGGGTGGCAAAGTTAATTGAGGAGATATTTGCGCAATCGCTGCCAAAGGATTTATTCCAAGTGCTAGTCGGCGGTGCCGAGTGTGGCCAGGCAATCATTGAATTCGCAGACGTGATTTCGTTTACAGGATCATCTGAAGTTGGTTCACAAATCGTTGCGCAGGCAGCGAAGTGTGGTAAGCCAGTGCAAGCAGAGATGGGCGGACAGAATCCGGCAATAGTGCTTCCCGATGCAGATCTTGCGTTAACGGTTGCGCATCTTTCTAATGCATCGATGAGTTATGCCGGACAGAAGTGCACTGCCACAAGTCGCATCATCATTGTTGGCGATGATGCTCGCTATAAAGAGGTCACGGAAGCGCTTGTTGCTGGTGTCGAGAAAATGACACCCAATGATCCAGCGACTGAAGGTGTATTGGTTGGGCCTGTGATTTCAGATAGCGCTCGCGGCGATGTTGCCGCGGCAGCACAAGGTGCCCTCGCTCGTGGTGGCAAAGTGCTCACTGGTGGCGGTCCAGTCGATCGCGATGGATGGTTCTATGCACCGACCCTGATTGCTGATCTCGGGCCCGAAGACCCGTTCAATCAAGAAGAGACTTTCGGCCCGATAGCGGGAGTGATTCGAGCCAAGAGTGTGGGTGATGCGATAGATGGAGCAAATGCGGTTCGGTTTGGCCTTACTGGCAGCGTTCATGGCCGCGATCTCGAGGCGACGATTCGCGTAGCTCAGTCGTTAAAGACTGGCATGGTCAAGGTCAACGCACCCACTGCTGGACTTGATTTCCATGCGCCAGTGGGTGGTACGAAGGATTCCTCCTATGGTGAGCGCGAACAGGGCAAGGAGGGTCTGGCTTTTTACTCGTTTATCAGGACCGTTACCCTCGGTGCTGGGAGTCGAAAGTTCGAGTAAGGCTATGACCAGCCATTTTCAACACGCCCGAGCGGGGTATGTGAGGAATCTCCGCTAATTAGGCCGATTCTGGGGCTATGGTTCCAGTCAAGGCTTTTTGGCGACTTAGCTATCAAGCCAAAGCCATCTTCTAGCAAGGAGAGATACATGAACAAAGGTGA
>CAZBCF010000015.1:0-30876 GCA_964490435.1 uncultured Bifidobacterium sp. | reverse complement strand
CGAGCGCAGTTTGCGTCGGCTTATTCGCCGTAGTGACGGTATCGCCCACACGCGACTGGCGAACATCCTTCACACCAGTAATCAAGTAACCCACCTCGCCCACTCCCAATCCCTTACTTGGAATCGGCTCAGGAGAGATCACTCCGACCTCTAACATCTCGTGCTTTACTCCAGTAGAAAACATCTGGAGTTGGTCATGATCACGCAGGCGACCGTCAACGACGCGAACGTAGGTGACAACTCCGCGATAGACGTCGTAAACAGAGTCAAAGATCAGCGCCCGAGCTGGCGCGTTCGCATCACCTTGTGGTGGAGGAATGCGTCGGACAATCTCATCAAGTAGGTGCTCTACTCCATCGCCAGTCTTGCCCGAAACCTTGATGCAATCACTCGGGTCGCAACCAATCAAGCGCGCTAATTCATCTGCGAATTTCTCAGGCTGCGCTGCCGGTAGATCAATTTTATTCAACACGGGAATGATGGTGAGATCATTTTCCATCGCAAGATACAAATTAGCTAACGTCTGCGCTTCGATTCCTTGAGCACAATCCACGAGTAACAATGCGCCCTCGCAAGCAGCGAGCGAGCGCGAGACCTCGTAGGTGAAGTCCACGTGGCCGGGAGTATCAATCATGTTGAGGATGTAATCAGTTCCATCGGTCCGCCAAGGCAAACGCACGGCCTGTGATTTGATAGTGATGCCACGCTCGCGTTCGATATCCATTCGATCGAGATATTGCGCACGCATATTCCGCGCTTCAACAACGCCAGTGATGCCCAGCATCCGATCAGCGAGGGTGGATTTGCCATGATCGATATGGGCGATGATTGAAAAGTTACGAATGAGCGCCGGATTGGTGTCGGCCGGTTGCGGGGCGCTACTTAACGGGATGGCAGGCATTTATGCCGCACTGATTTTCGTTATCGGGCTGAAGCAGAGGATCCAGCAGCCTTAGCCATTGCTGACTTCTTGTTCGCTGCTTGATTCTTATGGATGACACCCTTGGCGACGGCAACATCGAGGGCGCGCGAAGCGGCTCGAAGTTCGGAGGTCACGGCGGCGGCATCGCCAGCGCTCACGGCATCGCGGAAGCGGCGGATGGCGGTCTTGAGCGAGGAGCGAACAGCCTTGTTCCGCTCTTGCGCCTTCGCGTTGGTCTTGATCCGCTTGATCTGCGACTTGATATTTGCCATGTAGCTCTGAACCCCTTGATTTCTCTCGTTATTGGCCCCCATATGGAGGAACGAGCGCCCCAGAGGGTATCAGCAGAGCGGTGACTGGCTCAAACCGAGCCTCGCAGCGCTCCCTAGCGGGTACGCGCGGCAGCGATAGCCATGAGTGCCTGCTCGCATGCATAAGCAGGGTCGCTACCGCCCCCTTTGACGAGGCTGTCGGCCTTTGCGATGGCTGTGATTGCCAGGGTGATGCCAACCCCATTCCACCCCGACAGTTGTCGACGCGCCTTATCGACCTGCCACGGGGCCATTCCGAGCACGGGAGCAAGTTCAGCGGCGCGAGCAGAGCGCGGGGCCGAACCCACTTTGGCAAGAGTGCGCAGAGAGGACGCCAGGGAATTGACGATGACAACAGGGTCGACTCCGGTGTCGAGCGCTTGGCGAAGTGTTATCAACGCATCGCCAAGTGAACTTTCCAAGATCGCGTCTGCGACAGCGAAGGATGTCGTCTCAACCCGACCAGCAAAGAGCGCGTGCACATCTTTTGCCTCGATGACACCTTGGGTATCACTGAGTAATTGATGGAGGGCGCTCATCATCTCACGCGCATCTGTTCCGGCTGCATCAACGAGCGCTCGAGCAGCATCATTGCTGATCTTCCGCCCGCGATCTAGCGCTTCGCCCTTGACCAACTCGATCTTCTCGCCATCTTTCTTGATTGCGTCACAGGTGATTACCTCAACTTTTGCTTTCTTCAATTTTTCGATGAACGCTTTTCCTTTGACGCCTCCCGGATGTACGAGCACGAGCGTGATATCACTCGGCGGGTCGGCGAGTAAACGAAGTATCTCCTCTTGAGTCTCCTCAGGGATTTCTTGTAATTCTCGAAGAACTATCAATCGCTCTTGTCCAAAGAGTGAGGGCGCAGTGTCATTCGAAAAATCTCCAGGGGCCATCTCACTGCCATCGAATGTCAATCGCTCTGCGTCTGAATGTTCGCGCTCAATGCGATGTAAGGCTCGATCTGCAAGAACCTCCTCGCTACCAAAGAGAAGATAGGTTGCCATTGCGATCAGATTCCAGCCCTTTCGTGATGAGTTGCGCTCAACTCACAACGCCCACGGTGACGGCGGCGCTGCTATGACGATGAGATTACCTGCCCGCTTGGCCAATGCAATGCTCCGGTTCCGATCGGTGCGATAAATCGCCCCGTATCGCCCATATAAATCCAGGGCTGATTGGCTCGGATGGCCATAGGGATTATCAGCCCCGACACTGAAAATACTCACTCGGGGGCGCAAGAGCGCGATCAACTCTGGGTCTTGCAGCGCCGATCCATGGTGTATCCCTTTCATCAGGTCGATCGGCGAACGATCCCATAGCGGACTAGGCGCCAACACAGCGAGGGCAGTAAGCACCCGAGCCTGTCCCTCGAGCTCGAGATCTCCTGCTGCAAAGAGTGAGATACCACCTATGTTGGCAAGGATAGAGATACTCGAGTCGTTAGGTTCTGTATGCGCCGCAACCGCGACTACGCGAATCTGCACATCTGTCTCATCAAAATTCGTCCCCACTCGTGGAGTGACGATTGGGATTTTCTTTAACAGCTCGCTTACGAGATCTGCCTCAGCCGCTGGTTCGCGGGTCGGTGAAAGCCAAGTAGTTGTGATCTCTCGTCCTTGTATTACGCCGGTCAAACCCGCAACGTGATCAGCATGAAAGTGTGTGAGAATCAATAAGTCGATTGTTGTTATTTCAAGCGCGCGTAAGCAGCGATCTATAGCGCGTTCATCGGGTCCGACATCAATGACCACTGCTCGGTGCGCCCCTGATTTGATGACCAGGCCATCGCCTTGTCCGACATCACATTGGAATATCCGCCAATCGTCAGGTATCCACGAGTTCGACAGTGGGCGCATGCTGAAAAGAAGTTGGAGCACAATCAAAGAAATGGCTACCACGGCGATGAGTCGCCGCTTTCTCGCTCGCTTTGTCTGTGCAAGAAACATCACCGCCATAATCAGTCCCAGGGTCAACGCAAGCGCAGCGAGCGAGCCAATCCAAGATTGCGGCCATTTCAATGCCGCGAATGGCAGCGCGGCGAGCGTGCGCGCTACGAAGGCGATCCATAGCGCGAATGGGGCAATTACCCATCCGACAAGTGCGCCGGCAGCGTTACTCATAGGCGCGATAATCATCAAAAGCACGCCACAGGCGGTGATGATGGCAATCACCGGCGCAACAAGCAGATTAGCGATAATCGAAATCAGACTGAGTTCTCCAGAGAGTAGAACCACTATTGGCAAGCAGAAGATGGTTGCCGAAATCGGAATCGCTAACGCCTCTGCAATCAAAGTATGGATGCGGCGGGCCGTGAGCCAATGTTCAACAACTGGCGCAAGAAAGAGCAACCCTGCCGTTGCAAAGACTGACAGCGCAAATCCAGCATCGCGGACGTAAAACGGATTGATTATCAATAAGAGCGAGATTGCTGCAGCGAGGGCTGGGATGGGCGACGAACGAACTCCGCGAGATCTCGCAAACAACAAGACGCCAGTCATCACGGCTGCGCGCAAGACTGATGAACTCGGCCGCACTAAGAAGATGAAAAGCATCAGTAGTAGCGCAATTCCCAGCCAGAGCGCTCGACCTCGGATCCGCAACCCACGCCCGATGAGGAGTAATAGCGCGGCGACGATCGCAAAATTCGCGCCACTAACTGCGGTGAGGTGGGTCAATCCACTTCGGCGCATCACTGAGATTAATTCGGGGTTTTGCTCTGATCGATCGCCGATTACCAGACCAGGGATCAAAGCTCGCGCATCCTCAGGAAGAGTGACGAGCGAACCCTTGATCTCGCGTCGAATCCCACTCGTCCATCGCCAAATCCATGCGGCATTCGTGGCTTGCTTTACCGAACCCACTTGCGTCAGCGATGCAGCAACTGTTGCGTACCCAGGTAAGAGTTGTACTCGACCCAAGAACTCAATCTCTTCACCCGGAATATGGGCAGCAAGATCAGTCTCGCCAAATAGCAAGAGCGGTACTTTTATCGTCACTCCGTCAATGGACTTGCTCTTCACTTCAACGATAAATCGGTCGCCTTGACGACGATCTCCCCTAATCTCGCCGATAACTTCGCGGACATCGCTCGTCAAAGTAGCGCGCACGTGCACGACTTCTCCAATGCGCTCGAGAAAAAACCCTCGTTGCAGCCCGCTCTGATGCATTGCGAGCAGAAGCGCACCGACAAGACATGATGAAAAGAAGACTCTGAGGGCAGTCGAACGAGTGAGCGATGAGAATTTTGACTGGAAAAGCGAGAACGATGGGAGCAGAACGAGTAGAAGGAACGCGCTAAAGGCTATTTTTCGATTGTTGCTCGCACCGAAGAGCAATGATTGACCAAAAGCGCCAGACCAAATGCCGACCGCGGGGAGAAGGAGTCGAAGGTCGCGTTTCACACCGTGACGAAATTACGTAGTTCGCTAAATTTCGCTGGACCTATTCCCGAAACCTTCTGCAATTCTTCGACTGAACCAAAGCTCCCTTTCGAGCCACGATATTCGATAATCCGTTTAGCCAGAACGGGTCCAACCCCAGGAAGGCCATCTAACTCACTAACGGTTGCGCGGTTCAGATTGAGTTTTCCGTTTGGCGAAGTTGCGCTGGGAAATTCGCCATTACTCCCGGACCCAGAGGCACCTTCCATCACTCCCGAGAGAAAAACTTGCTCGCCATCTTCAACAAAACGTGCAAGGTTTACCGAGGATGTCGTAGCGCCCTTTCGAACACCACCTGCTGCCTTGATTGCATCACCAACTCGCGCACCCAGAGGTAGTTCGTACAGACCAGGTTTGACCACTGCGCCTTGGACATCGACGACCAAGATCGAAGTCAGTGGTGTTGGTGCCTGACTTGCGGATGGGGACTGGGTCGAAATGACGTCAGCATGTGGTCGTGCTTGCGCCGAGATCAGGAGCAAGGCAGAGACACCCACGGCTACAACCGCGACGAAGAATAATGCCCGTCTCTGGTTGCCAGATAGGCAGATGTCTATGGTGCGAAGGAAGGCAATAGATCTGCGAGAGGGTTGCGAATCTGCGTTGATGCGTTCGAGGATTTGTGGGTCGATCGGCGACATCCGCGCAGGATAGATAGGTAAGTACTTACCGAGCGCAACCCCTACTGCATCTGTGAAGAAAGATCGACTGGGGTTAGATTCGCGGCGCGATAACCACAGCGATTGCACCAGGTCCGACATGGGTGCCAACAACTGCGCCCACTTCAGTAATCACAACCTGACCAACACCTGAGAGGACGCCCCGAAGGTCGCTTGCGAATTTCTCGGCTAAATCAGGCGCCCCAAGATGGTGCACTGCCACATCAACTGCCCGATTCTTGGTTGCCTCGATAGCCATCTCTTCGAGGCGCTTGATTGCACCCGCCTGAGTACGTACACGTTCTTCAGCGACGACGTGGCCATCTTCGACGGTAAGGATAGGTTTGATCGCGAGTGCGGTAGCGAGCAAAGAAGCGCCACGACTAATGCGCCCGCTGCGTCGAAGGTTCTCAAGTTTTGCCACCGAAAAGAAGATGTTGGTCGCCGCGATTCGTCGACGGGCGACCTCGACTACTTCGATACCACTCATTCCCTCATCGGCAGCAAGCGCGGCGGCAATGACGCCGTAGCCCATCGCCATTCCTACAGTGCGCGAATCAACGACATGGACAGGTATTGATGCGCTCTGGGCCGCTAACTGCGCAGCCTCACTCGTGCCCGACATCGATGCAGAAATATGAATACTGACGATTTCCATAGCACCAGATCGTGCGAGTTTCTCATATACGGTTGCGAAACGTTCTGGACTCGGACGAGAAGTTGTCGCTAGCTCGCCCCGACGTAACGCCTCGAGTACTTCTACCGCATTTGGATCTGCTTCATCGAATACGGCGCCATTCCATTGCACGTTCAAAGGAACTACGGAGATGCCGATTTTCTTCGCGATATCTGCGGGGATGTATGCAGTGGAATCGGTAACTATCGCTACCTGAGCCATTGGCATCACCCCTGAATAACTATATTGACAAGCTTAGGAGCGCGCGCGATGACTTTAACGACGTTTTTCCCGGTCAGCGCCTCGCGCACGAGTGGATCTGCCAGTGCCAACTCTTCGAATTGTGCATCAGTGATCTCAGGATCGATATCGATCCGAGTTTTTATCTTCCCATTTATCTGCACAACTGCAGTGACGCTCTCTGCTTTTACAAGTGTCGGATCGATCGCAGGCCAACCAGCGAGGGCAACACTTGGCTTGTGTCCAAGACGCTCCCACATCTCTTCTGCAGTGAAGGGCGCGACAAGCGAGAGCATGATGGCTACCGCCTCAGCCGCTTCTCGCACTGCTGGGTCGGCAGCGCCGCAACCAGTATCAATCGCTTTACGGGTGGCGTTGACTAACTCCATCATTCTCGCGACCGCAACATTGAACCTAAATGACTCGACGGCGAATGCGCCATCGTGCAGCGCTTTATGAGTCGCCCGACGCAAGGCAATATCCCCGCTCGTGAAATCGACACCTGGTGCAGAGGTGACATCACCGGCCAATCGCCACGCTCTAGAGAGGAACTTCACTGAACCTGAAGGTGAGACATCAGCCCAATCGACATCATCTTCTGGGGGTCCAGCAAAGACCATCGTCAAACGAATCGCATCGACGCCGTGATTGGCTAATTCGTCAGAGAGGCGAACAAGATTGCCGCGACTCTTACTCATCGCAGAACCATCCATAACAACCATGCCCTGATTAAGCAGACGTGTGAACGGTTCAGTGAAATCGAGTAATCCCATATCATGTAGCGCCTTAGTGAAGAAGCGGCTATAAAGCAAATGCAAGATGGCATGCGTGACGCCACCAACGTATTGATCGACGGGTAACCAGGTTTTCACATCTGCATCGTTGAATGCTCTGGCGCTCTCATTCGGGCTTGCATAACGAAGGAAGTACCAGGAGGAATCCACGAAAGTGTCCATCGTGTCAGCATCACGTTGGGCGCTACTACCACAGCGCGGACACGAGACATTAATCCACTCACTTGCCGCTCCTAAGGGAGACTTACCTTTCGGCGCAAGGTCCAATGATCCAGCCGGCGGTAATGTGACGGGAAGTTCGCTCTCGGGCACGGGCACCTCGCCACATTTCGCGCAGTGCACAATCGGTATTGGTGTTCCCCAATAGCGCTGCCTCGAGATGAGCCAGTCACGAAGTCGATAATTACGGGCGCCTTTGCCCAAACTATCTCTCTCTAGTTGTTTGATGATCGTGGCAATTGCTACTTCTTTGGTTAACCCATTCAATGGGCCCGAGTTAATCAGTTGACCATCGCCACTTGTTGCGATGCCTGTCTGCTCTGGATCTTCTTCTCCAGTCTCGACGACTACTCGAACCGGCAATTTCATGGCGCGAGCGAAGTCAAGATCGCGTTGATCGTGTGCCGGCACTGCCATGATGGCGCCAGTACCGTAATCTGCAAGGACATAATCGCTCGCCCAGATTGGCAATCTCTCTCCATTGACCGGGTTAATAGCAAATCGCTCTAAGAAGACTCCCGTTTTTGGTCGATCGGTAGCAAGTCGATCTATATCACTGGCAGATTTGACACTCTCTAGATATTCGGCAAACTTCCTAGCGACTTCTGGCGTGCTCGATGTTGCAAGTTCCTCAGCAAGGGCGCTATCTGCGGCGACGACGAAGAAGGTCGCACCAAATAAGGTATCTGGTCTCGTGGTGTAAATCGTCACGGGTTCGTTTCGCCCCTCGATAACGAATTGCACGTTGGCTCCTGTAGAACGTCCGATCCAATTCCGCTGCATCGTCAAGACCTTTTCAGGCCACTTACCCTCGAGTTGCTCCATGTCGTCTAGAAGTCGATCTGCATAATCAGTGATTTTGAAGTACCACTGATTCAATTTCTTTTTAGTAACTTGGGTATCGCATCGCTCGCATAATCCAGCGACGACTTGCTCGTTTGCCAAAACAGTTTGGCAACTTGGGCACCAGTTGACGGCCGAATCTTTCCGGTATGCCAGACCTTTCTCGTAGAGCTTGAGGAAGATCCATTGGTTCCATTTGTAATATTCAGGATCGCAAGTATTAAAGACTCGATCCCAATCGAAGGAGCACGCGTACCTACGCATAGATGCCTTTTGTACCGCGATGTTCTCGTATGTCCAGGCTGCTGGGTCGACACCCCTTTTTATCGCAGCATTTTCGGCAGGAAGTCCAAACGCATCCCAGCCAATGGGGTGCATGACGTTAAAACCTTTTTGAACCCAGTAGCGAGCGATGACATCCCCGAGGGCATAGGCTTCGGCGTGGCCCATATGTAAGTCACCAGATGGGTAAGGAAACATATCCAGGACGTATTTCTTTGGCCGTTTATCTTCGGGCCGCCCGGAACGAAAAGGCGCGATCTCATCCCATACTGGCAGCCATTTCTCTTGGACTGCCTGGATGTCGTAGGTATCTCGTTCCTGCATAGCGCTAAGGGTACCGGTTACTTATCTGCGAACTAACTCCAGGAAACCCGAGTGAGTTCAGTACTAATCTCCCACAGTTTTTCGGCTAACCCTTGGTCATACGCAGCGCTACTCGCGCGCGTTAGTCGTGGGTAGCCCCGCATCTCTAAGAACCCATCAGGGCCAAGGTAACTTCCACTCGGAAGTTCAGGGAAAGTTGCAGCACAAAGGATTGGAAGCGCACCTTGTTTCGCGCTCTGTGCAAAAAGTGCGTTAACGACATTGCTGCCGCGCTCCATCAAAGGTTGATTCTTCATTTGCGCACCAACAGCTTGCAAATTCGTGGCTGACCAACCAGGGTGCGCAGCCATTGGTTCAATCCGCTTTCCACCAGGAAGTTTCCCCTGTACTGATAGTCGATGCAGTTGAAGCGTGAAGAGCAGATTGGCTAACTTACTTCGACCATATGCGCCCCATGGTTCGTATTCGCCACGTCCATAACATTGATCGATTATTTTCTCGGGTTTAAAGGAACCTATTCGATGAGCCTGACTTGAGACCGTGACAATCCGCGCTCCATCAACTAATTTTCCGAAGACTTCTCCGGCGAATGCAAAATGACCGAGATGATTTGTACCCATCTGCAATTCAAATCCATCTTCCGTATGGCGCAACGGAGTTGCCATCACCCCCGCATTAAGTATGAGAACATCAATATCTCGCGAGACCTGTTTGGCGGCACGGTGCACGCTCTGCAAACTAGTCAGATCAAGTGGCAAGACTTCGACTGCGCTTGTAGCGCCCACCTGAATCTGCGGGAGTAGTGGTTCGGTCTTCGCGACGTTACGAACCGCAAGGGTCACATCTGCGCCGGCTCGGACACACGCACGCGCTACCTCAAGACCAAGCCCGCTACTTGCCCCTGTCACAAGAACATGTTTGCCGGTGAGAGATTCGGGTTTACGCCATTGTTTAGGGATTATTGGAGGAACTGCCACGTGGAGCTGAGGGGACTTGAACCCCTGACCCCCTGCATGCCATGCAGGTGCGCTACCAGCTGCGCCACAGCCCCGAAACGCGAGAACTCTATCGCAAACTCACGTTCTCGCTCATTGCAATGATTGCGAGGATTCCTGGCCAAGTATTGGCTCGGGCAAGACGCCCGAATTATGTTCGATCAAACGCCATCGAGCGCTGCGTTCTTCGACAATCGACCACGAGGCGTTAGCGAGCCCACCTATTGCAACCCAATCGCTAATTGCTAATCCAAGTAGCGCGCCGATAGCACCGCGGGCAGCACCGCCATGCGTGACCACAAGTAGCGTCTGCCCTCGTTCACATTCGTGTAGTCCACGTTCGATTGCATTCATCATCCGTTTGACTACAACGCTTCGTCGCTCACCATCTCCGCCAGCAGGAATGTCATCTCCGGCAAACCAACGTGCCAGATTTTCACCATCACTTGCTTCGATATCAGGCCCAGTGCGCCCCTCCCAACTTCCGCAATGCGTCTCCCGCAATTGTGGATCAGGAACAACCTTCAATTTCTTCACCGCTGCAACTGCTGCCGCGGTGTCGAAGGCGCGCTGTAAATCACTGGAGATGATGTGATCGATATCTTGAGTACCAAGGATTGATGCAGCGCGAGCGACTTGCGTGCGACCAATTGCATTCAGTGGGATATCAGTATGACCTTGAAACCGATTCTCTACATTCCAATCAGTTTGGCCATGTCGCATGATGATTAGGCGCTTATTCATCTGGGCTCATCTGGGCTCATCTGGGCTCATCTGGTCTCATAACTGTCCTACTTCAATCGGAATCTTCGGGCAATCGCTCCACAGACGTTCGAGCGCGTAATACGTGCGAACTTCAGGATGCTGGATATGCACAATTAGGTCGCCATAGTCGAGCAGGATCCACTGTGAAGACCCGCCGGTCCCCTCACGATGGATTGGCTTCTCCCCCACCTTCTGCAATTGCAATTGGATCTCGGTAGAGATTGCCTCTAACTGAGGATCATTCGCACCTGTGACAATCAAAAAGACATCGGCGAGAATTCCCTGATTGGAGAGGTCGAGCGCAACTATATCTTTGGCGAGTTTCTCTTCGGCAGCAGCAACTGCACGTTTGGTTAGTTCGACTGTCTCTGCCTTAAGCGCCATATATCCGCCGAACGTCATCGACTATCTCGGTTGGCACGAACTTCGTCAGGTCAGCGCCGGTTCGTGCTGCGGATCGAATCTCGGTAGACGAGATGGCAAACATCTCCGACTCGATGATATGTAAATGTGCACCTGCAATATTCTTCAATTCGACTCCAGGCCGAATCGCAACAACCAGATCGATGAGCCGCAACAACTCTTCGTACTCCCGCCATGTCGTGAGACCGTTGTAGGCATCGCTGCCTAAGAGGAGGACAAAGCGCTCAGCCGGATGTTCACGCTGGTATTCCCGCACCGAGTCGATGGTGAAAGTTGGCCCAGTACGTTCGATCTCACGGGTTGATAATTCAAAATCTCCACATGGCGCGATTGCTCGTGCCACGAGTTCAGCGCGCTCTAGCGGTGTGCCTGTCAACGTTGCGCTCTTCTGCCACGGAGCACCTGCCGGAATAAAGATGACTTGTTTGGCAAGCTTCTCTGCGATGACAGTTGCGGCGAGATGGAGATGGCCCTTATGGATGGGGTCGAAGGTTCCGCCGTATAAAGCAATGGGCAGAGTTGGTGTCAGAGCCGAGGAATGAATTAGTGATCCTTGTCGATGCGAAGTGCAAGGTAGAGCAGGAAGGAGAGGATCGCGAACGAGAGGAGCCCGAAGAAGACCGGTGGGGCTGGCAACTCACGACCTTCAGAGAGGATCAGCATGGCCACATCCTAATCTATGCCTCTAAAAGTTTCACAAAAGCCGCCTCATCCAACACCGGAACGCCAAGTTCTATCGCCTTGTCATATTTAGAGCCCGGACTATCACCGACAATGACATAGCTGGTCTTCTTTGAGACTGAACCTGCTGATTTCCCTCCTCGACGGGTGATCTCCTCATCGGCCTGCTCGCGCGTGAATCCAATCAGTGATCCCGTAAGTACAAAAGTCAGACCGGCAAATCGTTGATCAGATTCACTCTGCTCCTCGCGCATGACTACTCCGGCACGTTGCCAACTTTCGACGATCTCCTTGTGCCACGGAATATCGAACCACTCGATGATTGCCTGCGCGATGGTCGGCCCGACGCCATCAACTGCGGAGAGCTCTTCGGGGGTTGCTTTTGCAATCGCAGGGATGCTGCCGAATGCACGCACCAGCGCTTGTGCTGCAGTGGGACCAACATGTCGTATTGAGAGAGCAACCAACACTCGCCATAGCGCTCGTGATTTTGCTCGCTCTAAACCGTCTATGAACTTGGTCGCGATAGCGCTCGCACTTCCATCCTTCTTCGTGAAGAACTCAGAATTCATTAAGTCTTCCAGCGTAATCGAGAATAGATCGCGCTCATCTCGCACGATGTCATCATCGAGCAGCGCCTGCGCTGCTTCGTAACCCAAGACATCTACATCGAGTGCAGCGCGCGATCCGATGTAGTAGAGCCGCTCGCGAAGTTGTGCCGGACAATTTTGATTATTCGGGCAACGAATATCCACATCGCCCTCGCTAATTGCCCGCAGCGTTGAGCCACATTCAGGACATTTCGTCGGCATTACGAACGCTCGCTCCGCGCCAGTCCGCTTGGATTTCACCGGGCCTAGTACTTCAGGTATGACATCACCGGCTTTTCGAATGACGACATGATCACCTATGAGAATCCCCTTGCGTTCGACCTCTTCTTGATTATGCAAAGTGGCATTTGTGACCGTCGAGCCAGCAACCTTTACTGGTTCCATGTGAGCAAAGGGAGTGACTCGCCCCGTTCGACCTACGCTCACTTTTATGTCCAGTAATTTAGTGACAACCTCTTCGGGGGCAAACTTGTAGGCAATCGCCCACCGTGGCGCGCGCGATGTAGCTCCAAGAATCGATTGCATCGCAAACTGATCGACTTTAATGACAACTCCATCAATCTCGTGCTCAAGGCTATGGCGGGCTTGCTCAAACTTCGCTATGTACTCTCGCACATCTGCAATATCTTGGTAGCGCTCAACGTGGGAGCTAACCGGTAAACCCCATTCAGCAAGGGCTGCATAGACCTCTGATTGCGAGATGAATTCGCGCCCCTCGATTGCACCGACTCCGTGGACTAATAATCGCAGCGGTCTACTCGCGCTGACTTTGGGATCTTTTTGACGCAAAGATCCGGCAGCAGCATTTCTCGGATTCGCAAAGGGGACCTTTCCACTCTCGATGATTGCCGCGTTCAATTCATTAAACTCCACGATAGGAAAATAGACCTCACCACGAATTTCTATGAGAGCGGGGATATCACCGCCCTTTGCTCCACTTCTCAATTGGTGTGGAACACCGTGAATCGTCTTCACGTTGAGCGTGACATCCTCACCGGTCTTGCCGTTGCCACGAGTAAGCGCCTTAGTCAGTTTGCCCTCTTCGTAGAGAAGATTGATTGCCAATCCATCAATCTTTAATTCACAGAGCCAGGAAGGTGCGTTCACCTCTTTGAGAACTCGTTCCGTCCAGGCGTGAAACTCAGCATCATCGAAGACGTTATCGAGACTCATCATCGCCTTGATGTGATCGCTCTGCGCGAAAGTCGTCTCGAGCCCACCACCAACCTCAAGAGTTGGTGAATGTGGGTCACGCGACTCTGGATGCGCTTCTTCAAGTTCGACGAGCTCGCGCCAAAGTTTGTCGAATTCGACGTCAGAGATGATCGGCTTATCTAAGACGTAGTAATAGAACTGGTGCTCTCGAATCTGTTCGGCGAGCGCCGCCATCCGAACTCGAAAATCACTCACTAGCTCGTCCGATCGATGGTGGCCGAGCCCACCGCTCGTTCGTTCTCGTATATGACCAAGGCTTGTCCGGGTGCTAATCCAAAGAGTGGCGCATCAAGTTCGGCAGAGAGGCGTTCGCCATCCCAGTTATAACTGCATGGCAACGTTGCTCCGTGTGCGCGCACCTGCGCTAGGCCACGATGGGTGCCACGTTCGGGCATCGGTCCGCACCATTTCACATCGACTCCCGAGATCTCGGTGATTGCGAGGTCCTCTCGCGAGCCGACCACAACTCGATTATTGATTGGTTCAACCCGTAACACATAGCGAGCTCTGCCATCGTCGGCCGGAATCGTCAGACCCAATCCGCGACGTTGACCGACGGTGTAGGTATAGGCGCCTTTATGACTTCCTAAAACAGCACCAGCCTCATCGACTATCTCACCGGTTTCGCTTCCTAAGCGCTCACGCAACCAGCCCGCATTATCGCCAGATGGAACAAAACAGATGTCATGGCTATCTGGTTTCTGCGCAAGCGCAAAACCTCGCGACTGCGCCTCGCTTCGAACATCCGTCTTAACAGTGTCACCCAGCGGGAAGAGCGCACCAGCCAATTGATCTTGGGTCAGAACAGCTAATACGTATGACTGATCCTTTGCAGGATCATCGGCTCGATAGAGCAGCGGACCTTGGGCGCTATCAACTTTTTTAGCGTAATGACCGGTTGCTACTGCGTCATAACCCATCGCACGTGCACGTCTTAATACCGCCTCGAACTTAATCTTTTCATTGCATCGTAAACATGGGTTAGGCGTCTTTCCGTTGGAGTACTCAGTAAGGAAGTTCTGCACCACACCTTCATGAAACTCAGCAGCCATGTCCCAGATATAAAAGGGAATGCCAATGATGTCTGCGGCCCGGCGCGCATCGTGTGAGTCCTCAACGGTGCAGCAGCCACGGGCTCCAGAGCGATACTTCTGTGGGTTCGACGAGAGCGCGAGATGTACGCCGATAACCTCATGCCCAGCGTCGGCAACTCGTGCTGCCGCTACGGCAGAGTCGACTCCACCTGACATTGCGGCAATGACCTTCACTTCACACCTGCAGCGCGAGCTCGCGAGACCACTTCGCCAATGACAGCAATTGCCCGATTTATCTCGACCTCGGTTGTCGCGGGCCCGATAGAGAATCTGATTGAAGAGCGCGCGATTTTCGGCGCCATGCCCATGGCTAGCAAGACATGGCTTGGCTGAGCGATTCCAGCGCTACATGCAGAGCCAGTGGAACATTGCACCCCGTGCGCATCGAGTAATAGGAGCAAGGCATCCCCTTCAGCGCCAGCGAAAGTGAAATGTGCGATGCCGGGGAGAGTGTCGCTGCCGCCGTTGACTCGAACATCAGGCACTGCTTGAGTTATTCCTGCTATCAACGTAGAACGTAGTGAGCGAATGCGCACATCATTTTCCGCAAGTCTTTCCTGTGATACCTCGGCAGCTGTTGCGAAGGCTGCAATTGCTGGCGTGGGTAACGTGCCGCTGCGCACTTCCCGTTCTTGACCTCCACCATGAAGTAAAGGAGTCAACTCCAGATTCTTCTTCGCAACCAGAGCGGCAACGCCGAGTGGCCCCCCAATCTTGTGGCCACTTATCGTCATCGCATCGACACCAAGGCGCGAGAAATCCAAAGGCACTTTCCCAAAACTCTGAACCGCATCGGTATGAATGGGTATCTGGTATTCGCGAGCGACTGCAGCAATCTGCTCAACTGGCTGAAGTGAACCTACTTCGTTGTTCGAATGCATGATGGTCGCAAAGGCGAGTTCAGCGCTGTGATCGCTTAGTATTTGCGCGAAGCTCTCCACCTGGGCCACGCCCTCGCCATTCACTTCGGCAAGAAGGAGTGTGGCTTCCCCTTCACGTTCGAGCCATTCCAGGGGATCCAAGATCGCATGGTGCTCGATTGGCGTCGAACAGATTCTGTTCTTTCGCTCATCTTGTTCGTTGCGCTTCCAATACATACCTTTGACAGCAAGATTATTTGCTTCAGTTCCTGACGCGGTGAAGATGATCTCCTGCGGTTTTGCGCCAACAGCAGCAGCCAATCGCTCTCGCGATTCTTCAACGACCTTGCGCGCTCTTCGCCCAGCGCCATGCAGACTCGATGCATTTCCCACAGTGGCAGCCTCATGAGTCAAAACCTCGAGCGCCTCAGGCAACATAGCGGTCGTCGCGGCATTGTCTAGATACGCCACTGGCATGTCGTTCGCACTCACCCCCTAATTCTAGGGTGCGGCGCAGAATTAGCCTTTTCGCGCCTTTATTCCCGCGCTGGCTTGTGGGGCAACTGCGAAGAGGTCACCTACGACTCCGAAATCTGCGATGTCGAAAATCGGCGCCTCAGGATCTTTATTCACCACAACAATAGTCTTACTCGTTTGCATGCCAGCCCGATGCTGAATCGCTCCAGAGATACCACAGGCGATATACAACTGAGGGCTCACAGTCTTTCCTGTCTGTCCCACTTGATGAGAGTGTGGGTACCACCCTGCATCTGTTGCAGCGCGCGATGCGCCAACTGCTGCGCCGAGAACATCCGCTAATTCCTCGATTGGTCCGAAATTCCCATCGGTGCCCCGTCCACCCGAGACGATGATGTTGGCCTCAGAGAGTTCTGGTCGAGCCCCGCGCACGGCAGGTTCACGAGAAGTAATCTCTGCTGCGATGACGGGGGTGACCGGAATGCTCTGCACCGACGCAGTCGAGGGTGCAGCACTGGCCTCAATGGCATTTGGACGAACAGTGATGATTGCACATCCTTTTGTGACACGTGAGTGCACGATTGTTGATCCACCAAAGACTGATTGCGTGGCGACGAGTTCGGAAGAGAGCGCTGTGGCATCGGTGATGATCCCTGACTCAAGGCGAACGGCGAGCCGACCAGCAATCTCTTTCCCACGAGCAGTGGAAGGAAGGAGAATCGCTGCAGGATGGATTGTCTGGGCGAACTCAGCGAGCGCCTTTGCGATCGCTGAACTTGGATGGTTGTTGATCTCGCCAGATTCCAGAAGAGTGATGGATGTAGCGCCAAAAGAATGTAACGTTCCAGTGGCTGCCTCGAGGTCGCTCTTGGTTCCGGCTATCACGGCGTGTGCCGCTCCCACTGAACGAGCAAGCGTCAATAGCTCCGACGCAGTCTTGGCAACAGCGCCATTGGTGTGGTCGATGAAAACGAGAATCTCACTCATCAGATCAACCTCTTCTCAGCGAGAAAATCAACGAGCGCGCTTCCACCATTGCCATCATCGGTGACCTTGACTCCAGCGCCACGAGCGGGAGCTAATGCGAAATCCTCAACTGCGCTCCATGCCCCACTCTTTCCAACTTCGGTTCCGGCAATCCCTAACTCAGAGAGCGTCACTTCGGTAATCGGTTTCTTCTTCGCCGCCATGATGCCCTTGAACGATGGATAGCGAGGCTCGTTAATTTTCTCGATGACAGTGACAATAACGGGCATCGGCGATTGCATCGCCTCTACACCTTCGTCAGTCATCCGTTTTGTCTTCACGATCTTTGCGCTCGGGTCGACCTGCACCTCGCCGGCAAAAGAGAGATGTGGAAGGTCAAGTCGCTCGGAGAGCATCGCTGGGATAACGCTCATCCGTGCATCCGTTGATTCCGTACCAGTAAGAATGAGATCAGGATTCTCTCGTTTGATTGCTTCGGCAAGCACGCGCGAAGTAGTGAGCGCATCCGATCCGGCGAGCGCATCGTCTTTCACATGGAGAGCGCTATCTGCGCCCATAGACAGAGCTTTACGAAGCGCTTCTTGCGCTCGCTCTGGGCCCATTGTGAGCAATGTAATTGTGTGTCCGGCCTCTGACCCACCATGTGCTTCGATAATTCGCAGCGCCTCTTCGACTGCATACTCATCGAGATCATTGAGGACTGCATCGGCGCTCTCGCGATCGAGAACTTTGGCAGCGGTGAGTTTCTTCTCAGCCCAGGAGTCGGGCACCTGCTTTACGCACACGAGAATCTTCACAAGCGGGTATGTTACCCAGCAGTAAC
The DNA here is from genome assembly GCA_964490435.1 of uncultured Bifidobacterium sp. Classification (GTDB taxonomy): domain Bacteria; phylum Actinomycetota; class Actinomycetes; order Nanopelagicales; family Nanopelagicaceae; genus IMCC26077. The sequence continues at coordinate 13,229 of CAZBCF010000015.1, read as the reverse complement.
CCAATTGACTCGACGAATTACTGTTTAGTAACCGAATTCACCCCTTACCCTGAACCAATGCTCGCTCTTGTTGCCCCTGGTCAAGGGGGGCAGACTCCGGGATTTCTCACGCCGTGGCTGGCGTTGCCTCGAGCACGCGAGTTACTCACCTGGTGGAGTGCGGTGGCCAACGTGGATCTGATCCACCTCGGCACTGAAGGTGATAGTGAGGAGATCAAGGACACGGCAAACGCCCAACCACTACTGGTTGCCGCTGGCCTGCTAGGTGCCCTCTCGCTCTTTCCTCACCCCTCCGATGCTTTTGGAAAAGTAGGCGTGGTGGCAGGTCACTCGGTAGGTGAATTCACCGCCGCGGCAGGCGCTCGTGCGATTACCGCAGAGTCGGCAATGGTTCTGGTGAAAGAACGAGGCGTTGCTATGGCGCATGCATCCGCACGCGCTGAGACGGGAATGTCTGCAATCCTTGGCGGCGAGCGTGAAGCGGTTCTTGCATCAATAAACGCACATAATCTTTTCGCTGCAAACGAGAATGGCGCGGGCCAAATTGTCGCCGCCGGGGCGCTTTCAGATTTACGCCAACTCGAGGCAGATCCCCCTGAGGGTGCGCGAGTGCGTGCGCTCGCCGTCTCCGGCGCCTTTCATACTCCTTATATGGAGAGCGCTCGGGAACATCTGGCACGTCTAGCCGGACAAGTGAGCGTTCGCGATCCACGGACTAAAGTGCTTTCGAATGCTGATGGCACCGTGGTCCATTCAGGTAGAGAAATCCTCAACCGCATGATTGGCCAGATCGCTTCTCCTGTTCGTTGGGACTTATGTATGAGCACTCTTGGCGAACTTGGCGTGACCGCAGTCATCGAAGTACCGCCTGCAGGCACTCTCATTGGGTTGATCAAACGTGCACTACCCGGCGTAGAGACTCTTGCGTTAAAAACTCCCGACGATATTCCGGCGGCACTCGACATCATCGCGCGCCATGGATTCCCCAGTGAATTAAGTGATCATCCGACATGGCGAATGATCGTCGCACCTTTCTCAGGAAAGTTCGCGCATCATGGCATCGAAGTGGGTGCCGAGCTAAGCGCCGGAACTATCGTGGGGACGATCGCAAATCGCCATGAGAGTATCGAACTCATTGCCGAACACCCCGGCACTCTCATCGAATTCATGGTTGAGGAGGGCGATCCCGTTACCCCTGGTCAACCAATTGCTCGCATCCACCCGCTCGGACAGGGGGCTCATTGATGGCAATAATTAAGGATCGGACCATCTCGCGACACTCACGAATCTTGAGCGTCGGTGTCTATAGACCCATTCGTGAGGTGCCAAATAGTGAAATTGTCGATGCTATCGATTCAAGTGATGAATGGATCAAAGAACGGAGCGGAATCCACTCTCGCCGAATCGCTGGCGCTAATGAGAGCGTTATCAGCATGTCTGTTGCTGCTGCGCGCACCGCACTTGAGCGCGCTGGAATTAGCGCAGAGCAACTCGGCGCGGTCATCTGCGCAACAGTCACTTATCCGTTCCAGACTCCAAGCGCTGCAACGGATATCGCACTCCAGTTGGGTGCACCGAAGGTCCCTGCTTTTGATATCTCAGCTGCCTGTGCCGGCTTCTGTTACGGAGTTGGGCTAGCCAGCGATATGGTGCGGAGCGCGAGTGCGGATTACGTACTGTTAATAGGTGTCGAGAAACTCTCTGATTTCACTGACCCAACTGATCGAGGCACCGCATTCATTTTCGCCGATGGTGCTGGCGCAGTAATTATTGGTCCCTCGGAGCACCCTGGAATCGGCCCGACGATCTGGGGTTCAGATGCCACTGCGCGCGAGGCGATAATGATGGAGCCTTCGTGGGTGGAATTGCGTGACCCAGATTCATTGGGTTGGCCCGATATCAAGATGCAAGGGCAGACTGTATTTAGGTGGGCCGTTTATCAGATGGCGCCAGTTGCATTAGAGGCGTTAATTGCAGCAGGTATTTCGCCGCAGGATCTAGATGCGTTCATTCCTCATCAAGCGAACGAGCGAATCATCGATGCCATGGCGAAAGCAATGAATCTTCCAGAGCAGGTAGCAATCGCGCGGGATATCCGCACATCCGGAAATACCTCCGCAGCATCGATACCACTTGCTATGGATGCGCTGTATGGCGAGGGAAAGATCAAGAGCGGTGATACCGCGCTCCTGATTGGTTTTGGTGCGGGTCTTGTCTATGCCGCGCAGGTTGTTCAACTACCGTAGTACCAGAGCAATGATAGTAACGTGAGCAACGAGAGCAACGAGAGTAACAAGAGCAATGAGAGCAAGAAGAAAGGAAGCAGTGCACGATGGCGCTAACACATAATGAAGTACTCGCCGGCATTCGAGAGATCGTCTTCGAAGTAGCCGGTGTATCCCCGGAAGATATCGAGATGGGAAAGAGTTTCACCGATGATCTCGATGTCGATTCGCTCAGCATGGTCGAGGTAGTGGTCGCTGCTGAGGAACGCTTTGGCATCAAGATTCCTGATGATGAAGTGACGAAGATGGCCACCGTTGGCGATGCTGTGAACTTCATCGTCACTGCAGCCTCATAACGAACCTTCGATATATGTCGCAACGTCGCGTAGTCATCACGGGGTTAGGCGCGCTCTCACCACTTGGTGCGAACGTCACGTCAACGTGGAGCGCACTTCTCGCTGGAGTGAGTGGTGTGCGCCGTTTACCAGAAGACTGGGCACCTGATATTCCTGCTCAGATTTGCGCACCAGTGCATACCGAGCCACACGAATTGATGGATCGGGTCGAATTGCGAAAGCTCGACAGGTCTGAAGCATTTGCATTAATCGCTTCTCGTGAAGCCTGGGCAGATGCAGGAAGGCCAGCGGTCGATAGTGAACGACTCGGGGTTGTGATTGCATCAGGAATCGGTGGCGTACTCACCTTGCTTGGTGCCTACGATGTATTAAAGGAGAAAGGTGCGCGCCTAGTCTCGCCACACACGGTCCCCATGTTGATGCCCAACGGGCCAGCCGCTCATGTGGGTATCGAAATCGGTGCGCGCGCAGGTGTGCACACTCCAGTAAGCGCTTGCGCATCAGGCGCAGAGGCGGTCGGTTATGCCTTCGAGATGATTAGAAATGATCGCGCCGATGTGGTCGTTGCTGGCGGTACCGAAGCCGCAATCCATCCGCTACCTATGGCTGGTTTTGCGAATATGAAAGCGCTATCAACCCGCAATGATGAACCTCAGCGTGCATCACGTCCATATGATCGTGACCGGGATGGCTTTGTTCTTGGCGAGGGCGCTGGTGTACTTGTTTTGGAATCATTGGACAGCGCCATCGCGCGAGGTGCGCGAATCTACGGCGAGATTCTCAGCCAAGGGTTGACCTCCGATGGTTTCCATATTGCTGCCCCGGATCCGCAAGGCGTAGGCGCGACTCGGGCGATGCAGAGTGCGGTGAAGAGTTCTGGCTTGTCCCCCAAGGATTTTGTTCATCTCAATGCGCATGCCACCTCTACTCCAGTTGGAGATGTCGCCGAAGCAGGTGCAATCGCAGCAGCGCTCGGTCGCGATGCAACACACGTTGCCGTCTCTGCTACGAAATCGATGACTGGACATCTATTAGGAGGCGCAGGTGCGCTCGAATCAATCTTCACTCTCCTTGCACTCCACCATCGCATCGCACCACCTACTATCAATATCGAAAATCTCGACGAGAAGATCACACTCGATATCGTTCGAGACCAACCTCGTAAACTACCCAGCGGTGAAATCGCCGCGATAAATAACTCATTCGGTTTTGGTGGACATAATGTTGCACTGGTCTTTGCTTCGTATGGCTCAGGCGCATGACACTTGATGCTAGGGATCCACAAAGTCGAATCGAACGGGTTCTAGACTCTGGGAGTTTCACTCCTCTCACTGCGCGCGATGAATCCGGGATGCTTGCCGGCTTTGGCACTATCTCTGGAACGCGAGTGAGCGTTTTCGCCACCGATGCCACGATCCAAGGTGGCGCGATGGGTGAAGCTGGCGCGAATGTCATCCTGAGCGCCTATGCCGATGCAATGGCACATCAGAATCCAGTGGTCGGCATCTGGCACTCTGGCGGCGCACGTTTGCGTGAAGGTGTGCGATCACTTCATGCATTTGGGTTGGTCTTCAATGCCATAACGCAAGCAAGTGGGAAGATTCCACAATTCTCGCTCGTACTTGGACCCGCCGCTGGCGGGGGCGCCTACGGACCTGCATTAACAGATGTCATCGTGCTCGCACCTGAAGGGCGAATCTTCGTCACTGGCCCTGATGTGGTGCGAAGCGTCACCGGTGAGTCAGTTGATATGGCCAGACTGGGTGGGCCAGAACCTCACGGACGACGCAGTGGAGTGGTGCACATCATCACTGAGAGCGAAGATGGTGCGTTTCAATCCATTCAGCGCTTGGTAAGACTGCTTGGTAACCAAGGTTCGATACACAGTGGTGTGGTCGATGTCGATCTCGCACAATTTCTCCCTGAATCCAATAAGCGCGCTTACGATGTGCATCCACTCGTTGTTGGTCTGCTCGATAGCGGCACTGATGTCCAAGAGCTCCATCCGAAATGGGCGCCAAATATCGTCACGACATTAGGTCGTCTTGGTGGCCGAACCGTTGGCATAGTCGCAAACAATCCACTGCGACTTGGCGGGTGTCTTGATTCATCCTCTGCCGAAAAAGCAGCCCGCTTTGTCAGGATGTGTGATTCATTTGGCGTGCCATTAGTTGTCGTCGTCGATGTCCCTGGGTACCTACCTGGTGTCGGACAAGAGTGGGATGGCGTGGTGCGACGCGGCGCGAAATTGCTCCATGCATTTAGTGAGGCTGTCGTCTCCCGCGTGACATTAATTACGCGAAAGGCTTATGGAGGTGCCTACATTGCAATGAACTCTCGCGCTCTAGGAGCAACAAAAGTCTTTGCATGGCCAACCGCTGAAGTGGCAGTCATGGGAGCGGTTGCGGCAATTCGTGTCTTACACCGCCGAATTCTTGCTGACCTTCCTGATGACCAGCGCGCCGCAATGGAATTAGAGCTTGCAGCAGAGCACGAGAAGATCTCAGGAGGCGTGGGCCGCGCTATTGAGATTGGAGTGGTAGATGAAGTCATCGAGCCAAGCATCTCGCGAAGCGCGCTTGCTCATGCCATCGCTAATGCGCCAGCCCTTCGAGGCGCGCATAGCAATATTCCGCTCTAGAACTTCTCTCTCTCGCCCATTCTCTCTCATTGCTCGCCAAAAAAACACTGCTCATCCGGCGACATGCAGCCAACGCATCCCTTCTTGTCCGATCCGAAATGGTTGCAATTCCTCTTCCCAGGAAGTTCCCAGCGCCTCTTCTATCGCGCTCTCTACATCACGACCATTTCGAAGAGCGGCATCGACTACAGATCGAATGCGATGTTCGGAGAGGTAAAGATCGCCACTGCCGCCGACCGCTCCGTGAAAAAGACCTAGAGCAGGTGTAGCCAAATACCGAGAGCCATCACATCCGGCGCTTGCCTCTTCGCTAATGTCAAAGCGAAGGTAGTGCCATCCGGCGAGCGCACGTGCAATCCGTCCAGCAATTCCTGGGGTTCCCGTAAAACGAAGACGACATTGCCCGCTGCCCGGCACTAGCGGTTGGTTATTCCATTGCAGTGCAATCTCAACTCCCAGCGTTTGGGAGATTGACCATTGGATATGTTGATGGAGCGCAGTAGGCGCTGAGAAAATCTCTAGCCAGCCGCTCACCTGCAAAGTTGTAACTTTGGTAGACACGATCTTCCTCCGGGCTTCCTTCGAGCAAGGTGCATCGCCTCTGATGCGACCTTCCCCAGCCCATCAAGCGCGCCCTTAAGGAGGTAAGAACCCTGAAGAGAGCCCAAAATCTACTTGAGCATAGGCTCATTTCGCTACTGGTTCGCTACTGGCCAGTACCACTTCGATTTCATAAGTGCCCCGAAGGGGCGGTACCCTTTGACTAGTCCGATTCTTTGCAGTGCCCGTTTCGCCAACATGTAGGTCGTTCGGTCAGGCTGTAGCAGGTGAAGACTGACGAACGAGGAATTCTCGATCGTTTCCCAAACAACGAAGGAAGTTCAATGGCAACAGGTACAGTGAAGTGGTTCAACTCTGAAAAGGGTTTCGGTTTTATTGCAGTAGATGGTGGCGGACAAGATGTTTTCGTCCACTACTCAGCAATTGCCGGAAATGGCTACAAGACCCTCAATGAAGGTCAAGCAGTCGATTTCGAAATCGTTCAGGGTCCAAAGGGACCACAAGCTGACAAGGTAGTCGGTAAGTAGTTACTTATACCTTTGAAGAATCGCCTCGGTCAATTGGCCGGGGCGATTATTAATTGCTCTAACTCCTTATACTGTAGTAATGCGACTAGGAGTTCTGGATGTTGGTTCTAATTCCGTTCACCTTGAAGTTATAGATGCTCGCCACAGCGCTCCACCTATCCCATTCACTAGTTTCAAGCATGAAATCAGGCTCACCGATTACTTAGACGATAGAAATCAAATCTCTCGCATGGGGATTGAAGCGTTAATCACCGCCATCATCGAGTCGACAAACAACGCCCAAAGACTTGTGCTAGATGAATTGTTATCCTTTGCCACTTCGGCCATTCGTGAGGCAAGCAATTGCGAATCTCTGCTGGAAGAGGTTGCTGAGAGAACCGGTGTCGATTTGCAAGTGCTTAGCGGCGATGAGGAAGCACAGTTCACATTTTTGGCAGTGCGACGATGGTTTGGATGGTCTGCCGGTGATCTTTTGGTTTTTGATATCGGTGGTGGGTCACTTGAGATCGCACGCGGAGATGAAGAGAGAGCTAGCCTTACACGCTCGGTGATGCTTGGCGCTGGACGGCTGACTAGAAATTACCTCGAGGGGGATCCTTTTTCCGAAAAAAGTCTGAAAAAACTCGAGGACTACATCGTCGCAACTCTCCAACCAATTCAAGAGGAAATAGGACTTGCTCCAGGTCTGTTAGGCGTTGGGACAAGTAAGACTTTTCGAACATTGGATAAGTTAAGTCGAGAGTTTATTACTGGTAAGAATCCAGGCTTAACAGCAGATGCTGTCAATGAAATTGCACACGGGTTGATGAAAATGACCCAAAAAGAACGAAGAAATCTTCCTGGAATTTCACAAACAAGGGCCAATCAGATTGTCGCGGGAGCCCTGGTCGCCAAGAATCTAATCAAGGAATTTAAATTGCGAGGTATACAAACTTGTCCATGGGCGTTGCGCGAAGGTATCGTACTGCGCCGTTTAGATTGGATTAATTAGTTTTTTCAGTTACAGGCGCTGGAATTGAATCGACTGACACGATACGTCGACCGATATGATGGATAACCCAGGCTTCGGCAGGAGATAACTTCTCCAAACTTTTCCCACACTCTTTTCCGTTTTCAAAAGCTAGAAGCATGTTTTGAAAAATTGGGTTATGACCACAGACAATCAGATTACGAGAGGAGTTGATGAGGAAATCAACATACTCCGTGGCAGCATTGTCATCACGTTCGTAATAGTCCTCATTTAGTTTGTCACTATTTCTCAATTCTACGCGCAGTTGGTCTGCAACCGTTCGCGCCGTATCCATACAACGAATCGCATCCGACGAATGCACTTCGTCGACACCGTACATTTTTAGGTTCTGAGCAATTTTTGCGCTTTGGAGTTGACCGATATGTGACAGCGGTCGATCAGAATCTTCGCCAAACCATTCATTACGCTTGATAGCCTTGGCGTGTCGAAGAAATATCATCACTTTACTGTGTCGTTCAGCTCTCACAAATGTGCGGAGAATGTCTCGATCTTCGTCATATGTAAGGAAATGTCGAGCCTCTTTCACGCTCATCCAGGATAGTTTGTCAACCTCAGCATTGGGCGTAAATGTTGTAACTGCCTTTGTAGCCTGGGCCATCCAATAGAAAACTCGTTTCTTTTCCCCGTCATAATTGTATTTACTATCGCCAAGGTACCCACCAAAAATTGGCGCAAATCCGGTCTCTTCAATGCACTCTCTGTAGGCAGCTTGCAAAAGGCTTTCGTCTTGCTCGGCTTTACCTTTTGGGAAGGTCCAATCGTCATATGCAACACGATGGATTAGCGCAACTTCGGCCTGAAGGGGCTCGCGTTCTCTCCAAAGAACCACACCAGCTGCCTTAATCATTTTGTCATCTCCTTAATTTGATGCTCTTGGAAATTCGGCAATCGATGCCCTGCATCGTCAAAAAGATCATGAATCCACATATCAGACTCATCTAGTATCCAGCTCTCAAATTCCTGGGAAAATATTTGGGAGAGAATAGCGTTGAGTTCTTTCTTGTGGTCAACATCATCAATTCTGACAAGAGTTTCAATTCTTCGATTAAGATTTCTGTCCATCATGTCCGCGCTACCAATCCAGAACTCTTCATCTCCATTATTATGAAAATTATAGATTCGAGAATGCTCAAGGAACCTTCCCAGTACCGATCGCACTTTTACCTTAGATGAGTGCTCCGTAGCTTTATGACTAAATGAGCAAATACTTCTGGTGTTGAGTTCGATTGGCACACCTGCGTTAGCCGCACGATACAAGGCCGAGATTATCTCGCGGTCAATAATTGAATTAACCTTGAAGCGAATCCGCGAAGGTACGCCAGCTAAATGGTTAGTAGTCTCTCGATGGATCCTCTCAATTATTCCTGTTCTCAGAAACTTAGGCGCAACGAGTAATCGCTTGTATTCGGCATCGGGCGAGAGCCCTGAAAGCTGATTGAATAGCGTGCTCAAGTCTCGCCCCAGATCCTCATCGGCGCTCAGCAATCCAAAATCCTCATATAAGCGCGCAGTCCTCGGATGATAGTTACCAGTTCCCACATGACAATATCGACGCAAGGTGCCCTGCTCTTCTCGGACAACCAGGGATGCTTTAGCGTGGGTCTTGAGTCCGAGGATTCCGTAAACCACATGCGCACCGGCATCTTCAAGTGCTTGCGCCCAACGCACGTTCGCTGTCTCATCGAATCGAGCTCTGATCTCGATAACGGCAAGTACCTGCTTACCCGCTTTCGCTGCCTCAATGAGAGCATGCATGATAGGCGAATCACCGGAAGTTCGATAAAGAGTTTGTTTAATGGCCAGAACTTTGGGATCTTTTGCAGAAACTTCGACAAACTTTGCCACAGTACTAGTGAAGGAGTGATATGGATGATGCAGTAGAACTTCTCGACTCCTCAATTTGCCGAAGAATTTATCTGCATCTACCTCATCTTCAGGAACATCTGAAAACCTAGGATGCGTGATTGGCTGAAAGTGCTCGAATTTCAAGTGCGGGATATCGAGGTTGGCTAATGCGGTAAGAGAGGTCAAATCAAGCGGTGTGCCAAGCCTGAATATTTGCATATGGTCGATTTCGAATTCTTCAATCAAGTTTCGCAAGTGTCGCTCATCTTGCACGTTCTCCACCTCTAGGCGTACTACATCCCCAAAACGCCTCTTTTCCAATTCCTCTTGCATCAAGGTCAGCAAATCATCGCTCTCATCGTCCTCGTCAATCTCCAAGTCTTGATTTCGAGTCACTCGAAACAGGAAGTGTTGTTCCAGGTGCGCTCCTGGAAATAACTTTTTGAGGTTTGCCGCAATAATTTCTTCCACTCGCACGAAGCGATAGGCGCCTACTTCTTTGACTGATACGAAACGATCCAAATTTTGTGGAATCTTCAGCCGGATAAATTGCCGATTATCACCATTGTGTTTGACATGTATTCCAAAATTAAGGGAAAGGCCAGAGATATGCGGAAATGGATGAGATGGGTCAACTACCAGTGGAGTGAGGATGGGAAAGATTCGTTCATCAAAATGTTCGTTGAGTCTGGCTTGCTCTTCATTACCCAATGTCGCGTAGTCCAGAACTTCGATATCATTCAACTTCAGCGCTGGTAAAAAGTCATCGAAATACAATCTTTCGACATCAAGCAACATGGCTTTCACCGATTGCGTGATAGCCGAGAAAAGATCTACATTTGAAACCTCACCAAACTCCTCGTTCTTAAAACCAAGTTCCATTCTCCTGAGAAGATTTGCCACGCGAACCATGAAAAACTCATCGAGATTTGAGTGAAATATTGCAAAAAAGCGGATCCTCTCCAATAAAGGCAGGTCCTGGTCTTCTGCCAAGGCAAGGACACGCCGATTGAAGTCAAGCCAGCTCAACTCGCGGTTGAGAAAGAGTTTTACGCCTCGTCCCACTCCCTTAACCTCTCATCTTTTGATGAATTCTCGGCGTCTTTGAGGGTACTAATAGATGAATTCACTAAGGCTCGGGCGTATCGCATAATACTTGATGAGAGGGAGTTAAGATTGGTACCAAGTAATCGAATGGCAAAAAAAGAAATCACTGCACCTGCCGTCGAGATGAGATTTAACTCATGGCCAATTAGCAGTAAAAGAAGTAGCACCACTGCGATAACCCCGGCGACCAGCGCTCCGAGTTCTCCTGACTTAACTCGACTAAAGACCCGTGACTCAGTTGAAATTTTCTTCTTGATGAACTTTGCTCGAAAAGCCTGCTTCTGAAAATCCTCTTGCTTTGTAAATAAGGTACCGAATACAACCAAAATGAAGAGTACAGCTACGAGAGTCACGAGTCCAATCTGAAATGACAGGTAGATCAAGAAGGTGATGATGATTAGTGTTTGGAAAAGGTGATAAAAGATATTGGAGATTTCCATTGCAAGCGAATAATCCCAGGAGTTCTCCTGATTTTTAAAAGTTGTCGCGTTGATAGACTTACTGAAAATGCGAACGCGTTGCGTCCTTTGGTAATAATGACTTAATCGAGCAAATAGGCTTAAGAGGAGAAAGGTGCCAATGAGGGCCATGGGAGCGAAGGTTGCTGGTCTCTCGCCCACTACTATCTCAGTGAATATCTTGGCTATTGCAAGTTCAGAAATTGAAATTAATGCGCCAACACATGTTAAAAGTACGAGTAGCAACTTATCCTCAAAGCGAGGAAAGATCGCTTTCGAAGCTCTAGCGAGTGATCCGAACAGGTGAATCAAGAGACCCGAATTTTGTCTGTGATCTTCTGATAGCAGTCGATTGCCCCCATGAGTGTTATCTCTACCTCATTCAGCTTTTCTTCAGAGATTTTCTCGTGGGTCAATAGGCTGTGGAGATCGAAATTCCGCAGATCGAGAGGCACTGATGTCGGTGTTAAGTCACTAACGCCAACGCCCTCTGAATAATCGAGATATTTTGATCCATCACCATGCACAGAGCCTTCGAATCCTTTGAAGGTCACGAGTGCTGCCGGGATTCCATATGCCTGGCAGGTTATGAAGATATGCATTGCGGAGGTAATCACCGCTTCGTATTGATTGAGTGCGATAAAGAGTTCCTCGATTTGGGAGGAGTGCGAGCGCAATACTGATAGTTCATCCATGTTCTCAGGTTTACGTACTGGCAACGAGCGATGCGAATGATGTCGAATTAGCGCCACTCGACCGTTTGTTTCGCTTCGAATCACTGGATATATCCGCGAGACTAAAATCGCTGGATCGCCAAACGAATCAACAGTTGGACCACCAGATTTTTTCAAGATCCAAGCAGTTCGAGGTCCCCGCAGCGAGAAATATTTAGCACGGGGGTCAATTAAGAACTCATCTGAACTCACCCCCGTGCCCACCACAATCGAATTCCTCTTGATAAACCGACCAATAGAACCAATTGCCACCAAATGAGGACTACTTGAAACTTCATTGAGGGGCTGGAATTGAATTTGTTTGCGCGAGTACTTTTGAATCAAATAAGGCGATAGCCAATCTCCAAAATTTCCTGGATATGGCTGGCTCCACCAAGCGAGTCGTAAAGAAGATTCAGAGGGAAAGGAGCTATAACTCAGGAAGCTGATTGCCGATGAAATTGCTCGATTTTCAGCTGGGTTGAGAATCCGCTCGCGTCTTAGCGCATCAAATTTCTCACTGAATTCCTTGGAGTCACCATCTTTAGCAATCCCCAAAAGTGCTTTTACTTCGTCGCTGACCCCTCCGGCGTGAATTTCACCAGTTAGAGCTCCGGTAATGCCAGATTTATCTGAGAACTTTCGGAGCCTTTTCCGCAACCTCGCTGGAATTCTTTTTTGAACTCGACGTGCCAATTGGAGTGTCTTACTTTTAAATCTCTTCTTTAACCCACCAGAAGAATTCGACAACTTATGCTGCTCGACCTGATTCTTGAATTCGGCAACTTTCCCGCTTGAACCAAACTTGAAGAAGACAGATCGGGTGTTTTCAAGTTCATCTCCGCGATTAGCTACAGAATTGGATGGGATTAGCTGGAAAGTTAAGTTGTTCGCATTTGCGCGCCAGCCTTCCTCGAAGAAATAGTCATCGGTGGCTTTAATACTGGAATTTTGCTCCAGTAGATAGGCATCCTCCACCATCTTGCGGGCTTGCGGAGTGTTATTGATCCCCCAGAAACAAGGTTCCCAAAAACGAGTACGGTTTTGATAACCGATGTTCAGGGGAGAGCCAAAGCTCCTTTGGAAACCAATAATGTCTGCCGTTGACTCAACTATATATTCGGGAATTTCAAGTAGTTCACAATCAATGTCAATCCAAAATACTTTTTTGCCTGGATTTGCGGCACAGGCTTTTGCGAGGAAGCCAACTTTCTTTCGACAGATATCAGCCCAATCCTCTCCCTCATTTTTTTCCATAACCGTGATGAGGAAAGCAACTCCTAATCGCTCAAGATTCTCCGATAATTTCTCAGCATAGGTAGCGTAATACTCGTCGTTCGTAAAAAAAGAGCAAATTAAAATGTTGTTTAAACTCTGGTTCGATCCTTCTGATACAAGCTTCACCGATTTACCTTCCATCGCTTCGAATTACCCTCACTCCACTCTCTCGAAGAAAGGTTTCTAAATAGTCAATTGAAGGTGAATACCGCAGAGCGAGCAGGTTAACTCTCACTTACAGAGTGGAGGTGCGAGGTTGCCCCCCTTTTGCCATGACCTCAAATATCTGTAGGGTAAAAGGGCGCCACGGCGCACCTTCCAATCTCCAGGAAAAGTTGGGCACGATAACCCGAAATGAAGATGTGGAGTAGTTCCACGGGCAGAGCCCGAAGTTCCTACTTTGCCTAAGACTTGCCCAGCAGTGACGTGCAAGCCTGCATCAATCCCTTCAGCGACTTCCATCAAATGCGAGCCGTAATATCGCACAC
>CAZBCF010000014.1:0-33503 GCA_964490435.1 uncultured Bifidobacterium sp. | reverse complement strand
TTGGTGAACTTCTGCACGTAGGTCTCGAGTGGAACGCCATATTGCAAACCGATCGAGACTGCGATGGAGAATGCATCCATAACTCCGGCAAGAGTCGAACCCTGCTTGCCAAGTTTTAAGAAGACCTCACCGAGTGCGCCATCATCGTAAGCACCTGCGGTCATGTATCCCTCTGCGCCACCAACATTGAAGGAGGTGGTGCGCGATGGACGCGACTTTGGCAGACGCTTGCGGGTTGCACGCGCCGGCGCTGCGCTCTCGACAACTGGCTCATCTTTCTTCTTCGCCTTGCCATCAGAGAGTGGTTGACCGACTTTGCAATTATCCCGATAGACGGCGAGCGCTTTGAGTCCGAGTTTCCATCCTTCGTAGTAGACCTCTTCGACCTCTTCGACAGTTGCCTCTTCTGGGAGGTTGACCGTCTTGGAGATTGCACCGGAGAGGAATGGTTGGCAGGCAGCCATCATGCGTACGTGGCCCATCGGCGCAATAGATCGCGCACCAAGTGCGCAATCGAAGACGTCGTAATGCTCTGGCTTAAGCCCTGGAGCCTCGATGACATGTCCGTTCGCTTGGATGAATTCGACGATTGCCTCGATTGTCTCTTCGGTGTATCCGTGGTTACGAAGTGCTGGAGCAACAGTTTGGCTGACATTCTGCATCGACCCGCCGCCGACAAGCTTCTTGAACTTGACCAGCGAGAAATCAGGCTCAATACCCGTGGTATCGCAATCCATCATCAAACCAATTGTTCCGGTTGGTGCGAGAACAGATGCTTGCGCGTTGCGCCAGCCGTTCTTCTCGCCGATCTTCAAACCTTCATCCCACTGCTTATTTGCCTCTGTCCAGACATCGCGGTCGAGGGTGGTGACAGAGCGTGCAGCAACCGATGCCGCAGCATGCTTACGCATCACTCGGGTATGTGCGGCTGCATTGCGGGCATAGCCTTCGTACGCACCGACGATGCCAGCAATCTCTGCAGAACGGCGATAAGAGGTTCCGGTCATCAACGAGGTGATGGCACCAGCAAGTGCGCGGCCACCATCGCTGTCGTATGGAAGTCCCGATGCCATCAGGAGCGCACCGATGTTGGCAAAGCCGATTCCGAGTTGGCGATACTTACGAGTGGTGTCTCCGATCGCCTCTGTTGGGAAATCTGCGAAGCAGATGGAGATATCCATCGCGGTGATGATCAACTCGGTTGCCTTGACGAAAGTCTTGGCATCGAATGATCCATCAGACTTGAGGAATTTCATCAAATTCAAAGAGGCAAGGTTGCACGATGAATTATCGAGCGACATGTATTCAGAGCAAGGGTTCGATGCATTGATTCGACCTGTCTCTGGATTGGTGTGCCAATCATTGATGGTGTCGTCATATTGAATTCCAGGATCAGCGCAAGCCCATGCCGCTTCTGCCATCTTTCGGAAGAGCGAACGCGCATTGACGTGTTCGATGATCTCGCCAGTGGAGCGAGCGCGAAGACCAAAATCTTTTCCGTCTTCATAGGCGCGCATGAAATCATCGCTGACGCGAACGGAATTGTTCGCATTCTGATATTGAACAGAGATGATGTCTTTACCACCGAGGTCCATATCAAAACCTGCATCGCGCAAGACGCGAATTTTCTCTTCTTCATTGACCTTGGTCTCAATGAACTCTTCGATATCTGGGTGATCAACATCGAGCACGACCATCTTCGCAGCGCGACGGGTTGCACCACCGGACTTGATCGTTCCGGCAGAGGCATCAGCCCCACGCATGAAGGAGACCGGACCTGAGGCGGTGCCCCCTGATTTGAGGAGCTCTTTGGAGGAGCGAATGCGCGAGAGGTTAAGGCCTGCACCTGAACCACCTTTAAAGATCATGCCCTCTTCGCGATACCAGTTGAGAATCGAATCCATGGTGTCATCGACCGAGAGGATGAAGCAGGCGCTTACCTGTTGTGGCGCTGCGGTACCGACGTTGAACCAGACTGGAGAGTTGAAAGAAAAGACTTGGTGCATAAGCATCCAGGTCAATTCGTGCTCGAAAATTTCAGCATCTGCTTCGGTAGCGAAATAACCAGACTCTTTTCCGGCTTTGGTGTAGGTAAGTACAACGCGATCGATGACTTGCTTGAGTGACCACTCGCGATTCTCATAGCCCACTGCGCCTCGGAAGTATTTAGTGGTGACGATTGTTGATGCATTCACCGACCAGAAGTCAGGGAACTCGACCCCACGCTGTTCGAAGACGACTTCGCCAGTCTTCCAATTGTTCTGCACGACATCGCGTCGCTCCCAGGTCACCTCATCGTAAGGATGGACTCCTGCGGTGGTGTAGATACGTTCCACCGTGAGTCCAGCGCCACGTTTGCTCCCGGCCCGGTTTACGACTGTGTCTGACATTTCTTTTCCTCTTTCTCCTCTGGTCTTACTGGCTTAACTCTCGTTTTCTTCTTTTTAACTCTTGCTTAACTCACGATCAGCTTGCGCTGTATCACTCGCACTTTCTCTTTCGCTCTTTTCAAACGGCAGCGCACGAAGAAGAGCAATCTCTCCCTCGAAATCATCTAATGAATTGAAGTTGCGATAGACCGATGCATAACGCAGATAGGCAACTTCATCGAGCTCGCGAAGTGGAGCGAGAATTGCCATGCCCACCTCTTGTGCTTCGATTTCTGCTTGTCCGGTTGCGCGAAGATTCTCTTCAACTCTTTGTGCAAGGAGCGCAAGGTCATCATCATTGACCGGGCGCCCCTGACATGCTTTGCGGACACCTGCGATGACCTTCTCGCGACTAAATGGCTCGGTTGCTCCGCTTCGCTTGATCACCGAGAGGATCGCCATTTCTTGGGTGGTAAAGCGCTTGCCACAGGTAGCGCACTCGCGGCGGCGACGAATGGAGCTGCCCTCGTCGATGGGGCGCGAGTCAACGACTCGGCTATCGGTCTGTCGGCAATAGGGACAGTTCATGGGCACCCCTTTTCAACGCTCGCTGGATGTACTGCTGGTTTATTGCTAGTCCCCTACTCAGGTGTCCTCATCACGGGCCAGAATCGCGCTGCCTTGGGGATAAGGCTGTGGAGGACCTGGGGAGTAGTAGGCACAACCTGTGGAATAACTACACCGTTGTTACTACTACATCTAGTGGGAACAGTAGAGCAATGGTCGAGGGTTCGCAAGAGGAGTTTCGGTGTGTCGCGAGAAAATTTTCTCTGAAACTCACGCCACCGGTATGAGCAACTCCTGACCGCTGACCAGATCCGAAGAACCCAGATTATTCATCTCGACGATCATGCCGACGATATCGCCCGTACTCAGCGATAGATCGGAGAAATCTGGGGCAATCTGGCGGGCAATCGACCAGAGGCTCTCCCCTGGTAAAACCGTGATGCTCTCGTACCCACGTGCGCTAGCGCTCTGCCCCTTCGCGCCTACCCCTTCACTACTGCCCAACGCGGTATTGGCAGAGAGTAAGGAGAGGGCAACGAGAAGGCCTGAGGCGCCCAGGAGAAGGCGCCCACGGGTGGTCAGGCGAGTAGGTGATGGGTGCATACGGGGGCTCATACGGGGGCTCATGGGTGGGGAAGTAGCCATCGTCTGGTCTTTCTCTAGAATCTTTAGAACGGATGTTCGAAGTTAACCCTACCCAACCCCCCTTTGTCAAGAAATTTTCGAACAGGTGTTTGAATATTTTCCCGGATTCCCCTACCCTTTTCGCTATGGCCAAGAAAACCGCCCCTGAAACCACCCGCCCTGTCAGCGAACTGCCCGATGGCCCTGCCAACGAAGAGGGTCTGACCCCCAGGCAGCTGAAGATCCTCGAGGTCATTCAGAGCGCCCTCGAGTCCCAGGGATATCCACCTTCGATGCGTGAGATTGGAATCGCTGCTGGCCTCTCCTCACCCTCGAGCGTCAAATACCAACT
Organism: uncultured Bifidobacterium sp.; assembly: GCA_964490435.1. Lineage (GTDB taxonomy): Bacteria > Actinomycetota > Actinomycetes > Nanopelagicales > Nanopelagicaceae > IMCC26077. The sequence goes on along the minus strand of CAZBCF010000014.1, from coordinate 29,591 downwards.
GGAAGTTCTCGAAGAGAAGGGGTGGATTCGACGCGACCCAACCCGTGGACGCGCCCTTGAAATTCTTCTCTCAGAGAGTGAGGACAGCACGGGTGCAGGTGGAGAGTCGGGCGTAGAGATGGATCAAATGCGCGCAGTCCCACTCGTTGGTCGTATTGCAGCCGGTGGTCCAATACTTGCTGAACAATCGATCGAAGAGACCTTTCCCCTTCCGGCATCACTTGTTGGTCAAGGCGAACTCTTCATGCTCAAAGTCGTTGGTGATTCGATGATTGATGCTGCGATTTGCGATGGCGATTATGTCGTCATCCGTGCGCAGAAAACTTGCGAAAAGGGCGAGATAGTCGCAGCGATGATTGATGGCGAGGCAACAGTGAAGACCTTCTCTCGTCGCGACGGAAAAATCTGGCTCCTTCCGGCTAACCCCAACTTCTCCCCCATTCCTGGCGACAATGCGGAGATTCTTGGAAAAGTCACTGCAGTTCTCCGTTCAGTTCGCTAGCCATACGTTCTATCATTAAGCCATGCGAGAACGTCGCTGGCAAATTTTTCTCATCGCTCTGACGTTAATTTTTTCTACCACATTTGCGGTCGCACCAGTAGCTCACGCTGAAAATGAAGAGTTGCAGTCATTCTCGATGCCCGATAAATATCTCTGGCCCTCGTGTGCGTTAAACATTCGAAATACTGATTGCGTTGAGAAAGTTGAGATGTGGGATACCACTGCTAATTCCTGGCTCCCGGCAATCGAAGTGCTTGGCGTTACTCCATACGAACCATGGATTTACGGCATGGCAGGAAACCCTAAATGGGAAGGTAGCGAATTTGCCGAGGATCAAAAATGTGGTGAAGGGGCCTCACATTGGCGCACCACCTGCTATCTCTTTCCAAAGAAACACTCAGATGGCTCTGACCTGCTGACAATTGTCGATGTCGCCGGCAACAAAGAGCAGTTCGGCGTCAATGTGATCGCCGTGAACGGTCCCTTCATCAATCGACGACCAAAGCACAATGACCCGCAGCGTGGCCTGCCACTTGATTCTAAATTCCGAGTTACCGTGAAATCTGATGACATCGCCAAGAAAGCTGGCTGGTTCACTTCACAGGTCAAAGACCCGGATGTCTCATTCATGAAAGGTAGCGATGGCATCTCGCGCACATTAGTCACTGGAACAGTGGCAGAGATAAATCTCGTCGATGGCTCGCTCTATGATCCAGAACCTGATTGCGACAACAAAGGTAACTCTGCCGATCTCAATGGACCATTGAAGCAACGGAACGAATTCAAGGCGAGTTCACTCTATCGTCATATCAAAGTGCTGATGGTCCCCTATTGGGCTGAATATCACCACGCCGCCGGAAAGATACCGGCCGGAGGAATCTTCATCACAAGCAATGCGCAATGTTTCGGTCAAGTGGTCTTCGACGCTAAAGCCGGAACGATGAATGTACCCACGGGAAACGCACATTTTGATGTAAACGGCAAAGTCATTGATGGGTGGGTCGAGACCTCTATCCGAGGAGATTTCATTCGCAAGATTTGGAATATCGAACCGAAATATCTCTCGCGAGTCGAAGTGACCGTCGAATACAACGCAAACGACACCACCGCTGCAACATCAACTACCAAATACATCACCGCTGAAGACAAAATTGAGATTAAAGCGTACGGATTTCACTATTCATCACCGCAAGTGAAGATCAAATTCCCGCAGGCAGCTTTTATCCAACCCGCGCCCCCACCAGGGCCAGCTCCCGTTCCAGAGAAAGTAGTACCGCAAAAAGTGGTGCCTCAAAAGCGGGTACTTACCTGCATTCGCGGTAAGACAATCAGGGTCATTAGCGGCACAAACCCAAAATGTCCAAGTGGCTTCAAGATCAAGCGGTGAAGCGCTCTAACGCCGAGGCAAGTTGAGCATCGACACGTGCGCGAACATGTGTGCCATCTTCACGGTGTTCCTCGGTGAAAATCTCACCACGTTCATGAATCTCATGAAGTAGATCTCCTCGGGTGTAAGGAATGACAGCCTGAACTTCGATATCCGGATGTGGCAGCGCCATCTCGATTGCAGCACGTAACTCTGGGATACCAAAGCCGGTATGTGCCGAGATCGCGATACTTCCTGGTAATTGCCTGACTAATTCAACGACGCGATGTGGATCTGAGATGTCAACTTTGTTAATGACAATCAACTCAGGAATAGCGGCGCCGCCAATTTCATCGATTACCTGATGGACGGCACGAAGTTGTTCGAGCGGCTCCGGATGAGAGCCATCGACCACATGCACGATCAAATCTGCATTGGTAACCTCTTCCAACGTTGATTTGAATGCATCAACGAGTTGGTGCGGTAGATGGCTGACGAACCCGACCGTGTCGGTGAGGGTGTAAACCCGGCCATCACTTCCCTCTACTCGCCGAGTAGTCGGATCTAGCGTGGCGAAAAGCGCATTCTCGACGAGTACACCGGCACCGGTTAATCGATTCAGGAGTGATGACTTACCGGCGTTCGTGTAGCCAGCGATTGCAACCGATGGGATTCGGTGGCGAATTCGCTCTTGCCGTTTGGTATCGCGAGCAACTTTCATCTCAGCGATTTCGCGGCGCAATTTCGCCATCCGATCGCGAATTCTTCGTCGGTCGATCTCTATCTTGGTCTCACCTGGTCCGCGCCCTCCGATACCCACTCCACCTGCGCCACCGGCGCCAGCACGACCACCCACCTGACGAGAGAGGGATTCACCCCACCCACGAAGTCGCGGGAGTAGATAGGAGATCTGCGCCAATTCGACCTGTGCTTTACCTTCGCGGCTCTTCGCATGTTGCGCAAAGATGTCGAGGATCAAGGCTGTGCGATCGACAACTTTAACTTTCACGCGATCTTCGAGTTGGCGTAGTTGCCCAGGTGAGAGTTCGCCATCACAGATGACCGTGTCAGCCTTCGTCGCCGCAACCACAGATTTCAATTCGCTCACCTTGCCTGAGCCGATGAACGTTGCTGGATCTGGCTTATCTCGACGCTGAATCATCCCCTCGAGAACCTGCGAACCTGCTGTTTCAGCAAGCGCGGCTAATTCTTTTAGTGAGTTGTCAGCATGTTCGGCGCTGCCTTCGGTCCAAACGCCGACAAGTACCACGCGCTCAAGTCGAAGCGAGCGGTATTCGGCCTCAGAGATATCCTCAAGTTCGGTCGAGATTCCAGCGACGCGTCGTAGCGCTTTTCGTTCTGATAACTCATCGCTCTCCGATTCATCCTCGAAATCACGAGCGGCTTGAACATTCTCTTGTAATAAACGGTGGAAGAGTTCGTCAGATCTCTCCTCAAATGTCACAGAACCACCTCGTGCTCACGAACCAGCACCGCTGGTCCGGTCAGAACAGCATTCGAATGCCCATCGATTTCGACCCGTAACGTGCCACCAGGAACATGCACTGTCCACTTCGCCGGAAGACTCTTTCCACGGTGAATCGTGGTGGCAAGCGCGACGGCACAGACACCAGTGCCGCAGGAGCGAGTCTCGCCCGATCCGCGTTCGTGCACACGCATCCTTACCTCAGAATCATTGAGGACTTGCACGAATTCGACGTTTGCACCATCGGGATATACATCATCGGGCAAGAGCGTAGGTGCGCTCGCAAGTGAGCCAACCTCGTCAATCGAATTTACGAACGCAACAGCGTGTGGATTGCCAACATTGATATTAAGCGCACGCCAGACGTGATTATTGTGGTGGACCTCGACCTCATCATCAATCACTTCGACTTTGCCCATATTCACCGAAATTTCCCCGTGCTCAGGAACCGACAGGAATTTCTTCCCGTCGCGGGTATCTATTGGAAAAAGTCCTGCAGGCTGCAAGTTGTGATCGACAAGGTATCGAGCCATCACTCGAATCCCATTGCCGCACATCTCGGCGAGCGACCCATCGCTGTTCCGATAATCCATGAACCAGGTGCCGCCCTGCTTCACCATTCGGATGAAACCATCAGCGCCGATCCCGGATGATCGATTACACAGGCGCGCCAGAACATCGGGCGTGGGGTGAATCTGATCAGCCTCATCGAGCAGGAGCAGGAAATCGTTCTCCGTGCCATGCCCGTAAGTAAGCGTCACTGTTGCCATAGATTCCAGATACTACGGCGTTTGGCTCGCTCAACGCTTGGCAATTGCTCCCGTAGCGGCGCTCTTGTAGGCGAGTTCGAGCGCGTCAACCGTGATTGCGCCGAGTTCGCCCGGGGCCATGTTGGCCTCTTTCTTACCGAGCGCCACATCGACCAAGGCGTTGGCTGGTCCGAAGAAGATGTAGTGGCCGGCATCGGGCGCAACGTTCGGTTGATAAATAGTGCCATCGTTGTAATAGATATAGACATACGAGCGATTGAGATCGATCAAGAACTGACCCTCGCTGCCGACTGCATGCACTATAACCTCGTGAATGTTCTTATTTGCACCAAGGTGTGCTGAGGCGCCGGACATCGTTCCGATGGCGCCACCTTCGAACTTATAGATGACAGCATCATGCAAATCGACCGGAGCGTTGAGCGGTGCAGCCATGAACGCCATGGCTTCTTTCACGTGCGCGGGATAAAGCCGGAAAGCAAGACCGAGCGCGTGGGTGAGTTGTGCCTGGCCATAACCGCCGCCGGAAACCTTTGGGTCAGTCCAGGTGCGTTGCTCAGGAATCTGCTCTGGGGAGGCATCCGGATATGCGCCGGTGTTGCTCAAAAGCTCACGCGTCTGTGAGGCCATTTGAATCGACATGGATTCAAGCTTTCCGATGCCGCGTTTTTGTAATTGCAGATACATATCTTGAATCATTTTTTGGTAGTTCCAGCCGAAACTCAGCAGGAGTTCACGATCGTTTTTCTTTGCAGTATCAACAAGGTCCCATGCGTCGGCGCTCGTAATTGTCATCGGCTTCTCACAGAGCACATGAGCCCCCGAGTTGAGCGCAGCCTTCGCATGTTCGTGGTGCAAGCCCGAAGGTGAAGAGACAACGATGATGTCGAGATTTTGCTTGACCACATCGTGGTAATCCTCAGAGGCAACTGACGCCCCGTATTGCTTTGCAAGTTTGTTGAGAAGGTCATCGCCTTTGCGACATATTGCAACGATCTCTACTTCATCTCGCTTGGAAATCGCCGGTAGGTGAGCCATCGTCGCCCAAGAACCTGCCCCAATAAATCCTGCACGTAACTTTGCCATGGTGATACTTCCAATCTATCTAGTCAGTCGTGGTGCCACATCTCGCGGTAGGAAAGTAAGTTGCCGTTTCGATCGGCAATATTACGAATGATGTCCTTGAAGGATTCTTGCCAGCGAGCATTGACTTCGGTAGCGCCCATCTTCTTCGAAGCAGTCGCAACATCAGGAACTGCTTCGCAATACCCCACCACGGTGGTGCCATTGCGAAAGAGGGTGTAATTGGTCCACCCACTGTCAGTGAGCGCCTGGGACATTTCGGGCCAGATCTCATCATGGCGTTTGTCGTATTCGGCCTCTTTGCCTTCAAAAAGATAGATGAAGAAGAGCAGACGTTCCATAGTTCTTACGCACCTTCGGACAAGAATGTTGTTGGGTTGCTGAACCTAATCACGACTTACTTGCGATAGCAAGAATTTCAGCAATGTTTGCCGTGTGCGAACCAGTCAGCCAGGTAATCCGCGAATCCCTGGAGAACCACGTTCCCTGCCGACGGGCATATTGTCGGGTGCTGATAACCGTCTCCTCTTGCGCACTTGCCATAGAGATCTGCCCATCGAGCGCAGCGAGAACCTGGGCGTATCCGATGGCCGCTCGAGCGGTTCGCCCCTCGCGCAGACCAACCGAAGCCAGATGCTCCACCTCGGCGATAAAGCCGCACTCCCACATCTGTTTCACTCGCTCTTCAATCCGTCGATGTAGGAGTTCGCGCTCGACCGAGATCGCAAATTGTTTGGCTTGCGGGTAGTAACTGCGTTCATCGCGAGGCAGCGATGCCGCATACGATTCGCCGGTAAGTTCGATGACCTCTAGAGCGCGAATCACGCGTCGTACGTTTTGTTCCGGAATCAACGAAGCCGCTTGCGGATCTATGTGCATGAGGCGTTGATGCATGGCACTTGCGCCAACATCCTCAGCCTCGGCAAAGAGTCGTTCCCGAACTTGTGGGTCGCGGTCAGGGAAATTGAGTTCATCAAGGAGCGCTTTGATGTAGAGCCCAGTTCCGCCAACCACTACAACCGGAATCTCCTGCGCCAACAGGTGATCAATGACGGCACGAGCCTCACGTTGGTAATCTGCGACCGACGCGTCATCGGTCACTTCGAGTACATCCAGCATGTGGTGCGCGATTCCTCTGCGTTCGCTCTCTGGGACTTTTGCGGTACCTATATCCATACCTTTGTATAACTGCATGGAATCAGCATTGACGATCTCAGCGCCAAGGCGTTCGGCTACATCAAGTGCTAGAGCGCTCTTACCGCTGGCGGTTGCGCCACCAATGACTATAAACGTCATTAGGCGGGTTCAGGAGTCTTGAAAGTTGGCATGCCAAGTGAAATCGCCGTGACGCGCTCGATGGCTGCATAACTTCCAGGAGTCTTCTCAACGGCTAGAGGCAATCCTTCGGCAACCAAATGATGTGGCGCAGTTTCGGTGACAATCGTGCGAACCAGGTCGCCAGGTTGCGGCTTTGCGTCAGCGGCAAAGTTGAGATGAACCAAATGGAAATCGGCTGAGCGGCCAGCAACGCGTCCGCGCTCCTGATCCCTGCGCCCGAGGTGATCACCGATCAGCACCTCAACTTCAGTGCCTAACAATTTCGTACTCTCCTCATACGAGATGCGCTCTTGAAATTGGTGCAAGTAGGTGTAGCGCTGACCGATTACCTCTGGATCGACTTGATTGGGCATCGTTGCTGCTGGAGTTCCAGGACGTTTGGAATATTGGAATGTGTAGGCGGCGCTGAACCGAGCCTTCTCCATCACGTTAAGGGTGGCTTGGAAATCTTCTTCGCTTTCGCCAGGAAATCCAACGATGATGTCGGTAGTGATTGCTGCATGAGGAATTGCGCTACGTACCCGATCGAGGATGCCCAGATAACGCTCGGCACGATAGGAGCGACGCATCGCTTGAAGAATCTTGTCCGAACCCGACTGTAGGGGCATATGCAGATGCGGCATTACGTTGGGTGTATCTGCCATCGCTTCAATCACATCGTCAGTGAAGTCCCGAGGGTGAGGGCTCATGAATCGCACCCGGCGCAACCCTTCGATCTCACCGCACGAGCGAAGGAGTTTTGCAAATGCCTGCCGATCACCAAAATCGACGCCGTATGCATTCACATTCTGACCTAACAACGTCACTTCGACGACACCTTGGGATACGAGCGCGCGAATCTCATCAAGGATCTCGCTCCTAGGACGATCTTTTTCAATGCCACGCAAGGCGGGAACAATGCAGAACGTGCAGGTGTTGTTACAGCCGACTGAGATCGAAACCCATGCCGAAAAGGCAGAGTCTCTTCGAACCGGGAGCGTTGATGGAAAGTGCTCAAGCGATTCTTTAATCTCAACTTGTGATTGTCGTTCGACTTGCGCACGCTTGAGTAACGTTGGCAGCGCACCTACGTTGTGGGTTCCGTAGACAACATCGACCCATGGCGCGCGCGAAATGATCTCACCTTTATCTTTCTGAGCAAGACAGCCACCCACGGCAATCTGGAAATCTGGGCGCGATTCTTTCGTATATATGTATTTAGTGAGTGAGCCATAGAGTTTCTGGTCGGCATTCTCTCGAACTGCACAGGTATTGAAAATCACTAGATCTGGTTCGGTTCCGGTAGGTGCAGGTAAATATCCCTCGGCTTCAAGCAGTCCACCGATGCGCTCTGAGTCGTGCGCGTTCATCTGGCAGCCGTGAGTTTCGACCAAGTACGTACGTCGACGCGTTCGCTGGCTATCCATGAGAAAAGGGTAACGGCCACGCTCTTTGAATGAAAAACCGCACTGTGCCAGTATTCCGTTATGAAACTGAGAAGTGCGTGGATAGTACTTGCGCTCCTGCTCGGTTCGTGCGCGACAACAATCAGTTCCGCATTCGCTGATATCTGTCCCCCTCCACCTCAAGTCGCCCCTCAAGGGTGCACTCCACCGTCGGGACCTTCGGGACCGGGAGGAGCAGGAGGACCGGGAGGAGCTGGTGGTGCTCCAGTCTGCCCTCCAAATACGCCACCTGGACAACCGTGTGCACCTGACGCCGGCATGGCATCGGGGGCGATGCCAAAACCTTCAGGCTTCACCTCAAAATATCCACTCGATCGCTCGGTAGATATTTTCAGTGCAGCACAACCAGATTTAGGTAAGACCATGCAAACCGAGTACTACGGCGTCTCTTTTGACTCTTCGTCTCGATTGCAGACGACACCATTTATCAAAGTGGAGAACCAAATAGGTCAAGGCCTTCGGGACGAGAATCTTTGTACTGGATTAGATGATCCTGCTTGTGCGGCCACGAAAGGTTGGCAAACAATTTTCATCGAAGGGGGAATTGGTAATTGCGCGGCAAATCCAAATACTGCATGTGTCGAGTCCTTCACGGTAACGACAAAAGAAGGCAAAGTCATTACTGCGCAACCCCTGACAAAATTTCCAAAAGACGCTAAGGAATTTGATGGCAAAGTAAATAGTGATGGCACCGGCTATGCCGCTGGGCTTGCCAGTTGGATTTGGCGCGCTGAAGGAGATACCTCTGGCACTGATCACGATTACCTACTTACTGGTTATGTGCAATCTGGAGGTCAAAATATGAACCAATCCTGGCGTGATTTGCATGTAATTCAGTTCTTTTTCGAGGTTATTCCCATAATCCGCGAAACTTCCTCTTTAGTCAAAGCGCCAGAAAAAATTCTACAAAAGCGAGTAGGGAAAAATTACTCTGAAGTTATGTCGACGAATTATGAAGCCTCGTGTCTTGCAAACGACACTGGAATCTGCCTACACCGACGCGAATTCCCTGCCCAATCTCGTTTGAAAGTTACCTTACAGTTACCCAAATTTATCTCGGGTTGGCTAAATGGACGACTTAATAAACCTAGTGTCACATCCACTCCATTTTCCGCGTCCTCTGACCGAATAACCGTCGAAGCCGGCCCGGAGCAGAACATTTTTGCAGGAAGCTGGATGAAGAAATCAACGCTGCCGGTTATGAAATTTAAGACCGATGCTGCAGCACGCATGTTCACTGGATTAACTAATGGAGATAATCCCATGAGCCTACGAGATTCTGGCGAGGATGGTGCACTTGATGCTTACGAAGCGTGGGCTCCTTATATGGGCGAGAAAGCATTTGCGATCAATGAGACGTGGACTTTAAGCAATGCTCGAGTAGACAACCCCTCCTCTTGCGTGAAGAAAGGTGCTGGGGTTCAAGGCGTGGTTGCAACAAATGCGAGCGCCTATGAAGCAACGGCCCCCACCTACGATAAGGCCACCGGAACTCTCAACTACCGAGTTGCGGCTCCCCATTACGCACCAGATGGAAAAACTGAAAACGTCGGCACGTACGGATTATCGATGTCCACTTCACTGATTAAGTGTATGTATGGAGTCGATCAACTACCCAGTTCGGCTTCAATAGCAATTACCTCTAGTGATGGCAAAGAACGAGTCTCTACGGTCGCACTACAACAAATTGGTAATTGGGTTCACCTGAGCGCGGATAACTTCACTTTCTCTTCCCCGACTTTAAAAATCAAACTCAATCAAAGTGCAAACTCTTCCTCTGCTGCGCCCTCGAACTCGTCTCAACCTAGCGAGAGCGCTGCTCCAGCAAAGGCTGCATCCCCACGAATTTCGATTACGTGCATCAAAGGTAAAGTGACGAAGAAGGTAACGGGCAGTGCGCCTAAATGCCCAACCGGTTTTAAGAAGCGATAAGGGCTAGCTCTTCTCGAATCGCTACACCAATCACGGTTGCGGAATAACCTTTCCGGGCAAGCAGAGAATGCAGACGTCGATACCTGACCTGATCATCGAAGCGAGAGAGTGAGCGCACTTTCTTTGCGACAAGATTCCTCGCCGCGAGGATCTCATCGTCACGAGAGATCTCTTCCAATACTTCTTCGATAATTTCAGATGGAATAGATTTCTTACGTAATTCTTGCGCTAGGACAAAACGCGAGAGACCCTTACTTCGATGGCGAAGTTGCGACCACTCATAGGCAAAGGCGCGATCGTCAATTAATTTTTGAGCAACTAGCCGATCGAGCAACCGCTCGATGATTTCTTCGGGCACCAATTTCTTGCGGAGGATGTTGTCGAGCTCGCCCCTACTTCGGGCGCGCCTTGAGAGCGCATCGACTGCGATCTTGGTCGCGACTGAGTAGGGATCGGGCTCGTACTCCATGGTGTTACTCGAGAGAGAGGCTCTTAGAAGTCTATATCTGCGTTCGAGACTGCCTCTTCGACCGCTGCGGCAAGAGCTGGATCGATCTGGCCAATCGTGAACTGACCACGAATCTTCTTCTCGATCTCGTCGGCAAGATCAGGATTGTCGCGAAGGAATGCGCGAGCATTCTCTTTGCCTTGGCCCAATTGATCACCTTCGTAGGTAATCCACGCACCGCTCTTCTTGACGATTCCGGTTTCGACACCGAGGTCAATCAAAGAGCCTTCGCGAGAGATTCCGACTCCGTAGATGATGTCGAACTCTGCTTGCTTAAATGGTGGCGCCATCTTGTTCTTGACGACCTTGACGCGAGTGCGGTTTCCGACTGCCTCTTGTCCATCTTTGAGCGTTTCGATGCGACGGACATCGAGACGGATGGATGCATAGAACTTGAGCGCTTTACCGCCCGTAGTCGTCTCTGGTGAACCGAAGAAGACGCCAATCTTCTCGCGGAGTTGATTGATGAAAATCGCTGTTGTGTTGGAGCTATGGAGCGCGCCGGTGATCTTACGAAGCGCCTGAGACATCAAGCGCGCCTGAAGGCCAACATGGGAATCGCCCATCTCGCCTTCGATTTCAGCGCGAGGAACGAGCGCTGCTACCGAGTCGATGACCACGATGTCGATTGCGCCAGAGCGAATCAACATATCCATGATCTCGAGCGCTTGCTCGCCAGTATCTGGTTGTGAGACCAAGAGCGCATCGATATCAACGCCTAACTTCTTCGCATACTCAGGATCAAGGGCGTGTTCAGCATCGATGAATGCCGCGATGCCGCCGGCGCGTTGCACATTGGCGATTGCATGGAGGGCGACAGTCGTCTTACCACTCGACTCTGGACCGTAGATCTCAACGACGCGACCGCGAGGAAGTCCACCGATGCCCAAGGCAATATCAAGGGCAATGGAACCCGTTGGGATGACTTCGGTGATCTCAGCACGACGCTCACCCATTCGCATGACTGAGCCTTTGCCATATTGACGCTCAATTTGAGCCAATGCAGTATCGAGGGCCTTCGCCTTCTCTGCCTTCGCCTTAGAATCCCCGGCCTTCTCGCTGTTCTCTCTTGCCTCTTTCGCCACGGTTGCCCGCCTCTCGTCTCATGTACTCGCGTACTCGCGTACTCGCGTACTCGCGTTCTGCAATCAGTTGTTTGACCACTGGCTCCGACGGTACGGGGCGCCTCTGACAACTCAACTGACGAAAGGGTATCCGAACAGATGTTCGAATGCTACTCCACAGCCCCCGACACGCCGGACTCCTGAGCCCGCTGTCGCTCCTTTCGCCGCTGGCGGGCGCGCACGCGCCAGCGAATCAGCGCGACCACTCCCAGCGCCGACAGCGCTCCCGTGACGCGCCAGAAGGTAAAGGGTGATCTCGCCCGCTCGGGCAGCGGTGGATCGCGAAGTTCGTTGGCAGGCAGGTCGGCAGCACCGGCGATTCCCGCATGATCAGATGGCAGACATCGCCCCTCGGCCGAGCCGCTCGGCAATCGCTTACCTAACGCGCGTGCGCCATCGGAGGTAAGCGAGAGTTGCTCGGGGCTCGAACATCTCCAGGTATCTAAACCTTCGGGCCATTGGTTACCGAAGATCGCGCCATTGAATGCGCTTTGGCCATTCTTCACCATTATGTAATCGAGGCGATCAGTGAAGGTGCCGTTACCACCCATCGTGAGGCTTGGAGTAATCCGATCTGGCATCGGACCAGCTAAGAGCGCATCTGCACCCCACGAAAAATTCTTCGGATCCAAAGCATCAGGAGAGATCTCAAGAAAGCCGGCTTTGATGAACTTCCAATATGCGTTGCAGTCCTCAATTGCGTTCGTCGAAGTTGGTTGCGCAACTTGAGCACGACAGGTTGCACTCGCTGAAGGTTGCGCACCTGGATTCACAGCAAGATCATCTGATGGACGTGGATCACGCGGATCGCTATTGAAATCCCCCAAAACTACTACCGGCATCTTCGCATCCTTGAGGTCAGCGATTAATTGATCAGCCTGCTTAGCGGCATTGGGAATCGCATCCGCATCCCAGAGCGATTCCAAATGTGTGGTAATTGTTCGAAAGGTACTTGCCCCAATCCTCAGGTCGGCCCAGGCGTATCCTCTATAAATCGTCATCAAAGTCGGAATAATCGAGTAAGTAGTTGAAAATTCTGAGGTTCCTGAACCAATGACTTCTACATCGTCGCGAACCAAAAGGGCATCACTGATCGTGAAGCCACATGCGGCGCGTTCCTTTCCAAAAATCGACGAGAAGAGCGCCTTGTCTTCGACCATCGTTAAGTGTGGAATGGGCGAGATCTCAAAACCAGGATTGAGCGCACGCTTTACATTAACACCAGCCTGTGCGATTGAGAAGTTCGCTCCTTGTGCCTTGAGCGCATCGAGTAATTCATCAAGGAAGTCATAGACCACGACCTCATCGCCGAAGAAGCCAGTGCGACAACGCCAGGTCGTTGCCTCTTGGATGCCAATTACCTGCGCCCCAGAGCCGATGAGTTCTTGAGCAAGAAGCGGGGCGCGTTGAGCGAAATCATTCGCTTTCATCTGATCCCACATGAACTGAGCGGCTGCCGAGAAATTCGGCAGCTTTTTCATGGCGATTCCCACATCTGAACCGAGATAGATATTTCTCGTTGCAAAGATCACTCGCTCCGGGTTCTGTGAGAAACCGGCGAATGCAGGGGTCGCTAGGCTGACCAGCAGGAGGGCCATTAGAGCACAGAAGAACGCGCGCAAAAGAGCGCTAAAAAAGGCTCGGGGTGGTCTCATAACGAGAGGCTTGCTTCAACCTTCTCTACTGCAGCGCGGCGAGCGCTCTCAGGTATCGGCGAGAAGAATTGGGAGAGCAACCAACGGAGCACAAGTTCGCCACTCTCTTTCGAACAGTAGAGAACTGATTGCAATGTACTTCGAACTTCGCTCCACTTATCGCTCTCGGAGATGGTCACCATTCGAGCAATCAAGTGCGGCTCAAGCTCAGCGACTTTCCGGAGCACGCCATTCTCGTAAATGTCTCTCGAGAGCAGGTGGAGCACCTCACTGCGGTGAGTTGCGCTCTTTGCTAGTTCACTCATCCTCGAGATCTCTGAGTCGACCAGCGCATGCAAGATCTCCTCTTTATCTCGAAAGTGGTTATAGAGTGTCGCGCGTGCAACCCGGGAGCGATCGGCAATCGTGATCATATTTGCCTCACGTACACCCACTTCAGAGAGCACTGAACGAGCGCCAGCAATGAGGGCGGTTCGAGTTCGATTACTTGAGTTGCTCTGCACGAGCACAGTATTGAGGGTTTTAGGCTGCGTCTTCGATATTTACGGCAACTGAGGTGCTCGTGTTGTCGAGCGAGACAACTGCCAGCGTTGGCCGATTGCCAAGGGCAGTAGCCGCGTTCGCGAACTCTGCACGCATAGTTTGTGAAACCTCAACCAGAAGGTTAGGGATGCCGAAGTTAAGCGCCTGGCAAATTGCTGCGAGCAATTCAGAGGATGCCTCTTTCTGGCCACGCTCAATCTCACTGAGATATCCGAGGGAGACCGAGGCCTCTCGAGAGAGTTGTCGCAAGGTCTGACCTTGCTCGATGCGAGCACGACGAAGGGCAGCGCCGATGTGGCTGCGCAGCAAGCTTCCCGACATTTCACTCACTCACTAAGGATACGGGTAAATGCCTCGAGTGCGCGGGCAATCGTGGCCGAGCGGACCTGCTGGCGCTCGCCAGGCAGGTTCAATTCCTGCGCGTAGTCGCCCCTGAGCGCTCCCGGCCCAACGATCGCGATCCACACCCGGCCAGGGGGCACTCCCTTACTTGGCCCAGGACCGGCTACCCCGGTGGTCGCCATTGCCCAATCGCTCTTCGTCGCCGCTTGAGCCCCCGTTGCCATGGCGAGGGCCACCTCGCGACTCACGATGCCGAACTCCTGTATCTGTCTAAGGTCAACGCCAAGTAATTCGGATTTTAAACGAGCGCTGTAAGCGAGGATGCCACCGACGAATACATCTGAAGCACCGGCTACGCTCGTGATCGCACCACCCAGTAATCCGCCAGTGAGTGATTCGGCAACGCTCAATGTCTGCCGCGAGTCACGCAAACGAGTGAGAATCTGCTCGACATTTCGAGTGATGTCATCCATTGCTTACATCTCTGCCTTCGGGCTCGTCAAAGCCTTCACGAAATATTCAAGTCCCGTGAATAACGTGATTGCGATTGCGACATACATGAAAATATCGCGGGCGGTGTGTAGGGATGGGACAAGTGGCAGCACATAGAAACCCGTTGCAAATCCTTGAGTAAATGTCTTGAGTTTTCCTCCGCGACTTGCCGGGATTATTCGCCCTCCTAGGCGCACGACGAACAATCGAAGTAGCGTCACTGCCAATTCTCGACCAAGGATGACGAAGGTAATCCACCACGGGAGATCGCCTAACAGGGAGAGACCAACCAAAGCAGAACCAACGAGTAATTTGTCGGCAACCGGGTCGAGAAACTTTCCTAATTCTGTGATTTGTTTACGCGAACGTGCAAGTCGACCATCGAGAATGTCAGTCATTCCAACAATGAAGAAACCCCACCATGCGATGATGCGCCAGGTTGGATTATCACCTGACTGATACATGAGCGCTGCGAAACAGAGCGGAATAAGGGCGATTCGGATGATGGTGAGCGCATTTGGCAGATTGAGCATCGAGACGAGTGAATGTGAAGAGGGTGAAGAGGGTGAAGAGGGCGAAGAGGGCGAAGAGGGCGAAGAGGGCGAAGAGGGTGAGTTAATTGGAACCACCGAATCATGTGACTCGAGCAATGAGATCAGCTCCATCCGATGCGACGACTCGACCCCGAATATAGCTCCCTACAGTCATAGTTGGAGAAGCGCCGCTCTCAAACCGAGTCGTGCCATCGACTTCGGGCCCTTGATGTGCGGCGCGCCCCTCGCGTTGCGAGCTCTCTTCGATGAGTACCAATACTTCGCTTCCAATTCGCTCGGCAGCGCGTTCGCTAAGCATTTGATCTGCTAATGCCGACGAGGTTTCCACTCGATCTTTAATTTCGCGTTCGCTCACCTGGCCATCCAGATTCTGTGCCTCGGTACCTTCTTCATCGCTATAACCGAAAATTCCAATCGCATCGAGTCGAGCGTCGCCAAGAAAATCGAGCAAAGTCTGAAAATCCTCATCACGTTCACCAGGAAAACCGACGATGAAGTTCGACCGTATCCCGGCATCTGGAGCGACTTTTCTAATCGTATCAATCAACTCCAGGAACTTATCCTTGTCACCGAATCTGCGCATCCGTCGCAAAGTGTCTGCGCTCGCGTGTTGGAAAGAGAGATCAAAATAGGGTGCGACTTTCGTAGTGGTAACCAACGCATCAATCAATGACGGCCTCATCTCCGCTGGTTGTAGATATGAGGTTCGAATTCGCTCGATTCCATCGATTGCCGCTAGTTCAGGGAGCAACTTCTCGAGCGCCTGCAGGTCGCCAAGATCCTTTCCATAAGAGGTGGTGTTCTCACTTACCAAGAAGAGTTCGGAGACACCTTCATTAGCAAGCCAGAGCGCTTCACTGTAAATCTCTTCTGCTGTACGCGATACGAACGCCCCACGAAAATATGGAATGGCACAGAATGAACAGCGCCGATCGCAACCTGATGCAATCTTTAATGGTGCGACCGGTGATTTGTCTAATCGCTTTCGAATTGTGCGCTCACCAACACCTGACTTGTTGCGCACCTCTTGTCGTTGCGCTGGCGCAATCGGAAGCAGTGAGCGCCGATCCTTAGGATGATGAGCTTCGACGCTGCCGCCGGCCAAGATAGTCTGAAGTCGCGCTGAGATCCGGTCGTACTCATCAAAACCCAACACCGCATCGGCTTCAGGAAGCGCGGACGCCAACTCTCTCCCATAACGTTCGGCCATGCAGCCGATTGCGACAACTTTTTGCACCCCGCGCTCCCTGAGTGAGTGGGCTTCGAGTAGCGCGTCAACCGAGTCTTTCTTCGCACTTTCGACGAAAGTGCAGGTGTTCACTACGGCGATATCGGCATCGGTGGCATCTGCGACCAATTCCCAGCCATCTGCGGCAAGCCGGCCGGCTACTTCTTCAGAATCAACTTCGTTGCGCGCGCAGCCAAGTGTCACTAACGCAACTTTTTTCATGAGAGAAAAGTACTACTACCCCTTGGAATTCTCGGCATCAGGAGTGAATTCCAATCGAACTACTTCCCCGATTTTGCCTGGTATGCCTTGGTCGACCCCATTCACATTAACTGAGACTGCACCTGCATTGCCTATCACTAGTCGTAGGACTTGTGAATCAGTGAACTCACGTACTTCACCCTTCTCAATCTGACCGGTGAATAGCGAACTGCCGTCAGCAGCCGTGACTGAAATCCACGAGTAACTCTTCACCACAGTAAGTCGTACACGGACACCTTCATCTGCCGTGGCAACCGCTGGCAATGACTCGGTCGTTGATTGTTCTGGAGTGGCGCTGGTGCCAGAAGCACTTGATGTCGAATCTGGTGCGCTGAGGCTCGTTTGATCACTTGGTAGTTGATTGCTCACCACCACAGCGATGAGTAATGCAACAGCGGCGATTGCAGAGAGTGATTTCCAACTGATACTCATCCCGCGCTCAAGATTTTGTGACTTCGCTTGTGCGAGTTCTTCGAGCCCACTTTCACTTACCCCAAACGATTTGTCATAGAGTTCAAGGAGGTACGTGCTATCGATGCGATAGATAGTGGCCAGAACGCGAAGGTGTCCGCGGGCGTAGACATCGCCTCCGCAGAGTGAGAAATCATCTCGTTCCAATGCTGCGATGAGGCTGGGGCGTAATTTGGATTTTTCGGCGACTTGGTCGAGGGTGAGATTGGCAGCCTCACGCGCAGTTTTTAGATCAGCGCCGATCGACATGGATCTCACCTCCCTGGGGGAACCAGGAATAAAAAGGGAAATGTTGCAGGCCTTAAGGGTACGGCTAGTGATGGTGAGGCGACAAGTCCGTTGAGCGCTTACCCGCGCAAGGACGCAAGGACTCCAGGAAGTTCTTCCGCTGATATGAGCACTTCGCGCGCTTTTGACCCTTCGCTTGGTCCGACGATTCCCCGACTCTCCATCAGATCCATCAACCGACCAGCCTTGGCAAACCCCACCCGCAACTTTCGCTGCAACATTGAGGTAGATCCGAATTGTGTCGAGACAACCAACTCGACTGCTTGTAACAAGAGATCGAGGTCGTCACCGATATCTGAATCGATATCACTTCTCTTATTAACAGGAGCAGTTACGTCGTCACGATATTGCGCCTCACGTTGGTTCTTCACATGCGCTACGACCGATTCGATTTCGCGTTCTGAGACGTACGCGCCTTGAACCCGCATCGATCGACTCGCACCCATCGGAATGAACAATCCATCACCTTGGCCAACTAACTTTTCAGCACCAGATGCATCCAGAATCACTCGACTGTCGGCGAGACTGCTCGTAGCAAATGCCAACCGCGATGGCACGTTTGCCTTAATCAATCCAGTGACTATGTCAACGCTTGGACGTTGCGTTGCAAGCACGAGATGAATTCCAGCAGCACGCGCAAGTTGGGTGATTCGAACAATCGAATCTTCGACGTCGCGAGGAGCAACCATCATCAGATCGGCTAATTCATCTACTATTACTAAAAGATATGGATAAGGTTTCAATCGTCGCTGACTGCCTGGTAGCGGTTTTAGCTTGCCGGCTTTTACAGCCTTATTGAAATCGTCGATATGCCTGAAGCCGAAGTTTGATAAGTCGTCGTATCGGTTATCCATCTCTTTAACAACCCACGTCAAAGCATCGGCGGCTTTCTTGGGGTTGGTGATGATGGGCGAAATCAAATGTGGAATCCCTTCATAGGCATTTAATTCCACTCGTTTCGGATCCACCAAAATCATCCGAACTTCATCAGGGGTCGAACGCATCAAGATGGAGGTCACTAACGAATTGATCATGCTCGACTTTCCAGAGCCCGTGGCACCGGCTACGAGTAGATGAGGCATCTTCGCCAGATTCGCACAGATGAAATTACCTTCGACATCTTTGCCGAGTCCGATTACCAATGGGTGCTGCTCGTTTGCCGCCACTTGTGAACGCAGGACATCGCCAAGTGCAACGACCTCTCGATCAGCATTAGGAATCTCGATTCCTACCGCTGATTTTCCAGGTATCGGACTAAGGATTCGAACATCGCTACTTGCAACTGCGTATGAGATGTTCTTGCTCAAAGCCGTTATCTTCTCAACCTTGACCGCATTGCCAAGTTCGACCTCGTATCGAGTGACAGTTGGACCTCGCATCACGCCGGTAACCTCGGCATCGATATCAAATTGTGCGAACACTTCGTGAAGGGCAGCCACCACAGTTTCGTTAGCCTTGGTCTTGCCTTTCGATGCAGGCGAGCTCTTGAGTAGATCTGGTGATGGCAAGATGTAATCAAGCATCTCGGCGAGCTCTAGTTGTTCGGCCTCGCTCATCGGGGGTTGGACTGATGGAGCCGGAATTGATGGTCGGGTCACGCTGGTGGTATGAACGTCTGTGGTCGTGAGTAACTCGGTCTGATCATCTGGAGTTGTTGCATCCTCATCGCCATCGACTTCTGTGATGAGTTCAGCAATGGGTTCGGCAATCACCGGACTCTCGAACGGTGGATTCTCACTTATCTCGAAATCTTCTTCATTCTCTTGTTCACGACGTATTCGTCTGGCTTCGAGTTGATTGTGTGCGATATTCGAGGCGCCTTTGAAGAGCGCCAACATTTTCGCGGCTGCCACGTTAAGCGGTGTCGCAGTGGTGACTAGTAATCCGAAAAGAATCACAATCAAAAGAATCGGCACCGCTACCCACGCGGTCACCAACCCGACCATTGGCGCCGATACCCCATAGCCCAACCAGCCGCCACCACCGCGCATATCGGTGGCACCATCTGACGGGCGAGGTGAGTGCGCGAGGATATGCAGGAAACCCGTCAAGCCAATCACGATGGTGGATATACCAATGGTGATGCGACCGGTTGCCGCCGATTCTTGAGGTGTGCGCAGCAACCTGATTCCTAGATAGAACAAAAGCGCCGGAGTGACGAAGCCTAACTTCCCAAAAGTTCCCGCAACAACCGAGTAGATGAAGTTCCCAAAGAGATTATCGAGTCGGAACCAGATACCCGCACTCGTAATTAATGATAGTACGATGATAAAAAGTCCGAAACCATCGCGACGATGTGCTGGATCAAGATCGCGCGCCCCGCGAAGGAGGAGTCGAACGAGCGCGCCTACCGCGCCAGCAAGTGCAAGCCACAGTTTGCGAATGATTCCGCGTCCGCCAGAATTCTTATTGTTATTGCCCGCGCCTGAGCTATTCCGAGCAGGGGAATTCCTCGATTTTTGTGCGCGCGCCATGTATAAGAGGGTAAATCCTCGATAAACAGCGGGCTGTGAGGCGCGCCGGCCCCCGTCGACCGGAACTAACGCCCGATTTAGACCTCGATAACCACCGGCACGATCATGGGACGGCGACGATGTTCTCCGCCCACCCATTTACCCACCACGCGACGCACGGTTTGCGAGAGTTGATGCGACCCAGTCACACCATTTGCTACTGCCTCGGTGAGCGATTCGATGATTCGATCCCTCACTTCATCAAAGAGCGATTCATCTTCAGCAAAACCACGTGCGTGAATATCGGGCCCAGCAACGATTTTCCCAGTTTGCGCTTCGATGACTACGACCACTGAGATGAAACCCTCTTCACCAAGTATTCGTCGATCCTTTAAAGATTCATCAGAGATGTCACCGATGCTCGAGCCGTCAACATAAACATAGCCACATGGCACCGCTCCGACGATTGAGGCTTTATGATCTATCAAATCGATGACAACGCCATCCTCGGCGAGCAAGACATTCTCGCTGCGCACGCCAGATGACTTAGCAATCGCGCCGTTAGCGCGCAGATGACGCCACTCCCCATGAATTGGCAAAACATGCCGGGGTTTGACGATGTTATAGCAGTACAGCAACTCACCGGCTGCCGCATGTCCAGAGACATGAACTAAAGCATTCGATTTATGGACGACCTTCGCGCCACGTCGGGTCAGTTCATTGATGACTCGATAGACCGCATTCTCATTTCCAGGAATCAATGAAGATGCCAGAATGACGGTATCCCCTACTCCAACTTTTATATTGTGATCGCCATATGCCATGCGCGACAGCGCTGCCAACGGTTCACCTTGGGAACCGGTACAGACCAAGACCACGTTATCGCCAAGATTCTCGACCTCTTTGCTCTCAACGATTAGTCCAGGTGGCACGTGCAGATATCCCAATTCCTCAGCGACGCGCATATTTCGAACCATCGAGCGACCAATGAAAGCGACCTTGCGATTGTGATTCATCGCAGTATCAAGAACCTGTTGGATTCGATGTATGTGCGAGGCAAAAGATGCGACGATTATTCTCCGATTGGTCGACGCGAATATGCGATCAAGCACCGGCATGATTTCGGCTTCACTGGTGACAAAGCCTGGAATGTCAGCATTTGTGGAATCAACCATGAAGAGGTCGACACCCTCTTGCCCTAATCGTGCAAAGGTGCGCAAGTCAGTAAGTCGACCATCAAGAGGCAACTGATCCATTTTGAAATCACCGGTATGCAAAATGGTTCCTGCCTTAGTGGAGATTGCGATTGCCAACGAATCTGGAATCGAGTGATTGACAGCGACGAATTCACAGTTGAACTCACCAAGTTTTAGTCGTTCGCCAGCGACGACTTCTTGAGTCACGGGCGTAATCCGACGCTCTTTCAATTTCTCAGTGATGAAAGCAAGCGTCAATTTCGAGCCAACAATCTTGATATCACCACGCTCACGGAGTAAGTAGGGAACTGCGCCAATGTGGTCTTCGTGTCCATGAGTGAGAATCACTGCTTCGATATCGGCGAGACGATTTCTGATATATGAGAAATCAGGAAGAATCAGATCGATGCCAGGTTGATTCTCCTCAGGAAATAAGACGCCAACGTCGACTATCAACAATTTTCCGTTGTGCTCGAAAACAGTCATGTTGCGCCCGATCTCACCTAAGCCACCGAGTGCAACTATGCGCACTCCATCTCGAGGTAGTTCAGGGGGCAGCGAATATTCAGGGTGAGCGTGGGTCATTCATTTCTCTCTCTCATGCGAGCGTTACGCGACCATCAGTCAGATCGCGGCGCAATTGCGCAATCTGCTCAGTGGTTGCATCAACAAGTGGTAAACGCACATGACCACCTGGAAGGCCCATCAAGTTCAATGCTGCTTTCGTGAGGATTGCACCTTGCGTGCGGAAAGTTCCGGTGTAGACCGGAAGTAACTCTTGATGAAGTTGAAGTGCGCGTTCGCTCTTGTTAGCAAACCACGCATCGAGAAGTTCTCGGAGCCTGCTACCCACAGTATGCCCGCAGACCGAGACGAATCCAACTGCACCAACGGAGAGTAGAGGCAGATTAAGGATGTCATCGCCTGAATAGACTGGAATCCCGGATCGTTTGATTACCCAAGAGGTCTCGGCGACATTTCCCTTCGCATCTTTGAGTGCGACGATCCGTGGATGTTCGAAGAGCGAGACGATGGTGTCACTTTCGATGGGTATACCGGTTCGGTGTGGGATGTCGTACATCATCACAGGCAATCCGGTTGCATCGGCAATCGCGCGGAAGTGCGCTGCAACGCCGCTTTGAGGTGGTTTGTTGTAATAAGGAGTCACGACGAGCAACCCATCGGCTCCAGCGCTCTCTGCTTGCTTGCCTTGGATCACGCTGTGCGAGGTCTCATTGTTGCCTGCGCCAGCGATCACATGAATTTTTGGGCCAACCACCTTCTTGACCACCTTGATGATCTCAACTTTCTCTTCATCACTGGTGGTGGGCGCCTCACCGGTCGTGCCGTTGACGACAATTCCATCGTGCCCGGTTGCAACTAGATGTGCAGCAATCTTCTCTACCCCTGCCCAGTCAATCTCTAACTCCTTCGTGAAAGGAGTGACCATGGCGGTGATAAGCCGACCAAACGGGGGCACAATCTGCATGTGGCAAGGCTACCGCGTGAGGCGCACTTGGCCGTATCCAGAGGTGGCTATGGGGCGACCCGGCCTGATTTCTCGAACGCGGCATGGGTCAAGGGCATCAAGCGCGCGAAGTGCGCTTCCATCTTCTCGGCGACCATCTCGATCTCACGCTGCGGATAGCTCGGGAAGTGCGAGCCTTCTCGCGAAGTACGCAGTGAGAGGAAATTCATCAACGCCCGAGCGTTCATAGTGACATACATCGATGAGAAGAGCCCAACCGGCAGGACCGCGCGTGCGACTTCGCGGGCCACTCCAGCATCGAGCATTTTTTTGTATTCAGCATATGCAGCAAGATACGCGCTCTTCATCGATGACACAGTGAGCGCATGTTGCTCATCGCTGCCATCAACATAGGTGTATGCGCCGGGTTTTCCGACTTGGACGAGCGGACGATTTCTCCCGGGTATGTAAAAGATGGGGCGAAGTTCTCGATAGCGACCACTCTCTTCGTTGTACGAGGCAATCCGATGGCGCATGAACTCTCGAAAGACGAAGATTGGAGCCGACACGAAGAATGTCATCGAGGTATGTTCGAATGGGGTGCCGTGCCGTTCTCGGGCAAGAAAATTAATTAATCCTGCAGAGCGTTCGGGGTCTTTACCAACCTCATCGAGTGAGGTCTCCCCCGACGTCGAAACTCGAGCAGCCCAGATGACATCAGCATCGCTTGCACTTGACTTCACCAATTCGACTGTTACATCGTCGAGAAATACCGGCGCCATCTCACGTTCTTCGTTTGCCACGCGTCAGACCCTACCCTGAGATAGGGCAAGATAGGCATATGTCTCGCGCCGTGATTCGTGACTCCCTAAGTATCTCAATTGCAGTGGGCACATATGGCGCCGCCTTTGGGGTTGCTAGTGTCGCCGCGGGATTATCAATCGTGCAGACCTGTGCACTCTCCCTACTTTTATTTAGTGGTGCATCACAATTTGCCGTTGCCGGAGTCCTTGGCGCTGGCGGCGGCGCCCTCAGTGCAATCACCGCAAGCGCTTTATTGGCGCTACGGAATGGTTTTTATGGCGCCCGAATGGCTCCGCTACTTCACGTCAAGGGTGTGAAACGAATCCTCGCCTCCCAAATCACGATTGATGAATCAACTGCAATTGCATTAGCACACGAAGAGAAGAGCGCGGATGATGCACGGAAGGGTTTCTGGTTGACAGGTGGCGGCATCTATCTCTTTTGGAATCTCGCGACCTTGCTCGGCGCACTTGGTGCGAACGCGCTCGGCGATCCTGCGCAATGGGGTCTTGATGCGACGATCCCGGCAGCATTCTTGGGGTTACTCTGGCCTCGATTGAAAAACAACGCTGCCCGAATAGTTGCGATTGCATCGGTCGCTTTAGCGCTGACGCTCACACCCTTACTCTCGCCCGGGATTCCCATTATCGCGTGCGCGCTCATTCCAATTATTGCCGGATGGCGGGTGCGTTCATGATCTGGACCGCTGTGATCGGTGCCAGCGTCCTGGCTTTCGCATTCAAGTACATTGGCCAATCGATTCCACAATCAGTCCTGGCCAATCCGCGAGTCTCCAAGATTGCAGACTTGATTCCAACGGCGCTCTTAGCTGGATTGGTCGCGGTACAAACTTTCGGGTCGAAGTCCGAACTCGTTGTCGATCAGCGCCTAGCAGGGCTAGCAGTTGCCGCAATTGCGCTCTACTTGCGGGCAAATTTCTTAGTGATGCTCATTGCAGCAACGCTCACATCAGCGTTACTCCATCACCTCTAGTCGCCCACTCTAGTTTTACGAGGCAAACCGTGCGTGCAAACCTCCGTCGACAATCCAATCAGCTCCGTTGACGAAACTAGCCTCATCTGAAAGTAAGAAAGTGACTACTTTGGCGATCTCTGATGGCATGGCAAATCTCTTGAGCGGTTGCGGGTTGAGTGCGGCCGCGCGTTGCTCCGGTTCGACTGATTCGAACCACGCTTCGAGTATGGGAGTGCGGGTATATCCCGGTGAAACCGCATTGGTGCGGATATTGAACTCGCCTTCATCGAGCGCAAGGTTCCGAGTCAGTCCGATGACTCCAGACTTGGCTGCAGCGTAAGGAAAGAACTTTGGATAGGTCATTCGCGCATGAATCGAAGCGATGTTGACGATTGCTCCCTTCCGCGCCGAACGCATGGCAGGAAGTACACAACGCGCGGTATGCCACACTGATTTCAGATCAATGTTGAAAAATCGATCCCACTCTTCGGTAGTCATTTCGACTGGGTCGACATTTGAGTTGACCCCGGCGTTGTTCACTAATCCATTGACCATGCCGAACTCGGCAACTGTCTTTGCATGTGCTTGTTCGACGCTCTCTAGATTTCCGACATCGCAGTGAACGAAGAATGCGGCATGGCCTTCGCCACGAAGTTCAGCAGCGTAGCGTTCACCGGCTTCGTCTTTGATATCTCCGAAACTGACTCGGGCGCCCTGAAGCGCTGCATCTTTGACGATGGCGGCTCCGATGCCTTGCGCTCCACCAGTAACGAAAACGTGCATATCTTGCAATCTCACCTTAAATCACCCCTAGAGCATGTAACTTCTCTTTCAAAGTAGCATCACTTGGTTCGGTCAGATGTGTGCCATCGTCGAAGACAATCACAGGGATCGAGCGCATCCCACCGTTTATCTCGATTACTTTCTCGGCAGCGCTCTCGTCGGCATCTACGTCGATGATTGTGAAAGGGACATTCAATTCGTTGAGAAGTCGCTTGGATCTGCGGCAATCACCGCACCAGTCAGCGCTATACATAGTGATCATTTTCGGCTACCTCCCGTTGTTTAAGTGAAGAAAATTCTCTAATCCAAAGGTTAATCCTGGCGTATGCACTACTTTCGTGATCCCCAAGATCACTCCGGGCATGAAGCTTTGGCGATCCAGAGAATCATGGCGAATCGTGAGCGTCTCACCCAATCCGCCGAAGATAACCTCTTGATGAGCGACGAATCCTCGTGCACGTACCGAGTGAATCGGCACACCACTAACGCTTGCGCCACGCGCACCATCGATGGCCTCTTTTGTTGCATCAGGCATGGGCCCACTCTTTGCCTCCTTGCGCGCCTTCGCAATTAATTCAGCAGTTCGTTTAGCGGTACCGCTCGGGGCATCGACCTTGTTGGGATGATGCAATTCGATAATCTCCACCGACTCAAAGAGTGGAGCAGCCTGCTTTGCGAACTCCATCATAAGCAGGGCGCCGAGTCCGAAGTTGGGTGCGATTAGAACTCCGACTGAAGGATTCTTGGAAAGTTGTGAAGCGATGGTCGCTATCCGAACATCATCGAAGCCAGTGGTGCCAACGACAGCATGGATTCCCTTAGTAATGAGGAACTCCAGATGTGCCATGACTGCTGCTGGCGTCGTGAAATCTACGACGACCTCGGCTTTGTTGGCAACGAGCACATCGAGCGAATCCCCCAAATCTAGGGCAGCGACGATTTCCATGCCTGGTGCGTTGTTCACGGCATCGACAACTGTGCTCCCCATTTTTCCTTGCGCACCAAGGACGCCCACTCTGATTACAGGATGGCTCATCGCGCTACCGCCGCTGCAAATTTCGAACTCTTTTTATAAGGCCCCACTACTGCAAGCGTCGGTTGCGCAGTGAAGATCTCATCGGCCAATTCACCGATTGCCTTCTGATCTACCGCGCGCACGCTAGCCAGAATCTCGTCCATACTCTTAATTTCACCATAAACCAACTCACTCTTGCCGATTCGAACCATGCGCGAGCCGGTGTCCTCTTGACCCAGAACCATGGAGCCAGCGACTTGCCCTTTGGCGCGCTCAAGTTCCTCGTCTGAGAGGCCAGAACTGATGACATGTGCGAGTACGGCTCGGAAGATGTCAGTGACTTCAGTTGCCTTCTCTGGATTGCAGCCCGCGTATAGAGAGAGGATTCCGCCTCCTGCGAACTGTTGCATAGAGGCGTAGACCGAATATGCGAGGCCGCGCTTCTCACGAACCTCTTGGAATAACCGCGAGGACATTCCACCGCCGAGTGCTGAAGTAAGTACGGATAAGGCAAAGCGCCGTTCATCGCTCCGATCGATTGATGGAAATCCAAGCAAGATGTTTGCCTGTTCGCTTTTGCGATAAACCAGACCAATCTGACCAAGACCCTGTGCTCGTACTTTTGTTGCCGGGCGTAAAGCCGCTGGCTTCGCAGTTGAATTAAGGAAATCGCCAAGCATCTCGGTGACCTGTTCGACAACGCGCTCATGTTTCACATTGCCAGCGACTGCCACGACAAGATTTTCTGGCAGATATCTCTTCTTGTAGTAAGAGTGGACTGATTTACGAGTCATGTTGGATATTGAATCGACAGTGCCGAGAATTGGACGACCAATCGGACCATCACCGTAGAGCGTCTCTGCAAAGAGATCATGAACGAGATCACTTGGATCATCATCACGCATGGCAATCTCTTCGAGCACCACTGTGCGTTCTGAATCGACATCCTCGCCTCGGATGATTGAATCTCGAATCATGTCGCAGATGACCTCTGCTGCTATTCCAAAATCTGAGTCAATCACTCGGGCATAGAAGCAGGTGTACTCCTTCCCAGTGAATGCATTCATCTCACCACCTACCGCATCGATGGCTGCAGATATATCTAGAGCACTTCGCGCATTCGTTCCTTTGAAGAGCAAATGCTCTAGGAAGTGGGAGGCGCCAGCGACGCTGGGACTCTCATCGCGCGAACCCACGTTGGCCCAAATACCAAATGCCACGCTGCGAACGGTGGACACCTCCTCCGTCACGATCCGAAGACCTGACGGAAGAGTTGTCCGTGAAACCGTCATTTCAATGCACGTTCGGCTTATTCAGCAAGGACAGGCTCGAGTGAGAGCTTGCCTTTCTCATCGATCTCACCGATGACGACCTCAATCTGGTCGCCGACTTTCATAACATCTTCGATGTTCTCGATGCGCTTTCCACCATGCATCTTGCGAATCTGCGAGACATGCAGGAGGCCATCCTTGCCTGGGTAGAGAGTGATGAAGGCTCCGAAATTGGCGATTTTCACGACAGTACCGTTGTACTTCTCGCCAACAGTTGGTACGTGCGGATTAGCAATAGCCATCACGCGCGCCTTGGCTGCTTCTGCAGCAGCGCCCTCAGTCGACCCGATGTAGATGGTGCCATCATCCTCAATCGAAATTTCAGCACCTGTCTGATCTTGGATCTCATTGATGACCTTGCCCTTAGGGCCGATGACCGCACCAATCTGATCTGGGTTGATCTTCACCGTGATGATTCGCGGTGCGAGCAAGCTCATCTCATCAGGGGTATCGATTGCGCTATTCATGATTCCAAGGATGGTGAGTCGAGCTTCCTTTGCCTGTAGCAGCGCACCGGCGAGCACGGATGCTGGAATACCATCGAGCTTGGTATCAAGTTGAAGCGCTGTGACGAATTCTTTCGTTCCGGCGACCTTAAAATCCATATCGCCAAATGCATCTTCTGCGCCAAGGATGTCGGTGATTGCTACGTACTCTGTCTTGCCATCAACATCATCTGAGATAAGACCCATTGCGATACCGGCCACTGGTGCTTTGAGTGGCACGCCAGCGTTGAGTAGCGCCAACGTGGAGGCGCAGACCGAACCCATCGATGTAGAGCCGTTAGATCCAAAAGCCTCCGAAACTTGGCGAATCGCGTAAGGGAACTCTTCGCGAGTTGGGAGTACTGGAAGTAATGCCCGCTCTGCGAGTGCACCGTGGCCGATTTCGCGACGCTTTGGCGAACCAACGCGACCAGTTTCACCCGTTGAATAAGGCGGGAAGTTGTAGTTATGCATGTAGCGCTTTGTGGTCTCTGGATTGAGCGTGTCGAGCTGTTGCTCCATCTTGAGCATGTTGAGCGTCGTGATTCCCATGATCTGAGTTTCACCACGCTCGAAGAGCGCAGAGCCATGAACTCGTGGTACCACTTCGACCTCTGCTGTGATGGGACGGATGTCGCGAGGGCCGCGGCCATCGATACGAACCTTTTCACGCAAGACGCGCTCGCGCACTAACTTCTTCTGAAGTGAACGAAACGCCGCTTTAACTTCCTTTTCGCGACCTTCAAAATCAGTTGCTAGAGCTTCGAGAAGTCCCGCTTCAATCTCATCAAGCTTTGCCTCGCGATCAGCCTTGGAGACAATCGTGAGCGCTTTCGCTGTCTCACTCTTGACCTTTGCTGCAACTGCTTCAGCAGCATCGCTCTGATATTCAAGGTAGACCGGGAACTCAGCAGTTGGTTTCGCTGCGACCTTGGCCAACTCTAGTTGTGCTTCGCAGAGGGTGCGGATGAATGGCTTCGCTGCATCGAGTCCGGCGCCGACAATCTCTTCGGTTGGTGCTTGCGCGCCACCCTTGATGAGGTCGATGGTGTGAGTCGTTGCTTCGGCTTCGACCATCATGATCGCAACATCGTCACCTGCGATACGCCCGGCCACAACCATGTCGAAGACGGCGCGCTCTAATTCGGAGTGCGTGGGGAATGCCACCCATTGCCCATCGATGAGTGCAATTCGCACGCCACCGATTGGGCCCGAGAAAGGCAAACCTGCTAGTTGAGTTGACATCGATGAAGCATTAATGGCGACAACATCGTAAAGGTGGGCTGGATTAAGTGAGAGCACTGTTACGACGATCTGGACTTCATTGCGAAGTCCTTTGACGAATGAGGGGCGAAGTGGTCGATCAATCAACCGACAGGTGAGAATCGCATCTTCGCTGGGGCGACCTTCGCGGCGGAAGAACGAGCCTGGAATCCGTCCGACCGCATACATGCGCTCTTCGACGTCAACTGTTAACGGGAAGAAATCAAATTGATCCTTCGGATTCTTTGATGCAGTGGTTGCAGAGAGCAACATCGTGTCTTCGTCGAGGGTGACTACTGCTGAGCCTGCTGCTTGGCGAGCGATTCGTCCGGTTTCGAAGCGGATGATCCGCTTGCCGAACTTTCCGTTATCGATTACTGCTTCTGATGAATGAACTTGTGTGTCGTGACCCGACATGGGTCGTCTCCATATC
>CAZBCF010000013.1:28802-33767 GCA_964490435.1 uncultured Bifidobacterium sp. | reverse complement strand
GCTGCGCTCGTTGCAGAATTAGGTATCCGTGTAAAAGTCATCGAAGGCGATTTACTTGCGCGAAAAATCACGACTCTTGATGATCTACTTTGGGCGCGAGAACTAGTAGGGCAACCATGAAGTTCGCTACTGGGATAGGTTTCGATGCACATAAGTTCTCAACTGCAAAACCGATGCACCTTGCCGGTTTGACGTGGCCTGATGAGATCGGAATCGAAGGACACTCTGATGGCGATGTTGCTGCACACGCAATCTGCGATGCGCTCTTGTCTGCCGCACATCTTGGTGATCTGGGCTCGGTCTTTGGTACCTCCGATCCGCAGTGGGCGGGAGCGAGCGGAGTCACACTGCTCAGCGAGGTCGCGGCACGACTAAGCGCTGCCGGATACGAGATTCAGAACGTTGCGGTGCAGATCATCGGAAATCGTCCAAAGATCTCAGCACGTAGGAGCGCCGCCGAGGCTGCGCTCTCTGCCGCACTCGGTGGTGCAAATGTCTCGTTAAGCGCGACTACCACTGATGGGTTGGGTTTCACAGGCAATGGTGAGGGCATCGCAGCCATCGCAACTGCTCTTATAGGCGCTCGAGCATGAGCCTGCATCTTTACAACACGCTTACTCGCGAAATCTCACCCTTCACACCACTAATAGAGGGCAAGGTAGGCATCTACTTATGTGGCGCAACAGTGCAGGCTCCACCACACATCGGCCACATCCGTAGCGGCATCAACTTCGACATCTTGCGTCGCTGGTTGATTGCAACCGGATATGACGTCACATTCATTCGAAATGTCACTGATATTGATGACAAGATCTTGCATAACGCGATCCACGAAGAGATGCCCTGGTGGGCATTGGCACAGAAGTATGAGCGAGTGTTCACCGCTGCCTACGCAGAATTAAATGTGCTGCCACCAACGTATGAACCTCGAGCAACTGGCCACATCACTCAGATGATCAAATTAATATCGCGGTTAATCGAACGGGGTAAGGCCTATCCAGTTGCAAATGGTGCTGTTCACGATGTCTATCTTGATGTGCGTTCGCTTGACTCATATCTGAGGCTCTCTGGGCAAAAACTTGATGATCTGCAATCAACAGATGGCGAGGAGAGTATTAAGAGGAATCCTCAGGACTTTGCGTTGTGGAAAGGTGCGAAACCTGGAGAACCTGCTTGGCCGACGCCATGGGGTGCTGGCCGCCCAGGGTGGCATATCGAATGCTCGGCGATGGCACATGCCTATCTTGGCGAGAAGTTCGATATCCACGCTGGTGGATTGGATCTGATCTTCCCTCATCATGAGAATGAAATCGCCCAATCGCAAGGCGCTGGATTTCCTTTCGCGCAGCGTTGGTTGCATAACGCATGGGTCACTACTGCCGGCGAGAAGATGAGTAAGTCTTTGGGAAATACCTTGCGCATCTACGAACTATTAAAGCGTGTGCGCGGTATCGAACTTCGCTGGTATCTCGGAAGTGCGCATTATCGCTCGATGTTGGAATACTCTCCTGAAGCACTCGATGAATCTGCAGTCAATTTCCGTCGTGTTGAAAGCTTCTTGAAACGCGCTGCAAATCAGTTAGGTAAGACACCAAACATCTCAATCGATGATGATTTTGCGAAGACCATGAATGATGACTTGGCAGTTCCCGCCGCGCTCGCTGTCATCTCAGAATTGGTACGCGATGGAAATAACGCATTAACTGCAAAGGATGTTAAGACTCTAGAAGTGAAGGCCGCACAGGTTCGGGGAGCGCTTTCAGTACTCGGATGTGATCCTTGGGATAATGCGTGGAACGCCAACGATGCCGGTCTGACTGAAGTGGTTTCTGGATTAGTGCAGACCCTTCTTGATGAGCGTGAAGAGGCGCGCACCCGTCGAGATTTTGCCAGTGCAGATCGAATTCGTGATCGCATTACGGCGCTCGGCCTTACGATTGAAGATACCCCCGATGGACCAAGGTGGAGCAGATAATGGCGCAGCGCAAGAAACCTGGTTCTGGTGGCAATAACAAACGTCGCCTATCTGGAAAGGGGCCAACGCCGAAGGCAGTTGATCGTCCTTATCACCCTGCCGCAAAGCGCAAAGCCGCTGCGGCTAGTGCGCCAAAGAGCGGCAAGACGTCATCGCGGCGCGCTAAAGATTCTCGCGAGCAGCGCGACTACGAAGTTCAGGATGATGTCATCGTCGGCCGTAATCCAGTTGTCGAAGCGTTGCGCGCAGGTGTTGCCATCAAGCGTGTAATGGTGGCTCGCGGCATTGATATCGATGAACGTGTCACCGAGATACTCGAACTTGCTCGTGCGGCTCGCATCGAAGTCACTGAAGTCAACCGGAAAGAACTCGACCCATACCCGGCTCATCAAGGAGTCGCGTTAAAGGTCGCACCATATAAATTCCAGACCCTAGAACAAGTCATCAAGAAGATTTCGGGAGTACCACTTCTCATCGCGCTCGATGGCGTGACTGATCCACGTAATCTTGGTGCGATCATCCGTAGCGCTTGTGCTTTTGGTGCCGATGCGGTGGTCATCCCTGACCGTCGCGCTGCCGGGATGACGGCTGTTGCGTGGAAGGCTTCTGCAGGTGCGGCAGCCCGGACCCCAGTCGTAGAGATTAAGAACATGACCGCGACGATTCACGATCTACAGAGCGAGGGGTATTTCGTTATCGGACTTGATGCTGGCGGTTCGGTAGCCCTCTCTGAGATGGCGGTTGCAGATGAACCGCTCATGATCGTCATCGGCGGGGAGGGTAAAGGGCTTTCGCGCTTGGTTCGCGAAAGTTGCGACCTAGTGGTTTCGATACCCATGTCATCATCGATAGAATCCTTGAACGCGAGCGTTGCTGCATCGATTGCGTTGTATTCTGTCTCTGAGAGGCGAGCAACAGCAGAAACTAAATAAGTCAAACAAGTTAAACAAGGTAAACAGGTAAGTGTGAGTGATATGGCACGTTATACCCGGTTCATCGCTTTAGGTGATTCCTTCACTGAAGGAATGCAAGATGAGCGTATTAATAATCACTATCGTGGTTGGGCTGATCGCGTCGCAGAAACGCTTGCAGCACAAACACCTGGCTTCACTTATCTGAATCTCGCCGTCCGCGGCAAGTTAGTTGCGCAGGTAATAGACGATCAGATTCCGGTCGCTCTCAAATGGATTGAAGGTTCGACCACCTTGGTCTCCTTCCATGCTGGTGCTAACGATTTACTTCGCCCCGGATACGACCCAAAAATTGTCCTGCCGAAATATCAGGAAGCGATAAGAGTTCTGGCAGCGACTGGTTGTCAGTTGATAGTTTTCACGGCGATTGAGCGTGTGGCGAAATCCGGAAAGATGCAGGAAATTTGGGAGCAGCGATTTAGCGCGTTTAATCGAACCGTGCGCGACATAGCCGCGCAGTACAACGGAATCGTCATTGAGGCGACTAACGACCCTGAAATCGGAAGTCGACGTTTCCTTGATAAAGATCGGCTGCACTTGAATCCGGCTGGGCATAATCGAGTGGCTCAAGGAGTATTGGAGAAAATTGGTGGGCCGCACAATCCTAATTGGCGAGATGATTTACCGCCGCTACCTCGGCGTTCGTTCTTCGCGAAGGTCTATGACGATGTACGTTGGTTCGTCACCTTCCTCATTCCCTGGATGTCTCGGCGAATTCGTGGAGTATCCTCGGGCGATGGTCGGTCACCAAAACATATCGAGCCTATAAAACTCAGTTAACGAAAGGTTTGCACATGAAAATCGATTCAGTGGATCTCTTCTACCTTCGTATGCCTGAAGTTCTCGATATCGGCGATGGCAGTCAGGATTCTTTGCTCTGTCGCGTGACCTCGAATGGGCACGTAGGGTGGGGCGAAGCGGTGTGTTCTCCGATGGTAGGTATCACAAGTTGGATAACTCCGATGTCACATAGTGGTTGCCATCCAGTCATCGATTCAGTTCTAGGTCAACGACTTGATTCGCCCGAGGATATTCGCCAGGTCTATCGCAATGTTCGCCAGAACTCTTTCTATGGTCTCCTTCAGAGCGATCTACTCATCTCAGGAATCGAGATTGCACTCTGGGATTGTCTAGGTCGGGCTAAAGAAGAACCGATTTGGAAGTTGCTTGGTTATCAGAAGACCGAACGGAAATTGCCCTACGCCTCTGTACTTTTCGGTGATACCGCCGCGGAGACGAAACAAAAAGCGCTCGAGATGCGTAATAAGGGTTTCAAGGCAATCAAATTTGGGTGGGGACCTTTCGGGACGACCACAGTTGAAGATGATGCAGCGCATATTCATTCAGCCCGCGAAGGAATTGGCGCTGACGGTTATCTGATGATTGATGCTGGAACAGTATTCAAAGATGATGTCGAAGCAGCAGCAAAACGACTTCCTGCGTTGGCTGAGGCAAATGTCTATTGGTATGAAGAACCATTTGATGGATATGCGCTTGCTGAATATGGTGAGTTGGCTAAGCGCTCGAGTAAAGTCAAACTTGCTGGAGGCGAAGGGGCGCACAACGCATTCCAAGCAGAGCAACTGATTGATTATGGAGGAGTTGGTTTTATCCAAATCGATACTGGTTATGTTGGCGGTATTGGCAATGCTTATCGAGTCGCGCAATATGCAACGTCAAAAGGCGTTAAATACGTCAACCACACTTTCACCTCGCAATCAGCTTTATCTTCCTCTTTGCAGCCGTTTGCAGGACTAAAAGATTCCAATATCACTGAGTATCCGATGGAACCTAAGACTCTCTGCCAAGAGCTCACTCTCGATCGGATTGAAGTCGGTGCTGATGGGATGATCGAGGCACCACATGCCCCCGGCATGGGTGTCACTATCAATACCGATGCGGTGAAGAAGTACCTGGTCGAGGCTGAAATCAAGGTAAAGGGCAAAGTCCTTTATTCGACCCCAACGGTCTAGGGTATTTGTCCCATTCACACGGGGGTCTTTCCCTACCCCTACTTGG
>CAZBCF010000013.1:19085-28702 GCA_964490435.1 uncultured Bifidobacterium sp. | reverse complement strand
ACGGTCTAGGGTATTTGTCCCATTCACACGGGGGTCTTTCCCTACCCCTACTTGGGGCGCGCTCCTACACCCTTTATCCTTGAGCTTATGAGGCAGAGTGGCTCGAAAAACAAAATTTTTCCCCTGGAACGTGCTACGGCAGTTTCGACACTTGTCGCTTTTTTCTGGGCGGGGCTTTTAGTTTCTGTGAGCTCTGCAAACACAGGATGTGATGGACTGCCCGAACCTAGCTACTCGATGTGCATATCTGGTCCAACCTCGCCTGGGTACTCCTATCCCGGAGGTTCTGTCTCAGATCCTTATGCCAGTTCGCCTTCTTACCCACCCACTTCAGCGACTACTTCTGCGCCAACAGCACCTGCCACGACCGCTGTACCTGTAGTCGACACCAGTTCGGCTCAAATTGCCGCCTTGAATAAGCAAGTCGCTGATCTTCAGGCGCAGATCACTGCTTTACAAGCGGATATGGCGAAAAAGAACGACGAGGTTAAAGCAGCAACTGATAAAGCAGCTTCTGATGTGAAGATTTATGAGCAACAAATCCAAGAACAGAATGCTCGGCTTGCCGAAGCGAATAAGAAAATCACCGAATTATCAGTTCAAGCAGATACTGCCACTGTAGCTAAGCAGAAATTAATCGAGGCTGAGGCAAAGATTGCATCGATTGCTACAGTCGCGAAGACTGCTACCGAAGGTCAAGAGGTCGTCGATGCAAAGGGCAACAAAGTTGCGACAGTAGTCGCGAAAGATGAGAGTGGTGCAGAGTTAAAGGACGAGAATGGCAAAGCACTTGTCTTGCAACCTGTACTGGGTTCATCTGGTAAGGCTGTTGTTGACGATAAAGGTGAAGTCGTACGTGCTCAGGTCGCAAAAAGTGAGTCTGGACAGATTATTTATATTGAACGAGTAGTTCCAGGTGCTCCAGAGAAGAAAAAGGCACCGGTCGTACT
This sequence comes from uncultured Bifidobacterium sp., assembly GCA_964490435.1. Taxonomy (GTDB): domain Bacteria; phylum Actinomycetota; class Actinomycetes; order Nanopelagicales; family Nanopelagicaceae; genus IMCC26077. Next base: position 27,752 of record CAZBCF010000013.1, on the reverse strand, counting down.
TCTTAATATCTTGGGAAATGACGACAAAGTGCTCACCGGACCTGATGGAAAACCGCTCACCACCGCACCAGTCATCCGCGACGGGAATTCAGTATTCGTTGATCGGAATGGATTGCCAATCATGGTGCGCCCAGTGCTCAACAGCAAGGGTGAACCAGTAGTTGACGGTGGCAAGGTCGTCATGACTCGCTTGATTACCTTTGGCAAGAGCGAACCGGTCTACGACAGCTCGGGTAGTCCAGTGTTAGCCCTTCCACTTCTTGACTCGAATGGGCGGGCAGTAAAAGCAGGTAATGGTGAGATTGTGTACGTGCCACCGGTGCTCAATGCTAAAGGTGTAGTGCTTCGCAACGCAGCCGGTGAACCGATTCTTGCTGAAGCGTTAGCCGATGCCGTAGGTAGCGTTGCAGTAGCGGCCGACGGAAAACCTTTAGTTGGTCAACCATTCCTTGCAAACAACGGTCAGAAGATTCTCTCTGGAAATGCTCCGGTGTATGTAGGTGCTGTAGGCGTTCAAGCATCCACTATCGATGGAAAGCAGATCAAGACCACTGATGGAGTGGAATTGCAGTTCGGATATAACGGCTTGCTCACAACGCCTGCCGGAAAGACCATCGCAGGTAGCGATGGGCGTCCGATAATTCTCAGCTCGCGAGGTATTCTCATTGCACCGAATGGCGATTTTCTTCTCGATCGAAGCGGAAAACCTTGTCGACTAAATGAGAGCGGCCAGATTATCGATTCTGCGAACAAACCTGTGCTCAATCTTGCGGGTAAGCCCATCACCATCTCCACCAAAGCAACGCAACTTGTCGTCAAGGTAAATAAGGAGAATGTGCTGGGTCCTGACGGTAAAGCGATACGAATTGCATTGAATGGTCAGGTCTTCGATACCAATGCCAATCCAATATTGACCCCAGGTGGTTCGCCAATTTACATAGATGGCAAGAAGAAGGTGCTCGTCGATGCCGCAGGAAAACCTGTGAAAGTCGGCGATGGAAATAAGGCTAATCAAATTGTTGGCAAGATTGGCAAAATCTCACTGACGACCGCATAAACCGCCAGAGGTGATGTGAGGCGTTGCGGATTCTCAGTATCTGTTTGAATCTATTAGACTACGAGGGCTTCATGCCGACCTGGCGCAATTGGTAGCGCACCCGACTTGTAATCGGGTGGTTAGGGGTTCAAGTCCCCTGGTCGGCCCCATCAAAAAGTTGTTGATTTCACCTCTAAGTTGGGAAAGAATGGCAACAGGCCGCAAATCGGCTTGATCCATCTTTTCCAACGAGAGGGGTTTGGGAAGTATGAAATCAAAGAAGGTATTCGCCATTGGAGCAGTTGCATTATCGCTCCTTCTAGGCGCATGTTCGTCCTCAAGTGATAAAGCAAGTGAAAATCCAACCGAAGAGGCGGCTGCGTTCCCAACGGAAAATCTGACACTCAATATCTCCTGGTGGGGTGAGCAAGAGGCTCCTGGCGCTCAAAAATGGTTAGAAGAGAGCATGGCTCTCTATAGCAAGGAGCATCCAAACGTCACTATCAAGCACGTCCTTCAGACGACCGATGGCTTGATTCCATCCTTCGAGGCGGCAGCCGCAGCCCAATCAGGTCCCGATATTCAGTATTTCTGGGGTGGTATCTATTCCCAGCAACCTGGATGGGATGGCCACATCGCTCCTATCTCTGATTACCTGAGCGAGGAAGAACTCTCGCATTACATCAACGCGAAAGTCGAGTCAGGATTCCAAGGAAAGATCTGGACGGCACCGTGGTATGTCAACCCATCTTTCCCACTTCTGGTGCGTAAGGACATCCTTGCTAATAATGGTTTGGCAGTCCCTACTAATTGGGATGAACTTATGAAGGTCTGTGATGCGCTCTCTGCAAAGAAGATCACCACGATCGCAGGAGGCGTGAAAGACGGTTGGTTCGGCGGATGGATCTACTCCATCCTTGGCGGTCAATCAGTTCAATCACAAGCAGATGTAATCAATGCTGTGGTGGGAACTACTAAGTTCACCGACCCTGAGCATGCAACATGGTGGACCAAGTTAGAAGAGTCGAAGAATCGTAAGTGCTGGAACGATGACATCAACTCACTCGAGCTCTATCAAGCCCAACAGAAGTTCGTCGATGGCCAAGCAGCAATGACAATCACTGCCGGGCCTGATGCCCCAAACTTCGTTAAGAAGGCGGGTGGCGACGAGAAGGTCACCATCATGGCGATGCCTGCATGGTCTGATGGTCCTTTAGCAGGCAAGATGGGTACTACTTCGCAAACACTTGGCATCACCAAGTGGTCAAAGTACCCACAAGTGGCTGCTGATTTCATCAAGTTCACTCACACAACCGAGCGATTAAATGCCTGGTATGCCGCAACTGGATCGATGCCTGCAGATGATCGATTTGACATCTCACAAGTGCAGAGCGCATCCACTAAGGCACTCTTTGAGTCAGCCCTAAATGGTGCCCCTTACCTGGAGAACTTCATCCCAGCACAACTTGATGCAGACGCTGTCTTCAAGAACGTGCAATTGGTTCTTAAGGGGACGGTAAGCGCTGCTGATGCTGCTGCAGATATGCAGGCGGTCATGGAGCGCCTACGAAAGTCAGATCGCAAGCTCGTAGATAATTTCACCGCCTGGGCTAAGTGAAATTAGCAAGTAGTAAGGGCGTGGCCGCTGACGTTACTCGACGTCAGCGGCCTGCTCGTTCCTCCAGAGAGGCATTTTTCTGGATTGCCCCTGCTGCTCTAGTAATCCTTTTTATCTTTGGATATTCGGTCGTCTCAGTTCTCATCTCTTCATTTCGCTATGACGGGGAGTGGGTTGGTTTCGAGAATTTCTCAATAGTCATCACAGATCCAATCTTCCTGACTGCTCTAAAACACAATGGCCTACTCCTGCTTGCGGTACCAGTCCTGATCGCGTTGGCGTTCATCCTCGCAGTGACGTTATTCGAGACCAGACGAGGAATGCGTTTCTATCGCTCAGCGATTTTCCTTCCATACGTGCTACCTATTCCGGTAGTTGCGGTCGTGTTCGGTCAGATCTATCAATTGAATGGCGCGCTGAATATCTTCCTACGCTCGATTGGTCTTGACGCACTGGCACAGGACTGGCTCGGTGATCCACAGATTGCACTCGGGACTATGTCCTCGGTGATTATTTGGAAAGAGGTGGGATTCGGAGTCATCTTGATGTTGGCACACATCATCTCCCTCCCCAATGAGACATATGAAGCCGCACGTATCGATGGTGCTGGTTTCTGGCGTACTCATCTGTCTATAACAAGGCCCGCAATCTTGAACACAATCGTTTTTTATGGAGTCATCGAAGCAATCACTATGGTTTCGTGGGTGTTCAACTATGTCTACGTGATGTCTAATGGCTTAGGTGGACCTGGAAATGCGACGATGGTCAGTGAGTTGTACATTTATCGAGCCGCATTCCAGAATAAAGCGCCAGAACTTGCTGCTGCTGCAGCAGTCTTCCTCTTTATCGCAACATTGGTGTTGATGATCGCCTTCTTCCGGATTCAGCGCCGTTCAATCGCAGGGACCTTCAACAAATGACAGTCTTGAAGCGAGCTCGCGGTGTGCAACGGTCGAAAATCGAGGCAACCTTCAGATATTTGTTACTAAGTTTTGTCGCGTTCACAGCACTTGTTCCGGCGTACATCATGTTCAGCGGATCGTTCAAGTCTCAGGGCGAGTTCCTGAAATCGCCATTTGGAATTCCAAGTTCACCGAAATTAGCCGGTTATCAATCTGCTTGGACGGACAATTTCCCACATTGGCTCGCTAATTCATTCTTAATCGTGACTGGTGCAGTGATTCTCACCGAAGTGCTTGCCGCGCTCGCTGCTTGGGGGTTCGCGCGTTTCCCATTTAAAGGGCGAGAGACGATTCTTGGTGTGATGGTCTCACTGATGGTCGTCCCACCCGTTGTTCTTCTCATTCCACTATTCCAGTTAGGCGTTGAATTGACGCTTATATCGACTCTTCGTCTCGTGATACTAATTTACGTCGGACTTATGCTCCCCTTCTCTATTTATATGCTCACCAACTTCTTCAAGGGCATCCCAGAGTCAATCCTCGAATCGGCAAGCATCGATGGTGCCTCCTCATTCAAGACCTTTCGGTCGATCGTACTTCCGCTCTCAGGTGCTCCATTGGCTACGTTGGCGGTAGTGAACCTACTCTGGGCCTGGAATGAACTTCTGCTCGCGCTAGTCTTTCTGCAGAGTAATGAGAAGAAGACATTGATGGTCGGCATTACCGGATTTCAGAGCAGATACAGCCTGGATATCCCTACAGTTATGGCAGGAATGTCGATTGCGACACTTCCACTTGTCATTGCCTACCTGTTTGGGCAACGATTCTTCATCGCAGGTCTCACGGCGGGTTCTACTAAGGGGGAGTAATGGCAGGTTTGTTAGCGGGCAAGAGCGCACTCGTTACTGGGAGCGCCAGCGGAATCGGCGCAGCCATTGTCGCCGAATTTGTCGCCCAGGGAGCACGCGTGTTTGGCGTGGATAAGAACCCGAGCGCGCATCAACCATCAACTGAATTTGATTTATCAAATGTGAGTGCGCTTTCTGATTTGGTTGCACAAGCCGAGAAAGAGATTGGTGAAATTGATATCTTGGTCAACTGTGCCGGAATGGCGATTGGGGAGTTGATCGACGAACTTACCTGGGATGCGTACGACAAGACGCTTCGGGTGAATCTTCACTCACCAGTATTTCTCATGAAACTTCTTGGCATCAAGATGGTTAAACGTGGTTACGGAAGAATCGTGAATATCACGAGCGTACATGGTCAGTACAGCGAAGAGAAAGCGATGTCATACGATGTTTCAAAAGGTGGTTTGAATTCAGCGACTCGCACCGCTGCTCTTGAATTTGCCCCGCACAACGTACTTGTAAATGCCGTGGCTCCAGGTTTCACGGACACGCCAATGTCATCCAATAAAGGAGTAAGTGAACTTGAATCAGAATGGTTCAAGACTGTTTATGTAAAGTACGCCAAAATTCCACAACTTCGTGCAGCGCAACCTTGGGAGCAGGCAAAACATGTTGCATGGCTTGCAAGTTCTGAGAACACTTACTGCACGGGGCAGGTACTTTTGGTCGATGGCGGAATGTCGGCTCGCTTCTAAATACCAGTAAAACTACAAACATAAGGATTGGAAACTCATGAAATCACTTGCAGCTTTACTTCGCACCGCAGGTCAACCCATGCCTTACACCCAGACCAAGCCGTTGGAATTGGTAGAAATTGATCTTGAGAAGCCAGGCGAAGGCGAAGTTCTTGTGAAGGTGACTGCAGCCGGCATCTGCCACTCTGATCTTTCGGTCGTCAATGGTTCCCGGCCGCGTCCTACGCCACTCATCGGGGGACACGAGGGTGCCGGAATTGTCGAAGAGGTCGGACCGGGCGTAAAGGATTTGAAGCCAGGGGATGCCGTCTCGATTGTGTTCCTACCAAGTTGCGGTGAATGTGAGCAATGTCTAGAGGGGGTACCCGCATACTGTTCAGTCGGTTCGGCGGCAAATGTGAAAGGCGAATTGATTCGGGGTGGCACTCGTATTAGTTATAAAGGGGAGAAGATTCACCACTACAACGGAGTCTCGTGTTATAGCCAATACATGGTTCTCGACCGACGTTCGTTGATTCACGTTCCATCAGATCTTCCCATCGAGATTGCGGCGATCTTTGGATGTGCATTTCTCACTGGTGTTGGCGCAATTCGTAACGGTGCCAAAGTTCCCGCTGGTGCATCAGTCGGAGTCTGGGGCTTAGGTGGCGTCGGCATGGCTGCACTCCTTGGCGCAGTGGTGGCGAAGGCATCGCCGATAATCGCGATTGATCCGGTTCCGATGAAGCGAGCGCTCGCCCTTGAACTTGGAGCCGACATTGCAATCGATCCAAAAGAGGATATTCGCGAACATATTAAAGGTGGCGTCGAATTCGCTATCGAAGCAGTGGGCAAGGCAAGTGCGCTCAAGCATGCTTATGAGAGCACCGCACGGGCTGGCACTACCGTGACAGTCGGCCTGCCTGCTCCTTCAGATCAACTTTCGTTCTCAGCCGTCTCACTGGTGACAGATGTGAAGACATTGAAGGGTTCGTATCTCGGGTCTGGAGATCCACGTAAGGACATCCCGGATTTCGTGCAACTCTGGCGCGATGGCAAATTACCTGCAGAGAAGTTAATTACCAAAACTCGACCTCTTGCCGAAGTCAACGAGTCCATGGATGAATTAGATGATGCGCAACACGTCGTTCGTCAAATTGTGCAACCTCATTAATCTTCGAATCAACTGATGATTATCCGGCAATTCGATGCGCGTGATCTGCAGAAGATTCATGCATTCTTTGACCAGATGGGCGAAGAATCTACCAAGTTCTTTAACACTAATGATGTGAATAGAAAGTTTGCAGTCAAGTTCGTTAACGAGAGAAATAAATCAATTATTCGTTGGTTGGCCGAAGAGAATAATCAGATGATCGGCTATGTCTTTCTCTGGGATATCGACACCACTCTGCCTTGGCTTGGAATTGCCGTGCACGATGAATACAAGGGGCAAGGGCTTGGTAAGAAGTTGATTCAGCATGCCCATGATTGGGCGATCGCCAACGACAAAGGTGGAGTCATTCTGATTACTGCCAAAGATAATGCGCGCGGTCAGAAACTCTATGAAGGAATGGGTTACCAGTACTACGGCGTACATCCCTCTGGCGAACTCCTGTATATCAAGCGTTTCATTGCTTTCGATGATCCAGAAGTTGAAGGACGACTACCTGTCATTCCTGGCTTCTAGGTCGGGCGAACTTATCTTTCGGGCGAATTAGCTCTATTCTTTCGCTATGTTCATCGATCTGCGTTCGGACACCGTCACCAAACCATCCGCCGTGATGCGCGAAGCGATGGCGCGGGCTGAGGTCGGCGATGATGTGTATGGCGAAGATGTCACTATCAATTCGCTTGAAGAGCGAGTGGCGAACCTTTTTGGAAAAGAGGCCGGTCTATTTACACCGACGGGCTCGATGGCAAATCAGTTAGGCATCAGATTGCTTGTGAATCCAGGTGAGGAATTACTTGCCGAGGAGGATGCCCATGTCGTACGAGCCGAACTCGGAGCGGCTGCTGCACATGGCGGAATCACAACTCGCACATGGTATGCCGAACGAGGTCGACTTGATGCGCAGACCCCATTACGTATGGCGAGACCTAATGCAGGCCCTTATCTGGTCTCAACAAAGGCAATCGCGGTCGAAGACACCCACAATTTTGGCGGGGGTACAGTTCAAGACATTGCGGAAATTTCTCGATTACATGCCGGCGCTACCGAATTGGGATTAGCGCTGCATTTGGACGGCGCTCGAATCTGGAATGCGCACATTGCAAGCGGAACACCACTAGTCGAGTATGGGAAATACTTCGAAACAATTAGCGTCTGTTTATCCAAGGGGCTGGGTGCTCCCGTAGGTTCGGTTCTGCTCAGTACTTCGGAAAATATTAAGAAGGCTCGAGTGTGGCGAAAACGTCTGGGCGCTGGAATGCGTCAAGTAGGTGTTCTCGGCGCTGCTTGTCACTTCGCCCTAGATAATAATGTTGCGAGACTTGTCGACGATCACCGGAATGCTCAATTTCTCGCCAGCGCGATTCATCGAGTGCGCTCTTCGGTCGTGCAACCAGAACACGTGCGTAGCAATATCGTGGGATTGAACCTCAGGGAGACTTCTTTGATGGCGGCAGATCTGGCAGCGGCGGCGAAGAAATCCGGCGTACTTGTGAGCGCGCTCGGACCCCGTTATGCGCGGCTTGTCACTCATTTAGATGTGACTGCCGATCAAACGAGGGAGGCGGCTGAGATAATTGCCTCGATTATTGAAGCGAGTTGAAAAGCGTTGAGAAAGGGAGAAGTTTATGAAGATCCTCTCGATTGACGGTGGTGGCGTCCGCGGTTTGATTCCAGGGATGGTTGTGGTCGAGATCGAGCGACGCATGGGCAAACCGGTGAGCGAACTCTTCGATCTCATCGCAGGGACATCAGCCGGCGGCCATATCGCACTGGCACTAACCTGCCCCGGTCCCGATGGAAAACCACGTTGGAAAGCCGAGGATCTTGCAGTCTTTTATCGTGAAGCGTATGGGCGGATCTTCGAGAGCTCTGGCTCCAGACTCTTCGACGCGCTAAAGGGATTAAGCAATGAGCGATATTCGGCCGAAGGAATCGAGCGGGTACTCGATGAGATTCTCGGCGATGCCAAGATCAGTGAAGCGCTCTGTGAAGTATTGATAACGGCATATGAGGTCGAGAGCGGAATGCCACATTTCTTCGTCCGTAGCGAGGCACGCGAAAATGAATCGAAGGATTTTCTGATGCGATTTGTTGCCCGCGCTACCAGTGCAGCGCCAACATACTTCGAGCCAGCAGCGAAGATTGGTAGTGAAGAGCGACTTGCTTTCATCGACGGAGCGGTATTCGCCAATAACCCCACTATGTGCGCATTCGCTCATGCTATGTCGATTGGCTTCGATGAAGACGACATGACCATTATCTCGATAGGCACCGGTGCGGTTGCTCGAGAATTAGCCTACGACGAGATCAAACACTGGGGATTAGCAAACTGGGCGCGCCCTATTCTGGATATCA
>CAZBCF010000013.1:0-18985 GCA_964490435.1 uncultured Bifidobacterium sp. | reverse complement strand
GACGAGATCAAACACTGGGGATTAGCAAACTGGGCGCGCCCTATTCTGGATATCACTTCGCAAGCAGGAAATCATGCGATTGACTGGCAACTCAATCACATTCTTCGTCGTGGCCATTACTTCAGAATTCAGCCACTCATGAACGGCATGCGTTCGGCAATAGATGATGCCCGACCTGAAACAATTACGGCATTAGAAGATGTTGCCCGCGAAGTTATCAATCGTCATTCGCAAGATCTCGACCTGCTATGTTCGAAACTATAGAAAGAGAGTGCTCGTATGTCAGAAGCATTATTACAGGAGTATAAAGAAGCTACTGATAATTTCATCGCGGCCGCCAAAGCGGTGCCAGCAGAAAAGCTACATAAAGCGCCAACTAATGACGAGTGGTCCCCCGCGAACATCATTCATCACCTTGCCGATACCGAAGCTCATTTTTATATTAGATATCTCAAGATACTCACCGAGGATGTGCCACTCACTGATTTCTTTGACGAGAACGTATATCCCGTCCGATTGAAGTATGAAAAACGAAGCGTTGAGAACTCGTTACGACTTCTGTCATCACTACGAGAGTCTTTCTATAACATCATGAGCAATTTCGACCCAGACGAGTGGGAGCGAAAGGGACGTAACACCGATGTCGGCGAGTATCCAATCATCGCGCTCATTAAGAAATCTCGCACGCACATCAAAGATCACCTCAACCAACTCAATGAGGCGTTGAAGTCGATTTAATTACCATCCATGATGTGGCGATTGCCGCGGTCGTAAGTGAGGTAATTCCAGGTCCAATCCGCCATTGTGCCGATCTTGTTCCGGCCCCCAAGTAGATAGATCAAATGAAGCCAGAGCCAGGCATACCAAGCCGGAATCCCGGCCATCTTCAGTGAGCCTACTTCGACGACCGCCTTATGACGTCCGATTGTTGCCATCGATCCCTTGTCACGATATTTAAATGGCGCCAGCGCTCTGCCCTCACCGAGTGCGCGAATCTGTTTTGCGACATGGCGCGCTTGCTGCATCGCAACCGGAGCCACCATTGGATACAAGTTCCCCTTGGGATCGACTGCGCCCGCGTTGTCTCCAATAGCCCAAATATGTGGATGTCCTTTCACTTGAAGAGTATCGAGGCAGTCGATTCGCCTGCGTGAAAGTGGCAGATTTAATTTTTCGATAGTTGGTTCTCCTTGCACTCCAGCGGCCCAAATGGTGATCTCAGAACTGACCACTTCACCATTAGTAAAAGTGATTTTTCGTGGTTCTACAGATTGCACTGCTTTGTTGAGAATGACTTCGACGCCAAGGCGTTCAAGATCACGTGCGGTCCGGTCGGAAAGCGACTGGCTAAATGAAGGGAGTAAGCGGGGACCTGCTTCGATGATTCGGATATCCATGTGCGCCGCCGCTTTAGGTTGATCGCCTTTAAGTGGCCCACGGATAAGTTCGGCAATTGCACCAGCCATCTCAACGCCGGTTGGACCACCACCGACAACGCTGATGCCCAGGCGAGTTTCATCGGTAAACCGGCAGAGATCCTCGAACCTGCGCATGATCTCTCCTCTGATTAGCAAAGCCTCCTGAATGCTCTTCATCCCGAGCGCGTGATCTTTCACTCCAGGGATTCCAAAGTCTGCAGTTGCTGAACCAAGTGCGATCACAAGATGATCAAAAGGAAACTCTTCGCCGCTATCTAGAAGAACGGTCTTTTGCGAGTGATTGATTGCCACTGGCGAACCCATCCGGAATTGAATGGGCAATCCGCGTAACGATGCGCGAATCGGATGTGCGATGTGATCAGCAGCAAGTCCGGCGGTGGAGACTTGATAGAGCAGTGGCAAGAAGGTCTGATAATTGTGGCGATCGATGAGGGTGACATCAGCCTGCTTGGCGAGCGCTCGCGCAGCAGTGAGGCCGCCGAAACCGGCGCCCAAAATCACTACTGATGGACGTTTCATGGCTGCTCCCGATGCGAGAAGGAAAGGGTAAGTCTAGAGTTTTAACCATGAGTTCGCATCGGCAGGTCCTGGTCACTGGGGCTACTGGCTATGTGGGCGGGCGCCTGGTCGAATCGCTGCTCAACAACGAAATCTCAGTCCGGGTTTTCATTCGCGATAAAGCCAAAATCAAAGATCAACCTTGGGCGAAACAAGTCGACGTCGCTGTAGGAAATGCTAATGATTTCGAGAGTCTACGAATTGCTCTCACGGGCGTTCATACTGCATTTTACCTTCTGCACTCGCTCAACATGGGCAAGAAGTTTGATGAAATTGAGCAACAGATGGCTGCAAATTTTGCGCGCGCCGCTAAGGAAGCCGATGTTCAACAAATCGTCTACCTCGGCGGAATCGCGAATGACAAGAAAGCGAGTCAGCATCTAGCATCACGAGCGCAAGTTGGAACTGAGTTAGCGGCAACTGGAGTTCCCACGATGGAGTTGCGTGCCGGCATCATCATCGGCGCAGGTTCGGCATCATTCGAGATGGTTCGTCATCTCACTCATCGATTACCAATTATGACCACTCCAAAATGGATCTCGAACCTGACTCATCCAATTGGTATTCGAGATGTCTTGTGGTATCTCGTGAATGCTGCACAACTTAAAAACCCAGTATCAGGAGTATTTGATATCGGTGGCCCTGATGTCATGAAGTATTCAGAGATGATGCAGATATTCGCCAAGGTCTCTGGTTTGCGGCGCCGCATCATCATTAAGATTCCAGTGCTCACACCGCGCTTAGCGAGTTTATGGATCGGTCTAGTGACGCCATTGCCATCGGCGCTCGCTCGACCACTGGTGCATTCGCTCATAAGTGAAGTTGTGGCTGATCCAGAGAAGAGCATTGATGCAGTAATTCCGCGACCACCACACGGTTTGATGGGAGTCGAACAGGCGATGGAACTCGCACTTGCGCGAGTAAATGAAAATAAGGTAAAGACTCGTTGGTCTGATGCGACGCTGCCTGCGCACCCGTGGCAAAAGGCCCAATCGGATCCATCATGGGCGGGCGAGACCACTTACAAAGATTCTCGAAGCGCACGTACCGACGCCTCACTCCATAGCGCTTGGGAGACCATAGAAGAGATTGGCGGCGACACTGGCTGGTATGGCTCGGACTTCTTATGGTTCCTGCGCGGCTTACTCGACCGACTTATTGGTGGCGTCGGTTTACGACGTGGTCGCAGAGATCCAAAACATCTACGAGTGGGCGACAGCCTAGATTTTTGGCGAGTGGAGTCATTAGAACGTGAGGATCATCTGCGACTTTATGCGGAGATGATCTTGCCGGGTAAAGCATGGTTGGAATTCAGATTACGCAAAATCCCAAGTGAGAATGGCGCCAACGAAATCGAGATAACTCAAGAAGCCATCTTCTTGCCGCGTGGTTTGGGTGGCACGTTGTATTGGTTCATCATCAAACCTCTGCACGCCTTCGTCTTTCCTACCATGTTGCGCAATATCGTTCGTAGCGCCAAGCGCAAGGATTACTTCGCGCCAGTCGCCGACGTTGAATGACAACCATGTAATTTCCCCCTACGATGGGAGCCATGGGAGAGCCGGTATTGCCTTTTAGCGCCTCAAGCGGAGCCGCTCACTCGCCGCTCACCGCCCAAGACCTGGCGATCCTTGAGTTCGAGCGACAATGGTGGCGCCATCCAGGTTCTAAAGAGAGCGCCATTCGCGAACTTTTTTCGATGAGTTCACCCCGGTATTACCAGGCCCTCAATGCCCTACTCGATCGCCCCGAGGCGGAGATTGCCTATCCAACCTTGGTTCGCCGCCTGCGCCGCCTTCGTGATGCGCGCACCGGTGCTATTTAGAGGCGCTCTCTACAAGGCCCCTCCCGCTCCGTTTGATAGAGCCGTGGCTCCTGCCGTAGATTATGCGTTAGCACTCTCGGGTCGAGAGTGATAAGCCCGCTGTTCTCCCTGCTAGGGGAGCAGCACCCACGTAACTATCTAGAAGGAGACTTACCGTGGCAAAGATGATTGCTTTTAACGAAGAGGCGCGACGTGGCCTTGAGCGTGGCATGAATGCGCTCGCCGATGCGGTCAAGGTGACCCTTGGGCCTCGCGGTCGCAATGTCGTTCTCGAGAAGAAGTGGGGCGCTCCCACGATCACCAACGATGGTGTGTCAATCGCCAAAGAGATCGAACTCGATGATCCTTACGAGAAGATCGGCGCAGAGCTCGTCAAGGAAGTTGCCAAGAAGACTGACGATGTCGCAGGAGATGGCACCACGACCGCAACTGTTCTTGCGCAGGCGCTCGTTCGCGAAGGTCTTCGCAACGTCGCTGCCGGTTCTAATCCAATGGCGCTCAAGCGCGGAATCGAAAAGGCTGTCGCTGCTGTTGCAGAAGAGCTAGGCAAGATGGCCAAGGATGTTGAGACGAAAGAGCAGATTGCTGCTACTGCTTCAATTTCTGCTGCTGATGCAACTATCGGCGAAAAGATTGCTGAAGCAATGGATAAGGTCGGCAAAGAGGGTGTTATCACCGTCGAAGAGAGCAACACTTTTGGTCTTGAGTTAGAACTCACCGAGGGTATGCGATTTGATAAAGGATATATCTCGCCATACATGGTCACTGATACTGATCGGATGGAAGCGGTCCTCGAAGATCCTTACATTCTTATTGCGAACTCCAAGATCGCAAATATCAAAGACTTATTGCCAATTCTTGAGAAGGTCATGCAATCGGGTAAGCCGCTTGCAATCATTGCTGAAGATATCGAAGGCGAAGCGCTGGCGACTCTTGTCGTCAACAAAATTCGCGGCACCTTCCGCTCTGCTGCGGTGAAGGCGCCAGGATTTGGTGATCGTCGTAAGGCGATGCTCCAAGACATCGCAATCCTCACTGGTGCACAAGTAATCTCCGAGGAAGTTGGTCTAAAGCTTGATGCGACGACAATCGATCTTCTTGGCCGTGCTCGCAAGGTGGTTATCACCAAAGACGAGACGACTATCGTCGAAGGCGCTGGCGATGGCGAGCAGATCAAGGGACGCGTCAATCAGATCCGCGCTGAAATCGAGAAGAGCGATTCAGATTACGATCGAGAGAAACTCCAAGAGCGTCTTGCCAAACTTGCTGGTGGCGTTGCTGTTATCAAGGCAGGCGCCGCAACTGAGGTTGAACTCAAAGAGCGTAAGCACCGCATCGAAGATGCTGTCCGAAATGCCAAAGCTGCAGTAGAAGAGGGAATCGTCGCCGGCGGCGGCGTTGCGCTACTTCAAGCAGCAAAGCATGCGTTCGCAAAGTTGAAGTTAGAGGGCGACGAGGCAACGGGCGCGAAGATCGTAGAACTTGCAGTCGAGGCTCCGCTCAAGCAAATTGCAATCAATGCAGGTCTAGAGGGCGGCGTTGTCGTCGAGAAAGTTCGCCACCTCGAGGCGGGTTTCGGACTCAACGCTGCAAGTGGCGAGTATGTCGACATGATCAAAGCCGGAATCATCGATCCAGCAAAGGTCACGCGCTCTGCGCTACAAAACGCTGCCTCTATCGCAGCGCTATTCCTCACAACTGAAGCAGTCATCGCCGAGAAACCAGAGCCAAAGAGCGCAGCTCCAGCAGCTCCTGGCGGCGGAGATATGGACTTCTAATTAATCGTCACACTCGCTTCTCGCTCGATTGTAGGATGCGAGTATGAACAGTAAGAGTGAAGGGCTTCGCGAGGCAGAGATTGCCCGCGAAGCCGCTTTGCTTGAGGCAGCAAGTTCGATTGGTAACCTCCGATTTGATGGCGAACAAGTGGGCGAGCATCTTGGTGTTGATAATGAATCGCGTGAATATGAGACGCACTATTTCGCTACGACATTAACTGGCTATCCAGATTGGCGCTGGGCGGTGACGCTTGCTCGCGTCGACGATCAGAGCGACCCAACGGTCTGCGATGTGGTCTTACTTCCTGGCCCTGATGCGCTACTGCCACCGAAGTGGATCCCTTACACCGAACGTATTCGCCCTGAGGATCTCACCCCAGGAACTTTGGTGCCGACTGCAGCCGACGATGAGCGACTAGTGCCTGGGTATGCCGCGCTGCCAACTGATGAAGAGTTGGATCCAGCACAGCTATGGGAGCTCGGTTTGGGACGCGTGCGAGTGCTCTCACCCATTGGTCGCGACTTGGCAAGTGATCGGTGGATCAATGGCGAGTACGGCCCTGATTCTGAATTTGCGAAGAGTGCACCAAAGGCATGCGCATCATGTGCATTCTTCCTACCCATTGCAGGTTCACTGCGCAGCGCATTCGGCGTATGCGCAAACGGGGTCGCTCCAGCAGATGGACGCGTAGTTGCTGTCAATTATGGATGCGGTGCCCACTCCGAGGCCCTAGTCCTCGGCTAAATCCGCGAGCGCGAGCCGGCGCCAAAAGGCGATAAAATAGGGGTTAGCAATTTCTTAGGGCTATTAGGGCGCATAAGTAAAGGTTTGAGAAGGAGGGTGACCAATGCCAACTGGACGCGTTAAATGGTTCAGCCTTGAAAAGGGCTTTGGTTTCATTTCTTCGGACGAAGGTGAAGATGTCTTCCTCCCAGCAGCATCACTTCCCTCTGGCGTTACCACAGTCAAACCTGGAACCAAGCTCGAATTTGGCGTTGCCGATGGGCGACGCGGCCCACAGGCGTTGTCCGTGACCATCGTCGAAGCACCTCCATCATTAGCTGCGGGCGCCCGGATCAATCCAGATGATCTTGCGGCGATCATTGAAGATGCCATCAAGATTCTTGATCGGGTAGGTAACGGGTTACGGCATGGTCGACATCCCTCACCCAATGATGCAGAGCGACTCGGGAAAGTCTTGCGCGGCATCGCTGACCAAATCGAGGGTTAATTTCTTTTTTCGCTCGGTCTAGTCGGCTTTCTCGCTTGCGCTGCGTTTTCGCATTAGTCGTAATCCATAAAATCCAAGCAACAGAGCAATCACGGCGCTCATCGCTAATTTCTCATTGTTTGAAATGAGCGAACCAAGTGCAATAAGCCCCCAAAGAATCAGGGCAATTCGAATTATTTGTCGGTCAGATATTTCCTTTAGCGAACGCATAGTTCTAGTCTAGGTCCTGATGGAACGGTTGCAGGTAAATGAGCGATAGCGGCACATTTCGCTCGTTTCGCCATCGAAATTTTCGGATCTATTACATCTCGACCACCCTCAGTAATACCGGCACCTGGGTGCAGCGGATCGCTCAGAATTGGTTGGTTCTAGAGTTAACGAATAACGCGCTCTGGTTGGGCGTTGTTGTCGCACTTCAATCCGCGCCATCTCTCTTCTCTTTCTTTGGTGGCACGCTGGCAGATCGAATTTCCAAGCCCAAACTCCTTGCCTTTACTAGTTTCTCGGGTTTCTTATGGGCTGGCGCGCTAGGCCTCCTTGTGATTACAGACCATGTCCGACTCTGGCAGGTCTTGATTATTTCTTTCGGACTTGGCGTTACTGCTGCGATTGATGGGCCAGTTCGTCACTCTTTCGTTCCGGAGTTGGTTCCAGAAGAAGATGTGCCAAACTCGGTTGCGCTCAATTCGGTTAATTTCAACACCGCTCGGTTGATTGGGCCAGCGCTCTCTGGTTTCATGATTGAGGCTTTTGACACTGGTCCAGCGTTTTTGCTCAATGCATTCTCCTTCCTCGCTGTTGTAGTCGCAGTTTTGATGATTGATACCAATGAATTACATCGGAAGGCGCCGCGCGCTGGCGCGCTCTTCTCAGAAGCGATTCGATATATCAGGGCGCGCCCTGACCTGATGGCGATGATGATGATTATTTTCTTCTTTGCAACCTTTGGGGTGAACCCAGAACTCTTCAGCGCGATCATGGCAACGAAAGAATTTGGATTGCAGGCAGGGGAGTTCGGTTTGTTGGGTAGCGTGATTGCCTTAGGTTCACTGACCGCCACCTTGATTGCCACAAAAAAAGAACATGCACCTGGTTTAAAGCGAGTTATCACCTTCGCACTCTTCACCGGTTGTGCCATCATCCTTTCGGCGTTGATGCCTAGTTATCTCTTGTACGCGATGGCGCTGCCTATCTATGGGTTTGGCATGCTCACAACAGCGGTCGCGTCGAACACGACGATGCAGATGAGCACCGCACCTGAGATCCGTGGTCGGGTTTTCGGGATCTATCTCGCTATGTGGCTTGGCTTCTCACCCGGAAGCGCTCCGCTCTTGGGTTGGATCACCGAGCATTTCAACGCTCGGGTCGCGGTGGCATTCTCAGGAACGATGACCGTCCTGGGGGTAGCCCTGATTGCATGGATCTATCGGAATCGCCTGGAGCCACCCGAGGATCGCTCCATCGAGTCGGTAGTGGGGCCAACGGAGCAGAAATGAGGGTGGGTAATCCCACATTTTTTCTTCGTACCGCTCTGACCTGCGAAAACGTTATCCACAGGTCAAAATTCCCAGGGTAAAGAGAGGGTTTGGCTTAGGCATCTGACCCCCACCTTTGGCATTCTTGAAGCCTCCCCCACCCCATTTCTTCACCCTATTGGCGTGCCCAGTAGGTCGCGGAGCGGGGGTGGCTGGCGAGTGTTAGAGCAGCAGGAGGGATGATGAAGGTGGCGAGCAGTTCTGGGCAATGCCTTTCGAGGGCTGCCCGCGCGCTCCTTTCGCTCTTTGTAGCCTCGAGCCTCACCCTGGCGCCGTTCGCGTGTGAGATGGCTAGAGCGGCCGAAGCCAACAGCGCGCCAACATCGAGCGGCGAGAGTTCACTTGCCGTGCTCAATCCAACCCAACCTGCAGAGGGCGAACCGGCGAGCGATCCGCGCCTAGTTGTGGCGACCGAGGTGCTCACCTCAGGCAAGCTCACCGCGCTCAATCTCACGTCAGTCGCACGCAGCGCCTACCTGGTGCAGAAGGCCAAGACCCGAAATGGCGCTCGCTTCGTGGGTAAGTTGCTAGCAGAAGAGAACTACGGCTGGTCCGGTAAACAGTGGACATGCCTAGATAAGTTGTGGATCAAAGAGAGCCAATGGACGTATACCTCGCATAACAAACGCACCGGTGCGCATGGAATTCCGCAGGCATATCCTGCGACGAAATACGAATACATGGGAAGTGATTGGCGCAAGAATCCAGTCACACAAATATTGTGGGGTTTACGCTACATCGATGTTCGTTACGGAACTCCGTGTAAAGCGTTGAATACTTTCTACCGCACTAAAATGTACTAACAATCAACGATAAGTACTAGAAAGATTTTTACGGGTGCTCCACTTGCTAATTTTTTAACTTGCTAACTGGGCTTCTTTCCTATCGTCACAAGTTTCTCGCGCTCGGCGAAGAAATCATTTCCTTTGTCATCGACAACGATAAACGCTGGAAAATCTTCGACTTCGATTTTCCATACCGCCTCCATACCCAAGTCTGCATAGTCAATAACTTCGACTTTTTTGATGCAATCTTGAGCAAGTCGCGCCGCAGGGCCACCGATTGAACCAAGATAAAAACCACCAAATTTCTTACATGAGTTGGTAACTGCGCTCGATCGATTTCCTTTAGCCAACATAATCAGTGAACCACCAGCTTGTTGGAATTGTTCGACATATGAATCCATGCGCCCTGCTGTGGTAGGACCAAAGGATCCTGAGACGTACCCTTCGGGAGTCTTGGACGGGCCTGCGTAATAGATCGCAGAGCTCTTGAAATATTCAGGCAGTGGCTCGCCCTTATCTAGCCGCTCCTTTATCTTGGCGTGGGCCAGGTCGCGAGCGACCACCAAGGTGCCCGTGAGCGAAAGCCGGGTTTTTACCGGGTATTTCGAGAGTTGAGCCCTAATCTCGGCCATTGGCTCATTGAGGTCGACAGCAACCACGTCATCATGGAGTTGTGCATCTGTGGTGTCTGGCAGGAATCGGGCCGGATCGCGCTCAAGTTTTTCGAGGTAAATGCCCTCACGAGTGATCTTCGCCAGCGCTTGTCGATCGGCTGAACATGAGACTGCAATCGCAATGGGCAGCGAGGCGCCATGTCGAGGTAGCCGAATGACCCGGACATCATGGCAGAAATATTTCCCGCCAAATTGTGCCCCGATACCGATGTTTCTAGTTAGTTCGAGAATTTCCGCCTCTAACTCGATATCGCGGAAACCGTGTGCTGTAGATGCGCTTCCGCGCAAGGGGAGAGTGTCAAGGTACCGAGTACTTGCTAGTTTCGCGGTCTTTAATGTGTGTTCGGCACTTGTGCCGCCTATTACCACGGCTAAGTGATAGGGCGGACATGCCGATGTTCCGAGAGAGATTAATTTCTCTTCTAGCCATTTGAGTAGCGCTTGCGGATTGAGAATTGCTCTCGTCTCTTGATAGAGAAAACTCTTATTCGCACTTCCGCCACCTTTTGCGATGTAGAGCAACTGGTATTCATCATGATGTTTGGTATCAACCGCAATCTCAATCTGCGCAGGAAGGTTGGTTCCAGTGTTTTTCTCTTCCCACATAGTGATGGGTGCCATTTGGCTGTAACGGAGATTCAATCGAGTGTACGCGTCGTAGATACCGTGTGCGATACCTACTTCGTCTCGACCTTCGGTGAGAACGTGTTGGCCACGCTTGCCCATCACCAACATAGTTCCGGTGTCTTGGCACATCGGCAGAATTCCGCCGGCCGCGATATTCGCATTCTTTAAGAGGTCAAGTGCAACGAAACGATCATTTGGTGAGGCCTCTGAATCATCGATGATGTTACGTAGTTGCTGAAGATGTGCTGGGCGAAGGTAGTGCTGGATATCGTGGACCGCTTCTTCAGTTAACTTTCGAAGCGCCTCTTGCGTCACAGTGATAAAAGTTCGGCCAGCGCCCTCGGTCGTGGTCACACCCTCACTCGTGATGCACCGATATTCGGTCTCGTCATGGCCAAGCGGCAAGAGATCTTCGTAGGAGAACTCAGGATTCATCGGGCTCATAATGTAAAAGAATACGCTCCTCTAGTTGATTGCGCTTATGGCGCACATCTCATTTATCTCCCTTGTCTCTTTTACCTCCCTCATCGTGCCGCTCCAGCCGCGCCTTCGCAGAATCAAGCCATTCATTGCATATCTTCGCCAATTCCTCGCCACGCTCCCAGAGCGCAATCGAATCCTCAAGTGACGCGCCACCTGCTTCTAACTTGGCAACGATTTTGGTGAGTTCATCGCGCGCCTGTTCGTACGTGGGCTTCTTCTTCTCGGCCATTATCTTCCTTTCCCTGCCCGCTTTTTCAGAACTGATACGGTCAATTCACCTTTTGCGAGAGTCACATCGAGTTCATCAGATGGCTCGATTATCTTGCTATCTGCCACTAGTTTTCCACTCTTCTGAATCACTGCGTATCCGCGCTTCAGCGTTGACAGTGGCGAGAGCGCAGTGATCTGCGCCTTGAGCTCTTTGATTTCACCACGGGCTTCTTTAATCAGCGCGGTCGTTGCCTTCTTAGAGTCGCTGCACATGACCTTAACCTCTTCGCGTCGAATAGTGATCAAAGTGGTGGGATCTTTCAGCACCGGCCTGCTCACTAATGCGGAGATTTTCGATGATTCCAAGTCGATTATTGAACTCATCCGCGCCTCTAACCTATTGAGTAGATGTGCCAAACGTTCGACCTCTTCTACCAGACTTGGCACCACTCGCTTAGCCGCATCAGTCGGTGTGGATGCGCGTAGGTCGGCGACTAGATCGAGAAGTGGAGCATCTTGTTCATGTCCAATCGCGCTGATGATTGGCGTAGTGAGCGATGCGACCAATCGGATGAGAGACTCGTCGGAGAAGGGGAGTAAGTCCTCGAATGATCCGCCACCTCGCGTCACGATAATGACATCAACCTCCTCGATTTGCTCTAGCTCGAGCAGCGCCCGTGAGACCTCGACGACAGCAGTACTGCCCTGAACTGCCACCTCTCGGATCTCGAATTGCATCCCAGGCCAGCGTCTTTGAACATTGTCGACTACATCCTTTTCAGCGGCGCTCGCGCGACCACAGATGAGCCCAATTCGACGCGGCAAAAAGGGCAGCGCACGCTTGCGCTCGGATGCAAATAAACCCTCGGCAGCAAGTAGGTTCTTCAATTGTTCTAGCCGAGCAAGTAGCTCACCAAGACCAACCTGTCGGATTTCGCGCGCTAATAGAGAGAGCGTGCCACGCACCGCGTACCAATTCACCCGTGCATACGCGACGATGCGCGCATTGTCAGGTAGTGGATCTATCGCCTCCAGAATCGATCTATGACAAGTGACCTGCAGCGACATATCTACGCTCGTATCTTTGAGGCGAATGAATGCCATCTGCGACCCTGGTCGGCGCGTGATTTCGGCAACTTCACCCTCGACCCAGACAGGGCCAAGGCGACCGATATATTCCCCAATCGACTCAGAGACGACGCGAACTGGAAGCGGCTCCTCCGAACTACTCTCGATCATGATGTAAGCGTAATCAATAGAGTTCCGAAGCGAAGGCGCAGCGGCTCGCGAGCGATTAGGCTAGGGCTATGCCGGCCAAACGAGTGCTTCTTGCAGCGCCGCGCGGCTATTGCGCTGGGGTGGATCGCGCTGTGGTCACTGTCCAGAAGGCTCTAGATCTTTACGGTGCTCCGGTCTACGTTCGAAAGCAGATCGTTCATAACAAGCATGTAGTCGAAACTCTCGAGAAACGTGGTGCGATATTTGTCGATGAGACCGATGAAGTTCCAGAGGGCGCTACGGTCATCTTCTCCGCACATGGCGTCTCGCCAGCGGTACATGAAAGTGCACAATCGCGAAATCTCAAGACCATCGATGCCACCTGCCCACTTGTGACCAAGGTCCATCAAGAGGCGCGTCGATTCGCTGCCGAGGATTATCAGATTCTGCTCATCGGACATGAGGGGCATGAAGAGGTCGAAGGGACGGCGGGCGAGGCGCCCGACCATGTCCAACTCATCGACAAACCTCAAGATATCGAGAAATTAGAGATCAAAGATCCGAGTAAATTGATTTGGCTCTCGCAAACCACACTCAGCGTCGACGAGACGCTCAGCACGGTGAAGTCGCTCAAGGAGAAGTTTCCACTCCTTAATGATCCACCAAGTGATGACATTTGTTATGCCACGCAGAATCGCCAACTTGCAGTGAAAGAGATTGCGCCACAAAGTGATCTCGTCCTGGTCGTGGGATCACGAAACTCTTCCAATTCTGTTCGCCTTGTAGAGGTTGCGCTAGAGAGTGGCGCACGTGCCTCTTACCTCATCGATTACGCACACGAAATGAAACCCGAGTGGCTTGAAGGGGTAAGCACAGTCGGGGTGACCAGTGGCGCATCAGTGCCTGAGATCTTGGTAGAAGAGTTACTCGCCACATTGAGTGAATATGGATTTAGCGAAGTTGAGGTCGTGACAAAGGCCGAGGAGCACCTGCTCTTCTCAATGCCTCCCGAGCTCAGGAAAGATCTGAAGGCTGCTGGCTTGAAATAGCGCTTCGTCGTTGCGCGATAAAGAAGTATCCCCAACTTACGAGTGCGGTGAGCAGGAGCCACGGTGCTAGCCGGGCGAGGTTTGATACAAGCGCTACTAGCAATGAGGTCAGAGCAAAACCCTTACTCACGATAGTAGCGAAAAGCAATGTGCCAGTGAGTGCAAGTGGTGGAGTGACAACTGCAGTGAAGAGCGTTCCAGTGCGACCTAAGCGAACAGCGGCTACGAAGAGCAGAAGCAACACAATTCCAGTGAGTCGCCCCGGCTGACCTGAGATGAAATTTTCGATTGTTTGTATGAGAAAGAGTCCGAGTATGTAGAGGGCGATGATTCCAGGCGAGGTAAGGCCGCGCCCTTGGATTATCGGGCGCCCGGCCACGTGCAATTCACCAGATTTCACTTTTTCTCCTCGTGATGGAAGTCTAATTCATCATCACCGCCGCCACTTTCACTGGTTGCAATCGCGCGAATCTCGCTTTCAAGCGGTGTGATTCCAGTGAGCTCTTTGCTCGTCGGTGCACCTAACTTGCCCATCTTTCGCGCGGGGACGAGAAGGTGATTCTCCGCAGAGGCAACCAACTCATTAAAGGCTCGCTCGGTGGCTTTCAAACGATCGCCAAGATTCTCGATTCGTTCATGGACCTTCCCGACACGCTTGAGAAGTTCACCGGCGAGATTTCGAATCTCATCCGCATTGCGCGCCAAATCATGTCGAGAGTATCCATAGGCAATCGTTCGCAGTAGCGCGAGCATCGTAGTAGGAGTTGCAAGGACGACATTTTTGGAAAAGGCCTTCTGTAAAAGGAGGGGATCAGCTTCGAGGGCTTCGCTGAGAATCGATTCGAAGGGAGCAAAGAGCACGACAAAATCAGGTGATGCACCACTTGTGTGATAACCACGTTTTGCCAATGTAGTGATGTGATTGAGGAGATCTTTTGCATGCGCTGCCATTAATGTTGCGCGCTCTCCAGAATCATCAGCGCCGATACCATCCCAGAACCGATCGAAGGGGAATTTGGAGTCGACGAATATTTCGGTTCCACCAGGAAGTTTGATGGTGATATCGGGTTTGGAGATTTCACCTTCGGTGACGCGATGTTCCTGCCGCTCAAAATGTATTCCTTCACTCAATCCTGAGCTTTCGAGGATCATCTCAAGTTGCGCCTCGCCGAGCTGCCCTCGACTCTGGGCCTTCGAGAGCGCACCAGCGAGTTTTGCTGTCTCGAGCACAAGTCGCTCGTTCTTCTCGCTCATATTCTTTATCTGCTCTTTGATCTGCGCTTCGACTTCGGCACGTTTGAGTTCGGCCGCCTGTGTCTTCTCGGTGAGCTGCGCCACTCCGTTGTTCATAGCGCGCAAGAGTTCATCGATTCGGGCGGTCGCTTCAACCGAGGTAGCGCTGTGCTGGCTCTGGGCTTCGAGTTGGGCGCGATAGAGCGCGCTCTCGCGCCGCGTTAATAAGTATGTGATCGCCACTCCAAGAAGGAGACCGACGAGGGCGCCGATGGCTAGGGAGGCGGCAGTGCTGAAGTCCATGGTGCAATCGTGTCAGGCAGGGCTGACAAAGGGCCGTAGGCTCTAGTTGTGAGCCTCTCTATCGGAATCGTCGGCCTGCCCAATGTGGGTAAGTCCACCCTTTTCAATGCTTTGACCAAGAACCAGGTCCTGGCGGCCAACTATCCATTCGCCACCATCGAGCCGAATGTCGGGGTGGTCGGGGTGCCCGATGATCGCCTTGCGGTTCTAGCCAAGATTTTCCATTCCGAACAAATCATTCCGGCATCAGTTTCCTTCGTTGATATTGCTGGAATAGTCAAAGGCGCATCCGAAGGAGCGGGCCTAGGTAACAAATTCCTTGCAAATATCCGTGAAGCCGATGCAATCTGCCAAGTCGTGCGCGTGTTCAACGATGGCGATGTCGTGCACGTCGATGGAAAAGTTGATCCGCTCTCTGACATCGAGACCATTAATACCGAACTTGCGCTCGCCGATCTACAGACAATCGAAAAGGCGTTACCACGTCTTGAAAAAGAGGCGCGGCAGAACAAGGAGCGTGCCGCAGAGATTGACGAGATAAAGAGAGCCGAATCTGCCTTGAAAGAGGGCACCTTGATATCGGCAACCTCGCTCGACAAATCTTTACTCAAAGAATTACATCTGCTCACTGCAAAACCATTTATTTACGTCTTCAATGTCGATGCAACTGAACTTGGTGATGAGGATTTGAAAAAGAAGTTACGTGCTCAAGTCGCTCCGGCCGAAGCGATATTCCTCGATGCAAAGACTGAAGCCGATTTAGCAGAGCTCGATGAAGCCGATGCGTTAGAGCTACTTGAATCTATTGGTTTGAAAGAGCCAGGGTTACGAACTCTTGCTCGAGTAGGTTTTAATACCTTAGGCCTGCAGACCTATCTCACTGCTGGGCCAAAAGAGGCGCGGGCGTGGACTATTCATAAAGGAGATACCGCTCCAGCAGCGGCTGGTGTTATTCATACCGATTTCCAAAAAGGATTTATCAAAGCTGAAGTCGTCTCGTTTGATGACCTTGTCGCTGCTGGCTCTTTGGCAGAGGCGCGCACTAAAGGCAAGGTACGCATGGAGGGCAAGGATTACATCATGCACGATGGCGATGTCGTCGAATTTCGATTTAACGTTTGATTTCTACCCACGTTTTGGCGCTTGCGCTTTGGTGGATTGCTTCTAAAACTCTCAGCCCAGCTACTGAATTAGTTGCGCTATGGGTATATGGGTTGTCGAATTTTTCTCCTGATTTATACCTAGCCAGATCATCAGCAATGTCGAGATAGAGATTGGCAAATGCCTCGATGTAACCTGCTGGGTGTCCGACTTTAAAACGTTGGTATCGACTCTCTGATGCGACCGAAATCATCGAGTGACTTCGGTCGATAATCTGGATAGCGCCATCTTTTCCGACATAGCGCAAGTTTTCTGGATCTTCTTGTGCCCACGATATTGCACCCTTACTGCCATAGATAGTGCACGCCAGCCCGTTACGCTTTCCAAGCGATGATTTATTCCAATAGAGGCTGATAGGTGTTCCGTTGTGAAGTTCCCCGATAGCAAAAACGTTGTCAATCAACTTTGCGACTTCGCCTGAATGTTTAGCGATTGCAGAAACACGTCTTACTTGATTCCCTGTGATGAACTCGAGCAGGTTAACGACGTGTGTACCTAGATCCAACGTGACGCTGGGAATCTCATAGTCGAGCTGGCGCCACGATTGTGGTGTTGGCGATGCACCAGTACTACTTGAGCGAATAAAACTCTCTTGAGGCATTTCTATCTGGCAAGAGATCAATTCGCCTAAGAAACCCGTTGTAATCATCTCTCTGATTTCTCGCACCATCGGGTATCCGGTGTAAGTAAATGTTACCGAGAGAAAACATCTCTCCTTATCAATGCGTTCTGCAATCACCGCGGCATCATGACTATTGGTACAGAGAGCCTTCTCGGAGATTACTGGGATGTGTGCATCGAGGAGCAGATTTATATGTTCGAAGTGGAGCGGTGTGGGAGAGAGCACAATCACGGCATCGAGTTTCTTGCTTTCTACCTCAATTAATTCAGAGATGTCACTATAAACTCGGGTTGGATCAACACCATAAAACTCACCAGATTTAATATTGACTTTCTTTTCAATGCTAAAAACTCCAGCATCGAGCGAATATTTACGATCAATATTTATTGCCCCAAAGTGTGCTCTGCCAATTGCAGAATCAAGACCACCACCGATAAAGCCAACTCTTATCACTTGTCTCTTCCTTCTTTTCTATCTATTCACGATGTGGCGATTCGACAAATCTGCGTGCTGGAACCTAATCTAGACCCCTACGAAATGGGTATCTCTTGAATAATTCTAGTAAACGCGAAGATTTGCGAAATATCGCCATCATCGCCCACGTCGACCATGGCAAAACGACCTTGGTCGATGCCATGCTCTGGCAATCTGGCGCTTTCGCTGCCCACAAAGAGAAGGGCGAAGGCGACGATCGCGTAATGGATTCGATGGATCTCGAGCGTGAAAAGGGAATCACCATTCTTGCCAAGAACACCGCAATCAAGCGAGGTGATAAAACCATCAACATCATCGATACCCCTGGCCACGCAGATTTCGGGGGTGAGGTCGAGCGCGGCCTCGAGATGGTCAATGGCGTACTTCTTCTGGTCGATGCTTCCGAAGGCCCGCTGCCACAGACCCGCTTCGTTCTCCGCAAAGCGCTCTCAAAGAATCTCCCGGTAATCCTTGTTATTAATAAGGTCGATCGTCCCGACTCGAGAATCGCCGAAGTAGTTGATGAGACTTACGAACTCTTCTTGGATTTGGATGCCGATGAGAAACAGATCGATTTTCCGATCGTGTATGCCAGCGCTAAAGCAGGGCGGGCAAGCCTTGAGCGACCAGAGAATGGTGGCATGCCCAGCGAGAGCAACCTCGATGTACTTTTCGAGACTATCTATAACACTATTCCGGCTCCCACCTATACCGAAGGCGCTGCCCTTCAGGCACAAGTAACAAACCTTGATGCATCGCCATATCTAGGTCGCTTGGCGATCTGCCGCATTCATCAAGGAACAATTCGCAAGGGGCAACAGGTCGCTTGGATAAAAGTTGATGGAAATATCGAACGTGCAAAAGTTGTCGAATTATTGATGAACGATGGGTTAGAACGACAATCAGTCGAGAGCGCCGGCCCTGGCGACATCATCGCTGTCGCGGGCTTCGAGACAATCACAATCGGTGAGACCCTCGCAGATCCAGAGAATCCGAAAGCGCTGCCACTCATTACCGTTGATGAACCCTCTATTTCGATGACTATCGGAATCAATACCGCGCCCCTTGCAGGACAAGAGGGAAAGAAACTCACCGCCCGATTAGTGAAGAATCGTCTCGATGCCGAGTTAGTAGGCAATGTTTCACTTCGATTGTTGCCCACCGATCGCCCAGACACATGGGAGGTTCAAGGTCGTGGTGAACTGCAACTTGCAGTTCTCGTTGAGATCATGCGCCGTGAAGGTTTTGAATTAACTGTGGGCAAGCCTCAAGTTGTCACCAAGATGGTTGATGGCAAACTCAATGAGCCGATGGAATCACTCACCATCGATGTGCCGGAGGATTTTCTTGGCATCGTCACCCAATTGATGGCAAGTCGCAAAGGCCGGATGGCGCAGATGACTAACCATGGCACTGGTTGGATTCGCATGGATTATCGAGTGCCATCACGTGGCCTCATTGGTTTTCGTACTGAGTTCCTCACTGAGACGCGCGGTACTGGTCTGCTCCATCACGTCTTTGATGGGTACGAGCCATGGCATGGCGAGATCCTCACCCGCCCCACTGGGTCACTTGTCGCTGATCGGCGCGGCATGGTCACTTCCTATGCGCTCTCATCACTCCAAGAGCGCGGCACAATCTTTGTCGAGCCTGGTTCTGAGGTGTACGAAGGTATGGTCATTGGCGAGAACGCAAGGAACGAGGATATGGATGTTAATCCGGTCCGCGAGAAGAAGCTCACCAACATGCGCGCATCAGGCTCTGACGACGCAGATCGTC